>NZ_CP157390.1:3446991-3760354 GCF_040050925.1 Leifsonia sp. NPDC080035 | reverse complement strand
GGAGCGCCAGCTTCAGCTGGAGGTTCGCCTCGTACTCGACGTTGTCGCGCGCGTCGACCTCGGCCTTCGCCGAGTAGATCGCGTCACCGGCTGCCTTGAACCGCGCCCAGAGGGCGTCGTCGTTCTTCTTGCCCGCGCGTCCCGCCAGCTTCCACTGGTCGAGCAGCCGCCGGTACTCCGGCACGCCGTCGGCCCCGAGCGGCACCAGACGCTCCGCCTGCTCGATGAGCGCGTTCTTGCGGGAGCGCACGTCGCGGTGCTGGCTGTCGAGCTCGGCGAAGAACGCCTTGCGGTTGTGCTCGATGGTCGACCGGGCGGCGCGGAACCGCTTCCAGAGCTCGTTCGCCTCGTTCTTGGGCAGGCGCGGCCCGTCGTGCTGGTGCGCCTGCCAGCGCGCGAACAGCGCATCAAGCGACGCGGTCGTCTGCTTCCACTGCGTCCGCTCGGGGTCCTGTGCCGCGAGCGCCTCCGCCTCCTCGACGATGGCGGTGCGCTCGAGGATCGCGTTCTCGACGGCGGCCTTGGCCTCGGCGCTCTGCTGCTCGGTCAGCTCCTCGACGGTGCCGCCGAGGGCGTCGAGACGGGTGAGCAGGGAGGCGAGGTCGCCGACCGCGTTCGCGCCCTCGACGGCGCTGCGGAGGTTGGCGACGGACTTCGCCACGTCGTTCGCCGGGGCGCCGCGCCGCGCGCGCTGCTCGAGCAGGCCGACCTGGCCGGCGAGATCCGTGTACTTGCGCTCGAAGTAGGCGATCGCCTCCTCCGCGGTACCGTCCGGGTACTCGCCGACGACGCGTTCGCCGTCGCCCTCGCGGACGTACACGGTGCCGGTCTCGTCGACGCGACCCCAGGGGTGCTGTTCAGAAGTAGCCAAGAGCCTCACCTTGCTTGCGGTGCCGGGATTGGGAAAAGCCTATTGCACGCGCCGCGTCACTGCAGCGTGAAGGTGTCGATCTTCGTCGACACGGCGGGTGCGCCGTCTCCGGCCCCGCCCTTCACGCCCTTGTCGGCGACCTGGCTCACCAGCGTGTCCAGTCCGCTCGTGACCTTCCCGATGACCGTGTAGCCGCCCGCGTCGTCCCGGCCGAGCTTCGTGTCCTTGTAGACGATGAAGAACTGGCTGCCCTGGCTCTTCGCGTTGTTGCCCTGGCGCGCCATCGCGATCGTGCCGGCGGGGTAGGTGTCGTCGCTCGGCGCGTTCTCGATGGGCCCGTACTCGTAGCCGGGCCCGCCGCCGCCCGTGCCTTCCGGGTCGCCGCACTGCAGCACGTAGATGCCGCTGGTCGTGAGGCGGTGGCAGCTCAGCCCGTCGTAGAACTTCTTCTGCGTCAGGTAGACGGTGCTGGAGACGGCCTGGGGCGCCTTCGCACCGTCCAGCGACACCCCGAGCGGGATGCCGTTGATCGTCATGGTGCCGGTCCAGGTGCGGTCCTCGGCGAGGGACTTCGAGGGCAGCGACAGCGCGGCGGACGACGCGGAGGGCGACGGCGACGCGGATGCGCTCGCGGGACCGGGCTTCGCGAAGTACAGCAGCTGCGTCCCGACGGCGAGCCCGACGATCACGATGACGGCGATGCCGGCGACCCAGTTGTCGCGCTTGCGCCGCTTCGTCTTCTCCTCGTGGACCGTCTGCCTGGCCTGGTACGCCCGGAGGCGCTCGCGGGCCTGTCGCGCGTCGCGGTCGTTCTGCTTGCTGGGTGCCACGTGTGTCCTCCGGGGGCGCCGTCGAGCGGGAATCTGCTGGATCGAACCCTATCCGGCGCTCCTATGGACTCCAAACCGCTCGGGCGGGGAAGCGGCGTCGGTGGTTGCGACTAGCCTTATCGGGTGGTCGATGTGCAGCCTGGGCTCCGGACGGGGGCGACGCCTCTCGCCGTGCGCATGCGGCCGAAGTCCCTCGACGAGGTCGCCGGCCAGCGGCACCTGCTGCGGCCCGGCTCGCCGCTCGTCGCGCTCGCATCCGACAAGGAGGGGCAGTCGGGCTCCGTCTCGGTCATCCTCTGGGGCCCTCCCGGCACCGGGAAGACCACGCTGGCGCAGGCGATCGCACACTCGTCCGGGCGGCGGTTCGTCGAGCTCTCCGCGGTGACGGCCGGCGTCAAGGACGTGCGGCTGGTCATGGAGGAGGCGCTCTCGACGCGCGACCTGTACGGCGTCTCCACCGTGCTCTTCCTCGACGAGATCCACCGCTTCACCAAGGCCCAGCAGGATGCCCTGCTCCCCGGTGTCGAGAACGGCTGGGTCATCCTGGTCGCCGCGACGACCGAGAACCCGTCGTTCTCCGTCATCTCGCCGCTGCTCTCGCGCTCGCTCCTGCTCACCCTCGAGACGCTGAGCGACGACGACCTGGGCGTCGTGATCGACCGCGCTGTCACAGACGAGCGCGGGCTCGCCGGACAATACACGCTGGACGACGAGGCGCGCGCCGCGCTCATCCGGCTGGCCTCCGGCGACGCCCGGCGCGCGCTCACCGCGCTGGAGGCGGCGTCGGTGACCGCCGCATCCTCCACTCCGGCGACGTCGAAGAAGAAGCCGGTGATCACCGCCGAGCTCGTGGCGCAGGCCGTGGACAGGGCGCTGCTGCGCTACGACCGCAACGGCGACGAGCACTACGACGTGATCAGCGCCTTCATCAAGTCGGTGCGCGGCTCGGACGTGGACGCGGCGCTGCATTACCTCGCCCGCATGATCGAGGCGGGGGAGGACCCGCGCTTCATCGCGCGGCGCATCATCGTCTCGGCCTCCGAGGACATCGGCATGGCCGACCCGCAGGCACTGGTGGTCGCGATCGCCGCGGCGGACGCGGTGCAGTACATCGGGATGCCCGAGGGGCGCATCCCGCTCGCCCAGGCGGTCGTCCACCTTGCAACGGCGCCGAAGTCGAACGCCGCGTACATGGCGCTGGATGCGGCGATCGCCGACGTGCGCGCCGGCAAGATCGGGCGAGTGCCCAAGCACCTGCGGGATGCGCACTACCCGGGCGCGAAGCGACTCGGCCACGGCAAGGGCTACAAGTATCCGCACGACGACGCGCTCGGTGTGCTGCGGCAGCAGTATCTGCCCGACGAGCTGAAGGGCACGAGCTACTACGCCCCGACGGAGCACGGCAACGAACGCGACGTCTCCGCGCGGCTGGCCAAGCTCCGCCGCATCGTCCGCGGGGAGTGACGAAAGCGGCGCGCGTGTTCTGCTAGAATCGATGCGCCTAGAAGCGTGTTCAGGGTGCGGCTGCCAGGGACACGGTTTCGACGGAATGGCCCTTTAGCCGGGCGTCCACGGCGACAATCCCTCTCTCTGCGGGCTTCAGCGTGCCCGCATCCATCGAACCTATAGAGAGAAAACCGAAAGGAAACCGTGTCTTCACGTTCCCGCAGCAAGACCCGTGAGTCTCGCGCACTGGGCATCGCCCTCACCCCGAAGGCCGCCCGCTACATGGAGAAGCGCCCGTACGCCCCGGGTGAGCACGGCCGCACGAAGCGCAAGGCCGACTCCGACTACGCCGTTCGTCTGCGCGAGAAGCAGCGTCTGCGCGCCCAGTACGGCATCCTCGAGAAGCAGCTCCGCATCGCGTTCGAGGAGGCCCGCCGCACCCAGGGTCTGACCGGTGAGAACCTGGTCGAGCTCCTCGAGATGCGTCTGGACGCCCTCGTGCTCCGCGCCGGCTTCGCCCGCACCATCTCGCAGGCCCGCCAGTTCGTCGTTCACCGTCACATCCTCGTCGACGGCAAGATCGTCGACCGCCCGTCGTTCCGCGTGAAGCCGGGTCAGACCATCGGCGTCAAGGCCCGCTCCGAGGGCACCGAGCCCTTCCAGGTCGCGGCCGCCGGCGGTCACGTCGACGTTCTGCCGAAGACCCCGGGCTACCTCGAGGTCGAGCTCGACAAGCTGCAGGCGGTGCTCGTGCGTCGCCCGAAGCGCGCCGAGGTCCCCGTCACCTGTGACGTCCAGCTCGTCGTCGAGTACTACGCGGCCCGCTAAGGATCGCGAGACTCCCTGGAACGGGGTCGTGGCTTCGCGCCACGGCCCCGTTCTCCTTTTCCCCGACGCGGCATTCCCGTACGCTGGGAATGTATGCCCGTCACGGAATGGAGGGGGCCGACATGTCCGCAGGAGACATCGCGGGACTGATCGCGGCGGTGGTCTTCGCCGTGCTGGTTGGCTTCATCGCCGTTCCGCTGCTGAAGCTCGGGCGCGTCCTCGACTCCACGAGGGATGCGATCAAGGAGGCCAGCGACGGCATCACGCCGATCCTGGATGAGACGGCGACGACGCTGCAGGAGACGAACAAGCAGCTCGCGCGCGTCGACGTGATCACCAAGAACGTCGCCGACGTCACCGGCAACGTCTCCGCCCTGGTCGCCCTGTTCGCCGCGACCGTGGGCGGCCCGCTCATCAAGCTCGCGGGGTTCAGCGCGGCCGCGCGGGCCGCGTTCCGGGCGGCGGGCGGCTCCCGGCGTCGCCGCGGCGGAGCGGACTAGACTTGCGCGAGTGCGCCTCGCGCGCACGCATCCAGGGAGGGAAGATCCAGCAATGAAGAGTTTCCTGTGGCTGCTCGCCGGCGTCGCACTCGGCTTCGCCGTCGCCCACAAGGTCAACGAGACCCCCAAGGGCCGCGAGTTCTTCAGCACGCTCGACAAGAAGGCGCGCGACTTCGGCGAGGCCGTCTCCGACGGCTACCGGCAGCGCGAGGCCGAGATCCGCTCGGCCATCGACGGCGACTGACCGTCTCTCATCCCCACGCACGCTTCGATACGACCGGAACCCATGCAGACTGCTGAAATCCACCGCCGCTGGCTCGACTTCTTCGCCAAGCGCGGTCACACCGTCGTCCCCTCCGCCTCCCTGGTCAGCGACGACCCGTCGCTGCTCTTCACGGTGGCCGGGATGGTGCCCTTCGTTCCGTACCTGACCGGTGTCGTCCCCGCGCCGTTCCCGCGCGCGACGAGCGTGCAGAAGTGCATCCGCACCCTCGACATCGAGGAGGTCGGCAAGACCCCTCGGCACGGCACGTTCTTCCAGATGTGCGGCAACTTCTCGTTCGGCGACTACTTCAAGGAGCAGGCGATCACCTTCGCCTGGGATCTGCTGACCACATCCGAGGAGGAGGGCGGCCTCGGCTTCTCGCCGGACGACCTGTGGGTCACCGTCTACGAGGAGGACGACGAGGCGCGGGAGATCTGGCAGCGCGTCTCCACCCTCCCTCCCGAGCGCATCCAGGACCTCGGCAAGGACACCAACTACTGGTCGACCGGCCAGCCCGGCCCCGCCGGCCCGTGCTCGGAGATCTTCTTCGACCGCGGTCCCGCGTACGGCATCGACGGCGGTCCCGCGACCGACGACGACCGCTATGTGGAGATCTGGAACCTGGTCTTCATGCAGTACCTGCGCGGCGAGGGCACGGGCAAGAAGGACTTCGAGATCCTCGGCGACCTGCCGAAGAAGAACATCGACACCGGCATGGGCCTCGAGCGCGTCGCGTTCATCAAGCAGGGCGTCGACAACATGTACGAGATCGACCAGGTGCGTCCGGTGCTGGACCGCGCCGCGGAGCTCGCGAACAAGCCGTACGGCAACGAGGCGCACGAGGACGACGTGCGACTGCGCGTCGTGGCGGACCACGTCCGCAGCGCGCTGATGCTGATGACCGACGGCGTCACGCCGTCCAACGAGGGCCGCGGCTACGTGCTGCGCCGGCTGCTGCGCCGCACCGTGCGCGCGATGCGGCTGCTCGGCGTCGAGGGTGCGACGTTCCCGGAGCTGTTCCCGGTGTCCCGTGACGCCATGAAGGCCGCATACCCGGAGATCGAGACAGAGTTCGCGCGCACCTCCCAGCTGGCCTACGCCGAGGAGGAGACCTTCCTGCGCACGCTCGCGGCCGGCACCAGCATCCTGGACACCGCGGTCGCGAACACGCGCAAGTCGGGTAAGGACCAGCTCGCGGGCGACACCGCGTTCCTGCTGCACGACACCTACGGCTTCCCGATCGATCTCACGCTGGAGATGGCGGAGGAGGCGGGCCTCAGCGTCGACCGCGGCGCGTTCGACAGCCTCATGGCCGACCAGCGCGCCCGCGCCAAGGCGGACGCGAAGGCGAAGAAGACCGCGCTCGCCGACCTCTCCGTCTACAGCGCGTTCCGCGCGCAGGGTGAGACCGTGTTCACTGGGTACACGGACCTGGAGACGGAGTCGAGCGTTCTCGGGCTGATCGTCGACGGTCAGTCTGTCTCGAAGGCGACCGAGGGCCAGGTCGCCGAGATCATCCTCGGTGCGACGGCGCTCTACGCCGAGTCGGGCGGTCAGGACGCGGACGCCGGCACCATCATCGGCCCGGGCTACGAGCTCGACGTGCTCGACGTCCAGAAGCCGGTGAAGGGCCTGATCAGCCACAAGGTGCTCGTCCGCAGCGGCGAGGTGGGCGTCGGCGCGCCGGCGACCAGCCTGGTCGACGCACAGTACCGTCGCGGCGCCAGGCAGGCGCACTCCGGCACGCACATCGTCCACGCCGCGCTCCGCCAGGTGCTCGGCCCCAACGCGCACCAGTCCGGCTCGTACAACAAGGCCGGCTACCTGCGCCTCGACTTCTCCTGGAACCAGGCCCTGTCGCCGGAGACGCGCAGCGAGATCGAGGAGATCTCGAACAACGCGATCCGGGACAACCTGGAGGTGACCACCCGCGAGCTGCCGCTGGCGGAGGCGAAGGCCCTCGGCGCGATGGCGCTGTTCGGCGAGAAGTACGGCGACGTCGTGCGCGTCGTCGACATCGGCGGCCCCTGGTCGCGCGAGCTCTGCGCGGGCACGCACGTGTCCAGCAGCGCCGAGATCGGGATGATCAACCTGGTCAGCGAGTCGTCCGTCGGCTCCACCAACCGTCGAGTGGAGTCGCTCGTCGGGCTGGAGGCGTTCCAGGACCTCGCGGTCGAGCGCACGATCGTCTCGCAGCTCTCCAGCTCGCTGAAGACGCCGCGCGAGCAACTGCCGGAGAAGATCGCCGACCTGATGGCGAGCCTGAAGGCGGCCGAGAAGCGCATCCAGGCGTTCGAGGCGCGCGCCGTGCTCGACAAGGTTCCGGGGCTGCTGGAGTCCGCGACCCGTCGCGGCGCGGTGACCGTGGTCGCGGAGGACGCGGGCACCCTGAACTCGGCCGACGACCTGCGCCTGCTCGTCACGACCGTGCGCGAGCGCCTCGGGTCCGACCCGGCGACGGTCGCCCTCGCGGCGCGCGCCGCGGGCAAGCCCGTCGTCATCGTGGCCACGAACCAGGCCGCGCGCGACGCCGGCGTGAACGCGGGCGCGCTCGCCAAGACCGCCGCGGGCATCCTCGGCGGGGGCGGCGGCGGCAAGGCGGACCTCGCACAGGGCGGCGGAACGGACGCGGACGCGATCCCGGCCGCGCTCGGCGCGGTGTCGTCGGCGATCGGGTAGCGCGTGCGGACGGGAGTTCGGCTCGGCATCGACGTCGGCAAGGTCAGGATCGGCGTCAGCCGGTCCGACCTCCACGGGATGCTGGCGACCCCTCTCGAGACCGTCGCACGCTCCGAGGATGCTGCGGATCGCCGCAGGATCGCCGAGATCGTGAGCGAACTCGGAGTTTTCGAGATTATCGTCGGGCTTCCGTTGGCCCTTTCGGGCGCGCACACCGCATCCACCGCCGACGCCGTGGCCTTCGCCGAAGCGCTCGGCGGGGAGGTGGAGGCTCCGATACGCCTTGTGGACGAGCGGCTGAGCACGGTCTCGGCCCATTCCGCGCTCCGGGCGTCCGGCAGAAACTCGAAAACTGCGCGTCCGGTGGTGGATCAGGTGGCGGCCACGATAATTTTGCAGCACGCCCTCGACGCGGAGCGCGCCTCTGGCCGTCCGCCGGGCGAACCCGTCGAATAAGAGCATTGGACAGCAGCTTGGCGCAGAACCCGCAGGAGAAGCCGGATCCCCCCGCGTTCCCTGCCGTGAACCGACCGCCGATGACCCGCCGCGAGGCGCGCGAGGCCCGGCAAGCGGCAGAGGCCGCCGAGGCGGCCGAGGCGCAGCAGAACGCGACGTCACCGGAGGCGGCGCAGCCGCAGGCGGATGCGCGGGAGGCCGAGCGCAGCGCGCTCGCGGGGCTGGACTTCGACTCCGTCATCACCGGGCCGGTCGCCAAGGTCGAGCCGGCCGAGGAGCCGGAGCTGGAGGCCGTCGGCGTCGGCGTCAGGCACGGATCCGACCAGGGCCACGAGCACGAACATCCCGTTCGTGCGCTGTTCGGTGCGCTCGACGAGGAGCCTGCCTCCTCCCAGGCCGAGTCGCCGCTGGCGTGGCGGCAGCAGCACTACCTCTCGCACGAGGACGCTCCGAAGCGCAAGCGCCGCTGGGTGAAGCCGCTCGTGGTGACGCTGGTGGTCCTGCTGATCCTGGGCGGACTGGGCGGGGGAGCGTACGCGTTCTTCCAGCCGCAGATCGCCAAGATCGTCACCGCGCTGAGCCCGGTGGACAACGACTACACCGGCGACGGCACCGGCGAGGTCATGTTCACGATCAAGTCGGGGGACACCGGCGACAGCATCGCGACGAACCTGCACGCCGCGGGGGTCACCAAGAGCTACGACGCGTTCTACGAGCTGCTGCTCCGCCAGCACCCGCAGGTGGAGTTCCAGCCCGGCGTCTTCAAGCTGGCCAAGCGGATGAGCGCGCAGTCCGCGCTGATCGCGCTGCAGGATCCCGCCTCGCGCGTGGAGAACACCGCGGTGATCCCGGAGGGAACGACCGAGAAGGACATCCTGAAGATCGTCGCGGACAGCACCAAGATCCCGCTCGCCGACCTGCAGAAGGCGTCCTCGACGCCGGCCGCGTACGGGCTGCCGCCGCAGGCGAAGTCGCTGGAGGGCTTCCTGTTCCCCGCGACGTACACCTTCGGGCCGAGCACCACCGCCAAGGAGGCCATCACCACGATGGTGAACCGGATGTTCCAGGCACTCGACGACGCGGGCGTCGCACCGGCGGACCGCTGGAGGACCGTCCTGCTCGCGTCCGTCGTGCAGCGGGAGGCGGGCCTGAAGGACGACTATCCGAAGGTCGCCCGCGTCTTCCTCAACCGGCTCGCGCAGGGCTGGAAGCTCGAGTCGGACGCGACCGTCACCTACGGCACCGGCCACACCGAGCGTGCGGGCACGACCGACGCCGAGCGCGCCGACGCGAGCAACCCGTACAACACCTACGTGCACCCGGGTCTGCCGCCCGCCCCGATCTCGAACCCGGGCGACCTGGCGATCAACGCCGCCGTGCACCCCGCGAACGGCCCGTGGATGTTCTTCGTGACCTGGAATCTGAAGACCGGAGAGACGATCTTCTCGACGACGCTCGCGGAGCACGAGGCGGCGGTCGAGAAGTGGCACCAGTGGATGAAGGACAACCCCGGATATGAGTGACGCCAGCAAGAAGAACGCACGCGCCGAGTCCGTCGAGGACGGCGTGTCCGAGGCGTCGGCCGAGGCCCTGATCGCCGAGCTCGTCGAGGCGGAGCGCGAGGCCGAGGCGGAGGAGAAGGCCGTCGCGGAGGCGGAGGCCGCCGCCGACAGCGAGGAGCCGGCGGACGACCAGGAGGTAGACGCCGCCGCGGACGAGCCCGCGCCGGAGGCCGAGCCCGAGCCGGCAACCGCGCCGGCGCCCACACCGGCCAAGCCCGCGGCGAAGAAGGCGAAGCCGTCGTCCGCCAAAGCGAAGACCTCCGCGAAGGCCCCCACGCGCAAGCTCGCGGTCCTCGGCTCGCCCATCGGCCACTCGAAGTCACCGGCCCTGCACCGCGCCGCCTACGGCGTGCTCGGCCTCGACTGGGCGTACGAACCCGTCGACGTCGCCGAGGGGGCCATCGCGGGCTTCATCGACGGACTCGGGCCCGAGTGGCGCGGTCTGTCGCTCACGATGCCGCTCAAGCAGGCCGTCCTCCCGCTGCTCACCGAGACCGACCGGGTGGCCGAGCAGACCGGCGCCGCCAACACGGTGCTGCTCGACGGCGACGAGGTGCGCGGCTTCAACACGGACGTCCCCGGCATGGTGCGCGCACTTCAGGCTGCCGGCGTCGAGAGCGCCCGCTACGTCCACATCCTCGGCGGGGGAGCGACCGCCGCATCCGCGCTCATCGCCGCGGCAGAGCTCGGCGCCGAGCGCGTCGACGTGCACGTCCGCAATCTCGAGAAGAGCGTGTGGCTGGAGGCGCTCGCGCACGAGGCCGGGCTGATGGTGCGGCTGCGGTCGTTCGCGCAGGCGGACCGCTCGCTGGACGTCCCGGAACTCGTCATCAGCGCCCTGCCGGGCGGCACCTCCACCGCCGCGGTCTACACCGACTCCACGCGGCGGCGCTCGCTGCTGTTCGACGTTGCGTACGACCCGTGGCCAAGCGCGCTGGCCGCCAGCTGGCAGGCCGTGGGCGGCCGGGTCGTGTCCGGCCTCGCGTTGCTCGTCCACCAGGCGCTGCTGCAGGTGCGCATCTTCGTCTCCGGTGACCCGCTGCAGCCGCTGCAGGGCGAGGACGAGGTGCTCGCAGCGATGCTCGACGCGGTCGGGATCGACGCGGCCGGCGCCCCGGTGAGCGAGTGACCGTCCCGGCGTAACCCGGCGGGGCGCTCCACCGCGCTGTGCCAGAATCGAAGCATGCTTCGTTGGCTCACCGCCGGGGAATCCCACGGCCCCGAACTCATCGCCGTCCTGGAGGGGCTCCCCGCCGGGGTGCCCGTCTCGCTCGAGAACGTGCGCGCCGATCTCGCGCGCCGCAAGCTCGGTTACGGCCGCGGCGCACGGATGAAGTTCGAGCAGGACGCACTGGAGGTCTCCGGCGGCGTCCGGCATGGCCTGAGCCTCGGCAGCCCGATCGCGCTGCGCATCGGCAACACGGAGTGGCCGAAGTGGGTCGACGTGATGAGCCCGGAGCCGGTCGACCCCGAGAAGCTCAGCTCGGGCCGCGGAGCCGCGCTGACACGCCCGCGCCCCGGCCACGCCGACCTGGTCGGCATGCAGAAGTACGGCTTCGACGAGGCCAGGCCGGTGCTTGAGCGCGCCAGCGCCCGGGAGACGGCCGCGCGCGTCGCGCTGGGCGCCGTCGCGCGCTCGTTCCTCGCGGAGCTCGGGATCACCCTGGTCAGCCACACGCTCTCGATCGGGCCCGTCCGGGTTCCGGAGGACGCCCCGCTGCCGAAGCCGGGGGATGTCGCGGCCCTGGACGCCGATCCGCTGCGCTGCTTCCACCCGGAGACCTCGGAGCGGATGGTCGCCGAGGTCGACGCCGCCCACAAGGACGGCGACACGCTGGGCGGCGTCGTCGAGGTGCTCGCCTACGGGCTCCCGCCGGGGCTCGGCTCGCACGTCCACTGGGACCGCCGACTGGATGCGCAGCTCGCCGCGGCGCTGATGGGCATCCAGGCGATCAAGGGCGTGGAGGTCGGCGACGGCTTCCTGACCACGACCCGTCGCGGGTCGGAGGCGCACGACGAGCTCGTCGCCGAGGACGGCACCATCGTCCGCACCAGTGACAAGGCCGGCGGCACCGAGGGCGGCATGAGCACCGGCAGCGTTCTGCGCGTCCGCGCCGGGATGAAGCCGATCGCCACGGTGCCGCACGCGCTGCGCACCATCGACATCGCCACCAGCGAGGCCGCGCCGGCGCACCACCAGCGCTCGGACGTCTGTGCCGTCCCCGCCGCCGGCGTCGTGGCCGAGGCGATGGTCGCGCTCGTGCTGGCGAACGCCGTGCTGGAGAAGTTCGGCGGCGACTCCGTCGCGGAGACCGCGCGCAACCTGCGCGGCTACCTCGACGCCATCCCGGAGAACCTTGCGACCGAGCGCCTGAGCGCTCCGTACGCCTGAGCGCCGCGGTGACGATCGTCCTGATCGGGCCGCCCGCGGCGGGGAAGACCAGAATCGGCAAGCGGCTGGCCAAACGGCTCGGGCTGCCGTTCGTGGACACCGACGCGGTCGTCGTCTCCCAGCACGGACCGATCCCCGGCATCTTCGCCGAGCACGGCGAACCGTACTTCCGTCGGCTGGAGCGCGCGGCGGTCGCCGAGGCGGTCGCAGAGCCGGGCGTCGTCTCGCTCGGTGGCGGCGCGATCCTGGACGCCGACACCCGCGCCGACCTTGCGGAGACGCGCGTGGTCCTGATCACCGTGCAGCCGGAGGCGATCGCCAAGCGCATCGCGAACAGCAAGCGGCCGCTGGTGACCGACATCGAATCCTGGAAGCGGCTCGTCTCCGAGCGCCGGGGCCTCTACGAGTCGCTCGCCGACTACACCGCTGACACATCGTCCCGGCCGATCGAGACCATCGTCGAAGAGATCGCCCGCTGGGCCGAGGAGGGAATGGAATGACCGACGAACCGACCGAGATCCTGGTGGCGGGGGAGCGACCGTACCCCGTCGTCGTCGGGCGCGGCCTGCGCTTCGAGCTGGCGCGTCACCTCGGCAGCGGCGTCAGCAAGATCCTGATCGTGCACGCGCCGACCCTGGGCGCCGCGGCCGCTGAGCTCCGCGAGTCGCTGCTCGGGACGTACGAGGTGCTCCTCGCCGAGGTCCCGGACGCCGAGGCGGCCAAGCGCATCGAGGTCGCCTCGTTCCTCTGGCAGATCATGGGCCAGGCCGACTTCACGCGCTCCGACGCTGTCGTCGGTTTCGGCGGCGGATCGGTGACCGACCTCGCCGGCTTCGTCGCGGCCACCTGGCTGCGCGGCGTGACGCTCGTGCAGGTGCCGACGACGGTGCTGGGGATGGTGGATGCGGCGGTCGGCGGCAAGACCGGCATCAACACGGCGGAGGGCAAGAACCTCGTCGGCGCCTTCTACGCGCCGTCGGCCGTGGTCTGCGACCTGGACACGCTCACCTCGCTCGGGCGGAACGAGCTGCTCGCCGGCTTCGCCGAGGTCGTCAAGTACGGCTTCATCGCCGAGCCGGAGATCCTGGACATCATCGAACGGGACGTGGACGTCGCCACCGACCCGGAGTCGCCGGAGTTCCGCCGGCTCGTCGAGCTCTCCATCGGCATCAAGGCGCGCGTCGTGGGGGAGGACTTCACCGAGCAGGGCCTCCGCGAGATCCTCAACTACGGCCACACCCTCGGCCACGCGATCGAGCACGCGGAGCGCTACCAGTGGCGGCACGGCGCGGCGATCTCGGTCGGGATGGTGTACGCGGCCGAGCTCGGCCGGCTGAGCGGGCGCCTGAGCGACGAGGTCGTCGAGCGGCACCGCCGCATCCTGGAATCCCTGACACTGCCCACCAGCTACCCGCTCGGTCGCTGGCAGACGCTGCTGGCGACGATGCAGCGCGACAAGAAGGCCCGCGGCAGCCTGCTCCGGTTCATTGTGCTCGACGACGTCGCCCGCCCGACCGTGCTCGCGGGTCCCGACCAGAGCCTGCTGTTCGCCGCCTACCAGGAGATCGGCTCCTGATGGCGAAGACCGTTGCGGAGAAGCTGCTGGTCCGGCCGGGCGACGCGCTCGGCGTGTCCGGAGCGTCGGAGCCGGAGCGCGCACTGCTCGATCCGCTGCCGGACGGCGTCACGGAGTCGGCGCCCGCCGCGGCCGCCGTCGCGGTGACGTTCGTGCGCACGCGCGACGAGCTGCTCGAACGTTTCGCCGGGCAGCTTCCTGTGCTCGGCGGCGCACGAGCCGTCTGGTTCCTGTACCCGAAGGGCGGTCGCGCCGACGTCAACCGCGACGTCATCATCGCGGAGTCAGGCGCCTTCGGCTGGCGTCCCGTCAGCAACGTCTCCGTCGACGACGTCTGGTCCGCCGTGCGCGTCCGGCCGCTCGCGGACGGGGAGGCACCGGTAGGGTGAGCGGCATGACCAGCGTCCTCGTTCTGAACGGCCCGAACCTCGGGCGGCTCGGCACCCGCGAGCCCGACGTCTATGGCTCCGGGACCCTCGACGACCTGCGCGCGCTGCTGCAGGACGACGCCCCCGGGCTGACGATCGACCTCCGGCAGACCGACACCGAGGGCGAGCTGCTCGGCTGGCTGCACGAGGCGATCGACACCGGTGCGCCCGTCATCCTCAACGCGGGCGCGTGGACGCACTACTCCTACGCGCTGCGGGATGCGGTGGGCATGGTAACGAAGGCCGGTGGGACGGTCATCGAGGTGCACATCTCCAACCCGCACGCCCGCGAGGAGTTCCGGCACACGAGTGTCATCAGCGCCGTCGCGACCGGGGTGATCGCCGGTTTCGGCTTCGAGTCGTACCGGCTCGCGCTCGCCTCCATTCGCCGAAACGCGCGCTGACCTTTAGAATCTCTTGGGGCCGCCGCTGGATGGACCCCCTTCGTGGACGACGCTCCGGCGTCCGCATCCACCCGAATCTTCCGAATACCGAATGGAACACGCGCATGGCATCGACCGCTGACATCAAGAACGGGATCGTCCTCAACATCGACGGACAGCTCTGGAGCGTGATCGAGTTCCAGCACGTCAAGCCGGGCAAGGGCGGTGCGTTCGTCCGCACCAAGCTGAAGAACGTCACCACCGGCAAGACGGTCGACCGCACCTACAACGCGGGCGCGAAGATCGAGATCACCAACGTCGACCGCCGCGACTACCAGTACCTGTACCAGGACGGCGCTGACTTCGTGTTCATGGACACCAGCGACTACGACCAGATCACCATCCCGGGCCCGGTCGTCGGCGACGCAGCCAACTTCATGCTCGAGAACCAGAACGTCACCGTCGCGCTGCACGAGGGCGAGCCGCTCTACGTCGAGCTCCCGGCCTCCGTCGTGCTCGAGATCACCTACACCGAGCCGGGCCTGCAGGGCGACCGCTCGACCGGCGGCACCAAGCCCGCCACGGTGCAGACCGGCTACCAGATCCAGGTCCCGCTGTTCCTCGAGACCGGCACGAAGGTCAAGGTCGACACCCGCACGGGCGACTACCTCGGCCGCGTCAACGACTAGTGAGCGCGAGGACCAAGGCGCGCAAGCGCGCCCTCGACGTGCTCTTCAGCGCCGACCTGCGGCAGCTCTCGCTGCCGCAGGCCCTGGCCGCCGAGGCGGAGCGCGCGGCGAACGAGCCGGCGCGTGAGGCGTCGTGGCTGTACGCCCGCGAGATCGTCGACGGGGTGATCGACCACCAGGACGAGATCGACGAGCAGATCGAGACGTACGCCCAGGGCTGGACGCTCGCGCGCATGCCCGCCGTCGATCGCGCCATCCTGCGCATCGGCGTCTGGGAGCTGCTCTTCAACGACGCGGTGCCGGAGGGCGTCGCGATCTCGGAGGCCGTCGAGGCGGCCACCGTGCTCTCGACCGACGACTCCGCCGGCTTCGTGAACGGGCTGCTGGCGAAGATCGCGCAGAACAACCCGCGCACCTGAACAGGGGACAGGCATGAAGCGAATCGTCCGCGCGATCGCCGCGACCGTGCTCGGCGTCGCGGTCGCCACAGGAGCGGCCGCGTGCTCGCTGATGGGCGACTCCAGCGTGCCGGTCGCGACGGCCAAACCGCCGACGGGGACCGACGGCGCTGTCAACTTCGACGGCGGCTACCTCAGTGCAGGCACGGGCGAGAAGAAGGTCGACATCTGGTTCGATGCGATGTGCCCGTTCTGCGGCGAGTTCGAGCGCACGAACGGCGCCACGCTGTCGAACGCGGTGAAGGACGACTCGGTCACCGTGCGTCTGCACCCGATCACCTTCCTCGACTCGCGCTCGAACGGCACCGGCTACTCGACCCGTGCGGCGGCCGCCCTGGTGTGCGTCGGCGTGCACGACCAGAACAAGGTGCTCGACTACTACCAGGCGCTGTTCGCCGACCAGCCGGAAGAGGGCTCCAGCGGTCTCACCGACGACGAGCTCGCCAAGCGGGCGACCGATCTGGGGATCGCCGATATCAGCGGCTGCATCACGCGCAGCGGGCCGTACCAGGCGTGGGCGCAGGCGAACACCGTGCACTCGCAGAATGGACCGATCGAGGTGGACGGCAGGAAGGTGCTCGATTCCATCCAGGGCACGCCGACCGTCCTCGTGAACGGCAAGCAGTATCCCGGCTCGGTGACCGACAAGAAGGCGTTCGCGGCGTTCCTCGGCAACTGAGCGGCGGCGAGTGCCTGGCCGATCTGGGATCGGTTGCGGAGTTGCTCACGCCATCCTTCGGCGTGTCGCGGGAAGAAGTCCGGAACGGATGGAGGCGCGCGCCCTGGTAGACTCGTCGATCGGTAGACATCCTTTAACGAGCCGTCCTGTGAGGCGGGGAAGGAGGTCGGCATGACAGCGCGCACCGTGCTGCACCAGGCTGACATCTCCCGGGCGTTGACTCGGATCTCGCACGAGATCCTCGAGTCCAACCGGGGAACGAACGATCTGGTGATCCTCGGCATCCCGACGCGTGGCGTCGTGCTGGCCAGGAGGATCGCCGAGAACATCCAGCGCATCGAACCGCAGGCCGTCGCGTCCGCGGGCGACATCGTCGGCGCGCTCGACGTGACGATGTACCGCGACGACCTGTCGCGGAACACCACGAGGACCCCGCAGCCCACCTCGCTGCCGGGCCCGATCGACGGCAAGACCGTGGTGCTGGTCGATGACGTGCTGTTCTCCGGACGCACCATCCGGGCGGCGCTGGACGCGCTCAACGACATCGGGCGTCCGCGCGCCGTGCGGCTCGCCGTGCTGGTGGACCGCGGGCACCGCGAGCTGCCCATCCGTGCGGACTTCGTCGGCAAGAACCTGCCGTCCGCCGCTTCCGAGCGCATCTACGTGCGCCTGGCGGACGTCGACGGCGAGGAGTCGGTGACGATCGAGGAGGGCGCGGCATGAGGCACCTGCTGTCGACCAAGACGCTGGCCCGCGAGGACGCCATCCGGCTGCTCGACGTCGCCGAGGACATGGCGGACGTGCAGGAGCGCGAGGTCAAGAAGCTGCCGACCCTGCGCGGCAAGACCGTCGTCAACCTGTTCTTCGAGGACTCGACGCGCACCAGGATCTCGTTCGAGGCGGCCGCGAAGCGGTTGTCCGCCGACGTCATCAACTTCTCGGCGAAGGGCTCCAGCGTCTCCAAGGGCGAGAGCCTGAAGGACACGGCCCAGACCCTCGAGGCGATGGGCGCCGACGCGGTCGTGGTGCGGCACAGCGCCTCGGGTGCGCCGCAGACGCTCGCGACGAGCGGCTGGATCGACGCGGGCATCATCAACGCCGGCGACGGCACGCACGAGCACCCGACGCAGGCGCTGCTCGACGCGTTCACGATGCGCCGCCGGCTGCACGGCTCCGGCTCGCGGGGCAGGGACCTCGACGGCGTCGCGGTGACCATCGTCGGCGACATCCTGCACTCCCGGGTCGCGCGCTCGAACGTCTGGCTGCTGCGCACCCTCGGCGCACACGTGACCCTAGTCGCCCCGCCGACGCTGCTGCCGGTGGATGTGTCCGGATGGCCGGCCGCGATCGGCTACGACCTGGACGCCGCGATCGCCGAGCGCCCGGACGTCGTGATGATGCTGCGCATCCAGGGCGAGCGGATGAACGCGGCGTTCTTCCCGACCACGCGCGAATACGCCAGGCGCTGGGGGCTCGACGAGGAACGGCTCGCACGCCTGAAGGCCGATAGCATTGTCATGCACCCAGGCCCGATGAACCGCGGGCTGGAGATCTCGGCAGCGGCAGCCGACTCGCCGCGTTCGACGGTGAGAGAGCAGGTCACGAGCGGCGTGTCCGTCCGGATGGCCGCCCTGTACCTCCTGCTGTCCGGTGCCGACGAAGAGGCGACGAAACGATGAGTGAGCGTGTGAACGATTCAGCTGTGCCTGCCCATTACGTGATCAGCGGCGCGACGCTGGCCGACGGCACCCGCACCGACCTGCTCATCCGCGACGGCCGCATCGCCGAGACCGGCTCCGGGCTCTCCGCCGCCGGCGCGACGGTGATCGACGCCGACGGCCTGCTCGCGCTCCCCGGCCTCGTCGACCTGCACACCCACCTGCGCGAGCCCGGCTACGAGCAGAGCGAGACCGTGCTGACCGGCACCCGCGCCGCGGCGGCGGGCGGCTTCACGGCGGTCTTCGCGATGGCGAACACATCCCCGGTCGCCGACACCGCCGGCGTCGTCGAGCAGGTGCTCAGCCTCGGCGAGGCGGCGGGCTACGCAACCGTCCGTCCGATCGGTGCCGTCACCGTCGGTCTCGAGGGCGAGCGGCTCGCAGAACTCGGCGCGATGGCCGACTCCCGGGCGCAGGTCCGCGTCTTCTCGGACGACGGCAAGTGCGTCTCCGACCCGCTGCTCATGCGCAGGGCGCTCGAGTACGTGAAGGCGTTCGACGGCGTGATCGCCCAGCACGCGCAGGAGCCGCGGCTCACCCAGGGCGCCCAGATGAACGAGGGCGCACTCTCGGGCGAGCTCGGGCTCACCGGCTGGCCGGCGGTCGCCGAGGAGTCGATCATCGCGCGGGATGTGCTGCTCGCCGAGCACGTCGGGTCCCGCCTGCACGTGTGCCACGTCTCCACCGCCGGCTCGGTCGACGTGATCCGCTGGGCCAAGGCCCGCGGCATCGACGTGACCGCCGAGGTCACCCCGCACCACCTGATGCTGACCGAGGAGCTCGCCTCCGGATACGACGCGCGCTACAAGGTCAACCCGCCGCTGCGCAGGGCCGAGGACGTCGAGGCGCTGCGCGCCGGGCTCGCGGACGGCACCATCGACATCGTCGCCACCGACCACGCGCCGCACCCCGTCGAGTCCAAGGACTGCGAGTGGGACGCCGCCGCGTTCGGGATGGTCGGCCTCGAGTCGGCGCTCAGCGTCGTTCAGGCGTCCGTCGTCGACAGCGGGATGCTCGGCTGGACCGACATCGCGCGGGTGCTCTCGGCGACGCCCGCCCGGATCGGCAGGCTGGCCGGTCACGGCGGACCGCTCGAGGCCGGTGCGCCCGCCGAGCTCTTCCTATACGACCCGACGGCGTCGCGGACGTTCCAGACCGGCGATCTCGCCGGCAAGGGCGTCAACTCGCCGTACCTGTCGATGACGCTGCCGGGCCGGGTGGCCTGGACCTTCCACCGCGGTCTCGCGACCGTGCGCGACGGTGCGGTCGTCGACCAGCTGGAGGTGGCCCGTGGATAAGCTCCTGCCGACGATCGGCATCCTGGCGGTCGTGATCGTGGTGCTCCTGCTCGCGATCATGGGCTGGCGACGACGGATGCGCCGCGACGCCCCCGCGGGCGGCGGGTACACCGCCCCCGCGACGCTCGCGGCGCCGACCACGACGGCCGACGTCCTGTACGTGGCGACGACCAAGGCGGGCGAGCACCTGGAACGGCTCGCCCTGCCCGGGCTGGCGTACCGCGGGAAGGGGACCGTGGAGGTCTCGCAGGACGGCGTGCAGCTGCGCGTCGCCGGCGAGCAGCCGGTCTTCGTCCCCGCCGCCGCGCTGAGCGGCGTCGGCGCCGCGACGGTCGCCATCGACCGCGTGGTGGAGCGGGACGGCCTGCTCCGCCTCGGCTGGACGACCTCCGGCGGCGCCGCCGCCGACAGCTACTTCCGGGTCGTCGACCCGGCCGGTCGCGGTGCGCTCACCGCGGCCATCGAAAGCATCCTCCCCGGCGACAGCGCCCAGGGGAGTACGAACCATGACCGTACTGGTCCAAAGAATTGGGAGGTGTGACGTGGCCGCAGCAGAACCTGCCGTGCTCGTCCTCGAAGACGGGAAGCGGTACGTGGGCCGGGCCTACGGCGCCCGCGGGCGGACGCTCGGCGAGGCCGTGTTCGCCACCGGCATGACCGGGTACCAGGAGACCCTGACCGACCCGTCCTACGCGGGTCAGATCGTCCTGATGACGGCGCCGCACATCGGCAACACCGGAACGAACGACGAGGACATGGAGTCGCGCCGGATCTGGGTGGACGGCTTCGTCGTCCGTGAGCCCAGCCGGGTGGTCTCCAACTTCCGCGCCCAGCGCAGCCTCGACGACGACCTCGTCGAGCAGGGAATCGTCGGCATCAGCGGCATCGACACCCGCGCCGTCACCCGCCACATCCGTTCGGCGGGAGCCATGCGCGCCGGGATCTTCTCCGGCGACGACTTCGGCCTGAGCGACTCGGAGCAGCTGGACCTGGTGCTCACCGGGTCCAAGATGACCGGCCGCAACCTGTCCGCCGAGGTCTCCACCGTCGAGCCGTACACGGTCCCCGCCGTCGGCGAGAAGATCGGCTCGGTCGCCGTGCTCGACCTCGGCGTCAAGAAGTCGACGCTCGAGAACCTGGCCGGCCGCGGCCTCGACGTGCACGTGCTCCCGCAGCAGGTGTCCGCCCAGGATGTGCTCGGCCTCGAGCCGTCCGCGCTGTTCTTCTCGAACGGCCCCGGCGACCCCCAGGCCTCCGACAAGCACGTCGCGCTGCTGCAGGAGACGCTGCGCGCCGGCCTGCCCTACTTCGGCATCTGCTTCGGCAACCAGCTGCTCGGCCGCGCGCTCGGCCTCGGCACGTACAAGCTGCCGTTCGGTCACCGCGGCATCAACCAGCCGGTGCTCGACAAGCGCACCGGCCGGGTGGAGATCACCGCGCAGAACCACGGCTTCGCTGTGAAGGCGCCGGTGGAGGGCACCTTCGACTCTCCGGCCGGCTTCGGCACCGTCGAGGTCAGCCACTTCTCGCTCAACGACAACGTGGTGGAAGGGCTCAACTGCCTCGACATCGCCGCGTTCAGCGTGCAGTACCACCCCGAGGCGGCGGCCGGCCCGCACGACGCCAACTACCTCTTCGACCGCTTCGTCGAGCTGATCAAGGCTCGCGAGTCGGACAAGGACGAGACGCAGACCCAGGAAGGCACCGACTGATGCCGAAGCGCACCGACATCCACTCCGTCCTGGTGATCGGCTCCGGCCCGATCGTCATCGGCCAGGCCTGCGAGTTCGACTACTCCGGCACCCAGGCCTGCCGCGTGCTGAAGCAGGAGGGCGTGCGCGTCATCCTGGTGAACTCCAACCCGGCCACGATCATGACCGACCCCGACTTCGCCGACGCGACCTACGTCGAGCCGATCACGTGGGAGGTCATCGAGACCATCATCGCCAAGGAGAAGCCGGACGCGATCCTGCCGACCCTGGGCGGCCAGACCGCGCTCAATGCCGCCATGCAGCTGCACGAGCACGGCATCCTCGAGAAGTACGGCGTCGAGCTGATCGGCGCGAAGTTCGAGGCCATCCGGAAGGGCGAGGACCGCCAGGTCTTCAAGGACCTCGTCATCGAGGCCGGCGCGGAGGTCGCCCGCTCGTACATCGCGCACACGGTGGACGAGGCGCTGGAGTACGCGGAGGACCTGGGCTACCCGCTCGTCGTCCGCCCCTCGTTCACGATGGGCGGCCTCGGCTCCGGCTTCGCGTACACCCCGGACGAGCTGCGCAGGATCGTCGGCGACGGCATCCACCAGAGCCCGACAAGCGAGGTGCTCCTGGAGGAGTCCATCCTCGGCTGGAAGGAGTACGAGCTCGAGCTCATGCGCGACACGGCCGACAACACGGTCGTGGTCTGCTCCATCGAGAACGTCGACCCGGTCGGCGTGCACACGGGCGACTCGATCACCGTCGCACCGGCGCTCACTCTCACCGACCGCGAGTACCAGAAGCTGCGCGACATCGGCATCGACATCATCCGGGCGGTCGGCGTCGACACCGGCGGCTGCAACATCCAGTTCGCGGTGAACCCCGAGAACGGCCGCGTCATCGTCATCGAGATGAACCCGCGTGTCTCCCGCTCCTCGGCGCTTGCCTCCAAGGCGACCGGCTTCCCGATCGCCAAGATCGCCGCGAAGCTGGCCATCGGCTACCGCCTGGACGAGATCCCGAACGACATCACCGGCGTCACCCCGGCGAGTTTCGAGCCGACGCTCGACTACGTCGTGGTGAAGGTGCCGCGGTTCGCGTTCGAGAAGTTCCCGGCCGCCGACCCCACGCTCACGACCACCATGAAGTCGGTCGGCGAGGCGATGGCCATCGGCCGCAACTACACCAGCGCCCTGCAGAAGGCGTTGCGCTCGCTGGAGAAGCGCGGCTCGTCGTTCCACTGGGGCGCCGAGGAGCGCACGGTCGAGGAGCTGCTCGAGACCATCAAGACCCCGACCGACGGCCGCATCGTCGACGTGCAGCAGGCCCTCCGGCTCGGCGCGACGGTGGAGCAGGTCTTCGAGTCGACCAAGATCGACCCCTGGTTCATCGACCAGATCGTGCTCGTCAACGAGGTGGCGGAGCAGATCCGCACCGCAGAGACCCTGGACACCGACACCCTCCGCTACGCCAAGGACCACGGCTTCTCCGACGCCCAGATCGGCGAGCTGCGCGGCTTCGGCGAGGCGGACGTGCGCGAGGTGCGGCACATCCTCGGCGTCCGCCCTGTCTACAAGACGGTGGACACCTGCGCCGGCGAGTTCCCCGCCCTCACGCCGTACCACTACTCCAGCTACGACGAGGAGACGGAGGTCGAGCCGAGCGACAAGCGCAAGGTCGTCATCCTCGGCTCCGGCCCGAACCGCATCGGCCAGGGCGTCGAGTTCGACTACTCGTGCGTGCACGCCTCGTTCGCCCTGCACGACGCCGGGTACGAGACGATCATGATCAACTGCAACCCGGAGACGGTCTCCACCGACTACGACACCTCCGACCGCCTGTACTTCGAGCCGCTGACGCTCGAGGACGTGCTGGAGGTCATCCACGCGGAGTCGCAGTCCGGCGAGCTCGTCGGCGTCGTGGTGCAGCTCGGCGGCCAGACCGCCCTCGGTCTCGCGAAGGGGCTCGAGGCGGCCGGCGTTCCGATCCTCGGCACCACCCCGAGCGCGATCGATCTGGCCGAGGAGCGCGGCCTGTTCGCCGAGATCCTCGAGAACGCCGGCCTGCTCGCGCCGCGCAACGGCACGGCGGTCGACTTCCCGAGCGCCGCCCACGTCGCCGAGCAGATCGGCTACCCGGTGCTGGTGCGCCCGAGCTTCGTGCTCGGCGGCCGCGGCATGGAGATCGTCTACGACAGCCCGTCGCTGGCGGACTACTTCGAGCGCGTCGCGGGCCAGGGGATCGTCGGACCGGCGCACCCGCTGCTGGTCGACCGGTTCCTGGACGACGCGATCGAGATCGACGTCGACGCGCTCTACGACGGCGAGCGGCTCTACATCGGCGGCGTGATGGAGCACATCGAGGAGGCGGGCATCCACTCCGGAGACTCCAGCTGCACGCTGCCGCCGATCACGCTCGGCCGCCGCGAGATCGACCGCGTGCGCGAGGCGACGCTGAAGATCGCCGAGGGGATCGGTGTGCGCGGCCTGCTCAACGTGCAGTTCGCGATCGGTGCCGGCGTGCTCTACGTCCTGGAGGCGAACCCGCGTGCGTCGCGCACCGTCCCGTTCGTGTCCAAGGCGCTCGGCATCCCGCTGGCCAAGGCCGCGTCGCGGATCATGGTCGGCTCCACGGTCGACGAGCTCGTCGCCGAGGGTCTGCTCCCCGAGGGCGACGGCTCGGTCATCCCGATGGACTCGCCGGTGGCGGTGAAGGAGGCGGTGCTCCCGTTCAAGCGCTTCCGCACCCGCGACGGCAAGATCGTCGACTCGGTTCTCGGCCCGGAGATGCGCTCGACCGGCGAGGTCATGGGCATCGACAAGGACTTCCCGACCGCGTTCGCGAAGAGCCAGGCCGCCGCCTACGGCGGGATGCCGCTGTCCGGCACCGTGTTCGTCTCGGTCTCCGACCGCGACAAGCGCGCCATCGTGCTCCCGGTGCTGCGGCTGCGTCAGCTCGGCTACGACATCATCGCGACCGAGGGCACGGCGGAGGTGCTGAACCGCAACGGCATCCCCGCCGGCGTCGTGCGCAAGTACAGCGAGACGGTCGAGGGCGACTCGATCGTCGACCTGATCACGCGCAACGAGGTGGATGTGGTGATCAACACCCCGAGCGGCGGCACGACGCGCGCCGACGGGTACGAGATCCGCGCAGCGGCCGTCGCCGGCGACAAGCCGCTGTTCACGACCATCGCGGAGCTGAGCGCCGCCGTCGCGTCGCTGGACGCGGTGCGCCAGGGCTTCGAGGTGACGTCGCTGCAGGAGTACGCCGTCCAGCGGGCCGCGCGCGCATGAGCCAGGCCGGTGCCGCGTTCGGCGATCGACTCGCCGAGGTCTTCGCCGAGCGCGGCCGGCTGTGCGTCGGGATCGACCCGCACGCGCACCTGCTCGCGGACTGGGGCCTGCCGGCCTCGGCCGCGGGCGTGCGCGAGTTCGGTCTGCGCGTCGTCGATGCGGCGGCGGGCCGGGCCGGGATCGTCAAGCCGCAGGTCGCGTTCTTCGAACGCTTCGGCGCGGCGGGATATGCGGCGCTCGAGGAGGTCATCGCCGCAGCGCGCGCCGCGGGGCTGCTCGTGATCGCCGACGCGAAGCGCGGCGACATCGGCACCAGCGTGACCGCGTACGCGGAGTCCTGGCTCACCCCGGGCTCGCCGCTGGAGGCCGACGCCATGACCGTCGCCGCCTTCCAGGGCGTCGGCTCGATCGCGGAGCCGATGCGGCTCGCCGAGAGCGCAGGCAAGGGACTGTTCGTGCTGGCCGCCACCTCCAACCCGGAAGCCGCGGCCATCCAACAGGCGGTCGTCGCCGACGGTCCGCGTGCGGGCATGACCGTTGCCCGTGCGATCATCGAAGACGTGCACTCGTTCAACCAGGAGCAGCCCCCGCACGCTCTCGGCACCGTCGGTCTCGTCCTCGGGGCGACCGTCGATCTCGCCGACTACGGGATCGACACCGAGACGGCGCCGACGCCGGCGGCTCCCGTGCTCGCGCCGGGATTCGGCCACCAGGGTGCGAAGGTCGAGGATGCGCCCCGGCTGTTCGGTGCCCTCGCCCCCGGCGTGATCGTCTCCGAGTCGCGCGGACTGCTCGGCGCCGGTCCCGACGGGATCGCCCGCGCGGTCGCGGCGCGCGTCGAGGAGGTGCGTGCACGCCATGCCTGAGCCCAGCGTCTCGCGGCGTCCGGCGCCGCCGCAGGTGGACAGGAGGGCCGCGTCCCAGGCCGCCGTCGCCGCGCGCCGGGCGCGCGCCGCCGTCAAGAATGCGATCGCCGCACGTGAGCTGTCCCCGCTGACCGTGCTCGACCGCGCGACGTCGGAGCCGGACGGCGTCGAGGGCAGGCTCCGGGTCACGGAGTTCCTGCTCAGCGTGCCCGCGATCGGCACCACGAAGATGCAGGAGGCGCTGCAACGACTGGCGATCTCGCCCGCCAAGCGCCTCGGCGGCCTCGGCAGGCACCAGCGGCTGCGGCTGCGCGACTACCTCATCGAGCGCGAGAACAAGGCCGGACGCCAGCGCAACCAGCTGGTCGTGCTCGCCGGTCCCACCGCGGTCGGCAAGGGCACCGTCTCCACCTACATCCGCGAGAACTACCCGGACGTGCTGCTCTCGGTGTCCGCGACGACGCGCGCGCCGCGTCCCGGCGAGGTGGACGGCGTCAACTACTACTTCGTCGACGACGCCAAGTTCGACAGGATGATCGCCGAGGGCGAGCTGCTCGAGTACGCCACCGTCCACAACGCGTACCGTTATGGGACGCCGCGCAAGCCGATCGAGGCCGCGCTCGACGAGGGGCGCAGCGTTCTGCTGGAGATCGACCTGCAGGGCGCCCGCCAGGTGCGGGCCAGCATGCCGGAGGCCAGGCTCATCTTCCTGCTGCCGCCGACGTGGGAGGAGCTGGTGCGCCGGCTCATCGGCCGGGGCACGGAGGACGCCGCGGAACAGCAGCGCAGGCTCGAGACCGCGAAGGTCGAACTGGCCGCCCAGGACGAGTTCGACTACCGCGTGGTGAACCACACCGTCGCAGACGCCGCGCGGGAGGTCGTAGACTTGATGAAGGTGCGCGCGGCGCCGTCGCGTCCGTAGCCCGCACCTCGTCCCAGACCTCTCGCGCCGGATCCGGCGCCATCCGTCCGCCGACCAAGGAGAACTTCCGCATGGCAACCAGCAACAACGGCATCATCGATCCGCCCATCGACGACCTTCTCGCGCGCGTTGAGTCCAAGTACGCGCTCGTGATCTTCGCCTCCAAGCGCGCGCGTCAGATCAACGACTACTACGCGGACCTGCACGAGGGCAGCCTGTTCGACAACGTCGGCCCGCTGGTCGACTCGTCCGTCGACGACAAGCCGCTCTCCGTCGCCCTGCACGAGATCAACGAGGACAAGCTGGTCCTGAAGCCGATCGCCGCCGAGTAAACAGGTACGACCCCGCCAGGCGTGGCCTGGCCGATGAGGAGATGCCGCCGTGAGCGCACGATTGACCGTTGTCGTCGGAGTGACCGGCGGCATCGCCGCGTACAAGGCCGTCGGAGTGATCAGGGCACTCGTGCTCGAGGGCCACTCCGTCCACGTCGTCGCGACGGAGGCCGCGCTGCGGTTCGTGGGCCGGCCGACGCTGGAGGCGATCAGCAGGAACCCGGTCGCCACCGACCTGTACGAGGGCGTCGCCGAGGTGCGGCACGTGGCGATCGGCCAGTCCGCCGACCTGATCGTGATCGCCCCGGCGACCGCCAACACGCTCGCCAAGCTGGCCGCCGGCATCGCCGACGACCTGCTGGGCAACACGGTGCTCGCCTCCACCGCCCCGCTCGTCGTCGCGCCCGCCATGCACACGGAGATGTGGCGCAACCCGGCGACGGTCGCCAACGTCGCGACGCTGCGCAGCCGCGGCGTGACGGTCGTCGGTCCCGCCTCCGGCCAGCTCACCGGCGCCGACTCCGGTCCCGGCCGGATGGAGGAGCCGGAGGTCATCGTCCGCGCCGCCCTGCGCGCGGCGGGCGTCTCCCCGCGGCTGGTGGTCTCCGCCGCCCCGGAGCCGGCCGACGTGGTCGTGCTCTCCGAGCGCCGGCGCGCGAACGACGCGGCGCGCCGCCCGCGCGGCGGTGTCGACCTGAGCGGAAAGCGCGTCGTCGTCACCGCCGGCGGAACCCGCGAGCCGCTGGACCCGGTGCGCTTCCTCGGCAACCGGTCGAGCGGCCGCCAGGGCGTCGCCATCGCGAGCGCCGCGCAGGCCCGCGGCGCCGAGGTCGTCCTCATCGCCGCCCACCTCGAGGTGGAGCCGCCGGAGGGCGTCGAGCTCATCGAGGTGCAGACCGCGCTCGAACTGCAGGAGGCGGTCACGGAGGCCGCCCGCGCCGCGGACGTCGTCGTCATGACCGCGGCCGTCGCCGACTACCGCCCGGCCGAGCTGCGCGAGAGCAAGATCAAGAAGTCGGAGGCGGGGCAGACGCTCACGCTCGAGCTCGTCGCCAACCCCGACATCCTCGCCGGCCTCGCCGCCGGCAAGCGCGACGGGCAGGTGCTCGTCGGCTTCGCCGCGGAGACCGAGCCAGAGCCCTCCGCTCTCATCGAACTGGGACGTTCGAAGCTCGCCGCGAAGGGCAGCGACTTCCTCGTCATCAACCAGGTGGGCTGGGAGCAGGGCTTCGCAACCGAGAGCAACGAAGTCGTCGTGCTCCGGAAGGGCGGAGATATAGTGATGGAGGCCTCGGGCAGCAAGCTGTCGGTGGCGGATCGTATTCTCGACGTCATCGTCTGAGACCCAGCGAACAGCGCCCGTCGACCTAGGGAGAACAATGGCAGATCTGCGCCTCTTCACGTCCGAATCGGTCACCGAGGGGCACCCGGACAAGATCTGCGACCAGATCTCCGACAGCATCCTGGATGCGCTGCTCGCGGTCGACCCGCACAGCCGCGTCGCCGTGGAGACGCTGGTCACCACCGGGCTCGTGCACGTCGCAGGCGAGGTCACCACCAACGGGTACGTCGAGATCCCTGCGCTGGTCCGCGACAAGATCGTCCAGATCGGCTACGACTCCTCCGACGTCAGCTTCGACGGCACCCAGTGCGGCGTCTCCGTCTCGATCGGCGCGCAGTCGCCGGACATCGCGCAGGGCGTCGACAACGCGCTGGAGACCCGGGCCGAGCAGAGCATCGACGACCTGGACCGGCAGGGCGCCGGCGACCAGGGCATCATGTTCGGGTTCGCGACCACCGAGACGCCGCAGTACATGCCGCTGCCGATCTGGCTGGCGCACCGCCTGGCCGAGCGCCTGGCCGAGGTGCGCAAGGACGGAACCCTCGACTACCTGCGTCCGGACGGCAAGACCCAGGTCACGATCGGCTATGAGGGCTACACCCCGAAGACGGTCGAGACGGTCGTGCTCTCCACCCAGCACGCGCCGCACGTCTCCACCGAGCAGTTGCAGGCGGAGGTCGTGGAGGAGGTCATCGCCCCGGTGATGCACGCCGCGGGACTGGAGACCGCGCGCATCCGCACGCTCATCAACCCGACAGGGCGCTTCGAGATCGGCGGCCCGAAGGGCGACGCGGGACTCACCGGCCGCAAGATCATCGTCGACACCTACGGCGGCGCCAGCCGGCACGGCGGCGGCGCGTTCTCGGGCAAGGACCCCTCGAAGGTCGACCGCTCGGCCGCGTACGCCATGCGCTGGGTGGCCAAGAACGCGGTGGCCGCCGGCCTTGCGGACCGCCTCGAGGTGCAGATCGCGTACGCGATCGGCAAGGCGGCTCCGGTGGGCCTGTACGTGGAGACCTTCGGGACCGGGAAGGTGCCGGACGAGCTGATCATCCGCGCCATCCGCGACGTCTTCGACCTGCGTCCCGCCGCGATCACCCGCGACCTCGACCTGCTGCGCCCGATCTACGCCCGCACGGCGACGTACGGCCACTTCGGCCGCGAGCTCCCCGAGTTCACCTGGGAGCGGCTCGACCGCGTGGACGACCTGCGGTCGGCCGCGGGGCTGTAGCGGTGCCGGCGGCCGGCCGGATCGGCCGCGTCGTCCTCGACTCGCCGCTGCCGCAGCTCGACCACTTCTTCGACTACGCGATCCCGGAGGAGCTGGCGGCGGATGCGGTGCCCGGGGTGCGGGTGCGTGTCCCGCTGCGCTCCGCGGGCCGGGTGGCCGACGGCTACCTCGTCGAGGTGGCGGATGCGGACGAGCCGGAGGGCGGCGAGGGCTTCCGCGGAGCGCTGAGCCCGATCGAGGCGGTCGTGTCGCCGGTGCCGGTGCTGACGCCCGGCGTCTGGCGGCTGGCCAGGCGGCTCGCCGACCGCAGCGCGGGAACGGCGAGCGACATCCTGCGGCTCGCGGTGCCGGGGCGGATGGTGCGCGCCGAGAAGGCGTGGCTGGCCCAGCCGGAGGAGGAGCGCAATCCGCCCCCGCAGGCGCCATCCGTCGGGGTGCGCGGGTACGGCGACGGCGTGCTGGAGGCGGCGGTCGCGCGCGGCGAGCGGCTCGCCTTGCGCCCGATCCCGCGGCTCAGCCGACTTCCCGACGGCACCTGGGTGGGCGAGTGGGCCGTGACCCTTGCCGCCCTCGCGGCCTCCTGCTGGAGCGGAGGCCGCTCCGCGATCGTCGCGGTCCCCGACCACCGCGACCTGGACCAGCTGGCGGCCGCGCTGGCGGCGATCGCGCCGGCACGGGCGCTCGTCCGCACCGACGCCTCGCAGGCGAACGCGGAGCGCTACCGCGGCTTCCTGGAGGCGCTCGCCGGCCCGCGCATCCTGATCGGCAACCGGTCGGTCGTGTACGCGCCCGCCGAGCGACTCGGCATGATCGCCGTCTGGGAGGACAGCGATCCGCTGCACGCCGAGCCGCTCGCGCCGTACGTGCACACGCGTGACGCCGCGCTGGTGCGGCAGGAGCTGGAGGGCTGCGCGCTCGTCGTGAGCGGCCTGGTGCGCAGCGTGGAGGCGCAGCGGCTGGTCGAGATCGGGTGGCTGCGGGATGCCGGTCCCGAGCGGGTGACGCTGCCGAAGGTGGTGCTGACGGCGAACCAGCAGGCGGCGGAGCCCGCGGCACGCGCCGCGCGCATCCCCTCCGGTGCGTGGCGGGCGGCCAGGGAGGCATTGAGCGGCGAGGGCGGACGGCCGAAGGGCCCCGTTCTCGTTCAGGTCGCACGCCCGGGCTACGTCCCGGTGCTCGCCTGCGCGAAGTGCGGGCAGGCGGCCCGCTGCACGCGCTGCACGGGCCCGCTGGAGCAGAAGCGGGCCGGGGCGACGCCCTCGTGCGCGTGGTGCGGGGCGCTCGCCACGGACTGGCAGTGCGACCGCTGCGAGCACCGCGCGTTCCGGATGGTGACGGTCGGCTCGGGCCGCACGGCGGAGGAGCTCGGCCGAGCGTTCCCGGGCACCCGGGTCGTGCTGGCGGACGGCGAGCATCCCGTGCTCCGCGTCGGGCCCGCGCCCGCCCTCGTCGTCGCAACGCGCGGCGCGGAGCCGATCGCCGAGGGCGGCTACCAGGCCGTGCTGCTCCTCGACGGCGAGCGGATGCTCGCACGCGAGACGCTGCACGTCGCCGAGGACTGCCTCCGCTGGTGGTCGAGCGCGGCGGTGCTCGCGGCGCCGGGAGCGCCCACCGTGCTCGTCGGCGTCGGAGGCGACCTCGCCCGCGACTTCGCCACGGGCAGGTTCGTGGACTTCGCCCGCGCCGAACTGGTGGACCGCAGGGAGCTGCGCTTCCCGCCCGCGGTGCGCCTGGCATCCATCGCCGGCGCAGAGGAGACGGTGCGCACGGTCGTGGACGCCGTGGACCCGGAGCTGCTGGTCGACGTGCTCGGGCCGGCACCCGTCGACGAGCACACCGTGCGCGCCATCCTGCGCTTCGACTACGCGCGCGGCGCCGAGGTCGCGGCGGCCGTGCGCGCCGCGGTCGTACGCAACGCGACCAAGCGCCGCAAGGCGCCCGCAGGCGGGGGCCGGTACCGCCCCGCGCCGAGCCTGCGCGTGCGTTTCGACGACCCCGAGATCCTGTAGCCCCGCGACTGCCTGTTCGGTGCGTCACGACCCTCTTCGAGCGGGGTCATTCGTTCCGGGAGGGGGCATTCGGTCCGAACTGGGGCGGGCGCGCCCCGGGGACGCGTAGACTCGATTGCCGAACTGAACCGGAAGAACCTTCGCATGCGCCTCGTCTTCGCCGGCACCCCCGCGGTCGCCGTCCCCGCCCTCCGCAGCCTCGCCGAACGCTTCGAGATCGCCGCGGCGATCACGCGCGAGGATGCGCCGCTCGGCCGCAAGCGGGTGCTCACGCCGTCGCCGGTCGCTGTCGCCGCCACCGGACTCGGCCTTCCCGTCATCAAGGCGAACCGGCTGCGCGAGGAGGTCACCGAGGAGGTGCAGGCCCTCGAGCCCGACCTCGGCGTGATCGTCGCCTACGGCGGCCTGGTCCGCGAGCCGCTGCTGTCGACGCCGCGGCTCGGCTGGGTCAACCTGCACTTCTCGTTGCTGCCGCGCTGGCGCGGCGCCGCGCCCGTGCAGCGGGCGCTCATCGCCGGCGACACCGAGACCGGCGCCGCCGTGTTCCAGCTCGTTCCGGAGCTCGACGCCGGCGCTGTGTTCTCCGAGCTGCGCCGCCCGATCGGCCCGGACGAGACCGCCGGGGAGCTGCTGGACGCGCTCGCGGTCTCCGGAGCGGCCCTCCTCGCCGACACCGTCGCCGCACTCGGCGACGGCACGGCGGTCGCCACCCCGCAGACCGGCGAGCCGACGCTCGCGCCGAAGCTCGGCATCGACGACGCGCACCTGGATCTCGGCCGGCCGGTGGACGAGGTCTACGCCCGGTTCCGCGGCGTCACACCGGAGCCCGGAGCCTGGGCGTCGCTCGGCGCCGAGCGGTTCAAGATCCACGCCGCGCGGCCGAGCGCCGCCGACCCCCTCCCCGCCGGCGTCGTGGCGGCGGACGGGACGCGCATCCTGGTCGGCACCGGCAGCCGCCCGCTCGAGCTCGTCACCGTCCAGCCCGCGGGCAAGAAGCCGATGGCCGCCGCCGACTGGTGGCGCGGCGCCGGGGGACAGGCGGTGCTCTCGTGAACGACCGGAGCCGTGTCCAGCCCGCGCGGCGGGTCGCCCTCGACGTGCTCACCGCGGTCAGGGAGTCGGACGCCTACGCCAACCTGCTGCTGCCCGGCCGCATCGCGCGCGCCGGGCTGAACGCCGCCGACGCCGCGCTCGCCACCGAGCTCACCTACGGGACGCTGCGGATGCAGGGCTACTACGACCGCGTGATCGCGCGCGCGGCCGGCCGCCCCGTCGACCGCATCGACCCGCCCATCCTCGACGTGCTGCGGCTCGGCGCGCACCAGCTGCTCTCCACCCGCGTCGCGCCGCACGCGGCGGTCAACGAGTCGGTCGGGCTCGCGCGGATGGTCGGCAGTCGCTCGGCGACCGGGTTCGCCAACGGCGTGCTGCGCGAGATCGGCAGGCACACACCGGAGGAGTGGCGGCAGCGCGTCGTCGGCGACGCCAGGAACGAGGACGACCGGCTCTCTGCGCTGACGTCGCACCCCACCTGGATCGTGCGTGCGCTGCGCCGGTCCCTGGACGCCGAGGGCCGCGGCGACGAGCTGGAGGCGCTGCTGGAGGCGGACAACACCGCGCCGCGCGTGAACCTGATCGCGCTGCCCGGGCTCGCCGAGGCGCCGGAGGGCTCCCGCGCCGACCGGTTCTCGCCTGCCGGCTTCACCACCGGGGGCGGCGACCCGCAGGGCCTCGTCGAGGACTCCGACGGCCGTATCCGGGTGCAGGACGAGGGCTCGCAGCTCGCGGCGCTCGCCCTCACCCGCGCCCGCCCGGTCGAGCCGGGCGAGCGCTGGCTCGACCTCTGCGCCGGTCCCGGCGGCAAGGCCGCCCTGCTCGCGGCGGAGGCGCTGGCGGGCGGCGCGACGCTCGTCGCCAACGAGGTGGTCCCCGCCCGCGCCGACCTGGTGCGGCGCGCCCTCGCGGCCGTGCCGCTCGACGTCCCGGTGTGGGAGCGCGACGGCATCGAGGTGGGCGAGAGCGAGCGGGAGGCGTTCGACCGCATCCTGCTGGATGCCCCGTGCACCGGCCTCGGCGCCCTGCGCCGGCGCCCGGAGGCGCGCTGGCGCAAGTCGCCGCGCGACGTGTCCGAGCTGACCGCGCTGCAGGCCCGGCTGCTCGACTCCGCGGTCGCCGCGCTGAAGCCGGGCGGGCTGCTGGCCTACGTCACCTGCTCCCCGCACATCGCCGAGACGCGCGCCGTGGTGGCGGCCGCCATCGACCGGCATGCCGGCGTGCTGGAGGCGGTGCCGACCGCGGCGGTCGTCCAGGGCTTCGCCGAGGAGCGTCTCGACCTCGCCGGGGACGGCGAGCAGGTGCAGCTCTGGCCGCACCGGCACCTGACCGACGCGATGTTCATCGCGCTCCTCACCAAGCGCGCCGGCTGATCCGCACACCGCTCCCGTTCCTCGCCATCCGTTCCAGAGTTCTTCACGGGTCAGCGCGGCGTGTCGCGTGCACAACTCCGGAACGGATGGCTGGGCGTGGCGCCCGGGCGCGGCCGAATAGGCTGGAGGCATGGCAGCGCGCATCAACCCCAGCATCCTGGCCGCCGACTTCGTCAACATGGAGCGCGACCTCGGCCGGATCGCCACCGCCGACCTCGTCCACGTGGACGTCATGGACAACCACTTCGTACCGAACCTGACGTTCGGGCCGCAGATGGTGGGCCGCATCCAGGACGTGAGCGCCATCCCGCTCGACGTGCACCTGATGATAGACGACCCCCACCGCTGGGCCCCGGGATACGCCGAGCTGGGTGCGTACTCCGTCACGTTCCACGCGGAGGCGGCCGGCGACCCGGTCGCGCTGGCCCGCCGGCTGCGCGCCATCGGCGCCCGCGCCGGCATCGCGCTGAAGCCGGGGACGCCGGTCGACGACTACCTGGAGCTGCTGCCCGAGTTCGACCAGGTGCTCGTGATGACGGTGGAGCCGGGATTCGGCGGCCAGTCGTTCATGCCGGAGACGATGCCGAAGCTGCGCGCGCTGCGCGAGGCCGTCGAGGCGCGCGGGCTCGAGACCTGGCTCCAGGTGGACGGCGGCATCACCGAGGAGACCATCGTCACCGCCGCGGAGAGCGGCGCGGACACGTTCGTCGCCGGCTCGTCGGTGTTCCGCGGCGACCCCGCCGCGCAGATCGCGCTGCTCCGCGACACCGCCGCCGCGCACATCCACTGAGGCGCCGCACGAACTGTCCCGGTCGGCCTCGAGGCGCCGCCCCTCGTCACGAATGCGCGGGATTCGTCACGAACGACACGCATTCGTGACGAACCATGGGCGGTTACGGGCCGGGACAGCGCTGACGGAGAACGACTGCGCCCGTATGGAACGACCGCGTCGGCGCGCGCAGCCGCACACGTTCCGCAGAGCCGCAGTCGCGCTCGGCCCGCAGTGCGGTGCCAGGGGCGCAGGCGTCCTCGCGATCACTAGTACGCTGTAACGGTGAAAACCTTCGACGACCTCTTCGCCGAGCTCAGCGAGAAGGCCGCCACCCGACCGGAGGGTTCCGGGACGGTGCGCGAGCTGGACGCGGGAGTGCACGCCATCGGAAAGAAGATCGTGGAGGAGGCCGCCGAGGTCTGGATGGCCGCCGAGTACGAGACCGACACGGCCTGCGCCGAGGAGATCTCCCAGCTGCTGTACCACCTGCAGGTGCTCATGCTCGCCAAGGGCCTCAGCCCGGCCGACGTGTACCGACATCTGTGACGACCGAACTCCTCGACACAGTATCCGTCCACGTCACGAAAGCTCACTGATCACCATGCTGAAGATCGCCGTCCCCAACAAGGGTTCCCTCTCCGAGACCGCGGCGCAGATGCTCCACGAGGCCGGCTACGTCGGCCGCCGCGACCCCAAGGAGCTGATCGTCACCGACGCCCGCAACGGCGTCGAATTCTTCTACCTGCGCCCGCGCGACATCGCCACCTACGTCGGCTCCGGTGCGCTCGACGTCGGCATCACCGGACGCGACCTGCTGCTCGACTCCGGTTCCTCGGCGACGGAGATCGCCGCGCTGGACTTCGCCGCCTCCACCTTCCGGTTCGCCGGTCCCGCCGGCTCCTTCACCGAGCTCGCCGATCTGCAGGGCACCCGCGTCGCCACCAGCTACCCGGGCCTCGTCGGCCAGTTCCTCGCCGACAACGGCGTCGACTCCACGCTGATCAAGCTGGACGGCGCCGTCGAGTCCGCCGTGCGCCTCGGCGTCGCGGACGCGGTGGCCGACGTCGTCGAGACCGGCTCCACGCTGCGCAAGCAGGGCCTGGAGATCTTCGGCCCCGTCATCCTGGAGTCCGAGGCGGTCCTCATCTCCTCGACCTCGCCCGCGGCGGGCGTCGACACGCTGCTGCGGCGCCTGCAGGGCGTCATGGTCGCCCGGCAGTACGTGCTGATCGACTACAACCTCCCCGTCGCCCTGCTCGAGAGGGCGGTCGCCCTCACGCCCGGCGTCGAGTCGCCGACGGTGTCGCCACTCGGCGAGCCGGACTGGGTCGCGGTCCGCGTGATGATCAAGCGCGATCAGACGAACCACATCATGGATGCGCTCTACGAGCTGGGCGCCCGCGCCATCCTGGTCACATCGATCCACGCGGCGCGCATCTGATGAGCGTCGCGGTGCGGGTCATCCCCTGTCTGGACGTGGCCGCCGGCCGCGTCGTCAAGGGGGTCAACTTCCAGAACCTGCGCGATCAGGGCGACCCGGTCGAGCTGGCCAGGCGCTACTTCGAGCAGGGCGCGGACGAGCTCACCTTCCTCGACGTCACCGCGACGGTCGACGACCGGTCCACCACCTACGACGTCGTCCGCGCGACGGCCGAGCAGGTGTTCATCCCGCTCACGGTCGGCGGCGGCGTGCGCAGCACAGAGGACGTGGCGAAGCTGCTCGGCAGCGGGGCGGACAAGGTAGGCGTCAACTCGGCGGCCATCGCGCGTCCCGAGCTGGTCGCCGAGATCGCCGGCCGCTTCGGAGCGCAGGTGCTCGTGCTGTCCCTCGACGTGAAGCGGTCGGCGGCGACGCCCTCCGGCTTCGTCGTCACCACGCACGGCGGACGCACCGAGACCGACCTGGACGCCCTGGACTGGGCCGCGCGCGCGATCGAGCTGGGCGCGGGGGAGCTGCTGGTCAACTCCATCGACGCGGACGGCACCAAGGAGGGCTTCGACCTGGAGCTGATCAGGGAGATGCGCGCGATCAGCAGCGTCCCGGTCATCGCGTCCGGCGGCGCCGGGGCGGTCGGCGACTTCGCGCCGGCGATCGACGCGGGCGCGGACGCCGTGCTCGCCGCCAGCGTGTTCCACTCTGGCGAGATGACCATCGGCGACGTCAAGGCGGCGCTGCGCGATTCGGGACGGGAGGTCCGCGCATGACCACGGACGACACGAGCGGTGTCACGGCGATCCTCGACCGCATCCGCTTCACGGACGCCGGGCTGGTGCCCGCGATCATCCAGCAGTTCGACTCCAGCGAGGTGCTGATGATGGGCTGGATGGACGCGGAGGCGTTCCGCCGCACGATGACGGAGGGCCGGGTCACGTTCTGGTCGCGCTCCCGCCAGGAGTACTGGCGGAAGGGCGACACCTCCGGCCACGCCCAGTACGTGAAGGGCGCCGCGCTGGACTGCGACGGGGATACCCTGCTGGTGACGGTGGACCAGGTCGGCGCCGCGTGCCACACCGGCACCCGGACGTGCTTCGACGCCGACCAGCTGGAGCCCGCGACCGGAGAGCGCCCGGCGCCCGGGGCGACCCCGGCGCCGAGCGCGGGAACGGAGACGCTGTGATCGCGACGACCGACGGCACGACGAGCCGCGACGCGTTCGCCGCGCTCGTCGGCGCCCACCGGGTCGTCCCGGTGATCAGGGAGCTCTTCGCCGACGGCGAGACGCCCGTCGGGATCTACCGGAAGCTCGCCGCGGGACGCCCGGGGACGTTCCTGCTGGAGTCGGCGGAGCAGGGCGGCATCTGGTCGCGGTTCTCGTTCGTCGGGGCCGCGTCCTTCGGCGTGCTCACCCAGCACGGCGACGAGGCGCTGTGGCTCGACTACGGACTCTCGGCGGAGCGCGCCCTCGGCACGGACGCCCCCGTCCGGCCGCTGGAGGCGCTCGCGGCGCTGCACGCGCGCTGGCAGACGCCGCGCATCCCCGGCCTGCCCCCGCTCACCGGCGGGCTCGTCGGGTTCATCGGCTGGGAGGCGATCCGGCAGATCGAGCGGCTGCCGCAGCAGCCGCCTGCCGACTACGACGTGCCGGGCCAGGCGCTCGCGTTCGCCGCCGACCTGGTCGTCATCGACCACCGTTCCGGCACGGTGAAGCTGATCGCCAACGCGCTCGCCGACGGCGAGGCCGACGCGGACGCCCTGTGGGCCGACGCGCAGGCACGCCTCGACCGGATGCAACGGGAGCTGGCCCAGCCCTCCGAGGCGTGGCTCGCCGAGGTGGACCTCGGCACGCCGGCCAATCCGGTCTCCCGGACGCCGAAGGACGACTTCCTCGCGTCCGTCGCCACCGCCAAGGAGCGGATCGTCGACGGCGACATCTTCCAGGTCGTCATCTCGCAGCGCTTCGAGCTCGAGTGCACCGCGCCCGCGCTCGACGTCTACCGCGTGCTGCGCGCGCTGAACCCGAGCCCGTACATGTACCTGCTGTCCCTGGAGAAGCCGGACGGCGCCGCCTACCAGATCGTCGGCTCCTCGCCGGAGGCGCTCGTGAAGGTGCAGGAGGGGCGTGCGTTCACGCATCCCATCGCCGGATCCCGCCCGCGCGGCGCGAGCCCGGAGGAGGACCTGGACCTGGAGGCGTCGCTGCTCGCAGACGACAAGGAACGCGCCGAGCACCTGATGCTCGTCGACCTCGCCCGCAACGACCTGCTGAAGGTCTGCGCGGCGGGCAGCGTCGAGGTCACCGAGTTCATGCGCATCGAGCGGTTCAGCCACATCATGCACATCGTCTCCTCGGTCGAGGGCGACCTGCTTCCGACCGCCACCGCGGTCGACGCCTTCCGGGCCACCTTCCCGGCCGGGACGCTCTCCGGCGCCCCGAAGCCGATGGCGCTGCGGATCATCGACGAGCTGGAGCCGGCGCAGCGCGGCGTGTACGGGGGAGTGATCGGCTACTTCGACTTCGCCGGCGACGCCGATCTCGCCATCGCGATCCGCACCGCGACGATCATGGACGGCGTGGCGCGCGTGCAGGCCGGCGGCGGACTGGTCGCAGACTCCGTTCCCGAGCTGGAGTTCGAGGAGTCGCAGAACAAGGCGGCCGCTCCGCTGCGCGCGGTGGCCGTGGCCAACGCGATGAGGCGGGTGCAGGGTGGCCGGTAACGCCTCCGGTGGACGCCGCGCCAAGTACCTGACGCTGCTGCTGCTCGTCGTCGGCAGCGGTCTCGCGCTGCTCGCCGCGACGCAGACGTGGTTCACCGTCCATCTGACCGACGTGGCGAACCACGTCGCGACCGTGACGGTCGCCGGCTCCGCCGCCGCGCCTGCGTTGACCGCGCTGGCCCTGGCGGGGCTCGCCCTCACCGCCGCGCTCGCGATCGCGGGACCGGCGTTCCGCATCGTGCTCTCGCTCCTCGGCATCCTGCTCGGCGTCTCCGTCGTGTTCTCCGCCGTGTCCGCCGTCGCCGACCCGTTCCGGGCCGCGAGCGCGGCGATCACCTCGGCGACCGGCGTGGCAGGCCAGGCGTCGGTTCGCAAGCTGGTCGACGAGCTGGACACCGCCTTCTGGCCGTGGTTCGCCGTCGCGGGGGGCGTCGTCATCGTGCTGGCGAGTGCGGCGGCGATCGTGACGCTGCGGCTCTGGCCCGGGCCGTCCCGGAAGTACCAGACCCGCTTCCAGGGCGAGGACGGCCGCACGGCGGAGGACACGCTCGCCGAGGCATCCGACGCCGAGGAGGCGCGCGCCGTCGCCGAGGGCGAGGCTCCCGCGGAGCCGTCCTCGCTCGACCGCGACACCGCGATCGACAGCTGGGACGAGCTGAGCCGCGGCGACGACCCAACGCGGTGAGCCACTAGACTGGACGCGATCCACCCAATCGTGCGCGCAGCGCGCGCACCCGACGTGCAGGAGTCCCATGAGCACCGAGTCAGTCGAACCAGGCCACGGTCATTCGCCGGCGGCGTGGACGGCCGTGATCATCATGCTGGTGGCCTTCACCATCGGCGCGATCGCGTTCTTCTTCGACGCGCCCGTCATCGTGTGGGCCTCGGCCGGTCTCGCCGTCATCGGTCTGATCGTCGGCTGGATCATGAAGCGGGCCGGCTACGGCGTAGGTGGCGACAAGTACACTCCGAAGGGCCACTGACCCGTGCTCGCCGACCTCGTCGCCGGCGCGCTGGAGGATGCAGAACGGCGGCGCGCTGAGCGTCCGCTCGCCGTCGTCGAGGCGGCCGCTGTCGATCGCGCCCCGGCCATCGACGCCCTCGCGGCGCTCGCCCCGGCCGAGCGCGTCAAGATCATCGCCGAGGTGAAGCGCGCGAGCCCCTCGCGCGGCCACCTCGCCGAGATCCCCGACCCGGCCGCCCTCGCCGCGCAGTACGAGGCGGGCGGCGCGAGCGCCATCAGCGTCCTCACCGAGGAGCGCCGGTTCCACGGCTCGCTCGCCGACCTCGAGGCGGTCCGCGCCACGGTGTCGCTGCCCGTGCTCCGCAAGGAGTTCGTCGCCGACCCGTACCAGGTCTTCGAGGCCCGCGCCGCCGGCGCCGACCTCGTCCTCCTCATCGTCGCAGCGCTCGAGCAGAAGCAGCTCGTCGAACTGCACGACCTCATCGCGCAGCTGGGCATGACCCCGCTCGTTGAGGCGCACACCGAGGAGGAGCTGAGCCGCGCGTTCGACACCGGCGCGAGGCTCGTGGGCGTGAACGCCCGCAACCTCTCCACGTTCGAGCTGGATCGGGATCTGTTCGGCCGCCTGGCCGACTCCTACCCGTCCGGCGTCACCCGCGTGGCGGAGTCGGCCGTGAAGTCGGCCGCCGACGTCGCGCACTACCGAGCGGCGGGCGCGGATGTCGTGCTCGTCGGCGAGGCGCTCGTCACGAGCGACCCCGTCGCAACGCTCGGCGAGTTCCTGGGAGTCTGATGTCCCTCCGTTCCGAAGAAGGCCCATACTTCGGCGAGTTCGGCGGCCGGTTCGTACCGGAGTCGCTGGTCGCCGCCCTCGACGAGCTCTCGGTCGCCTGGGAGGCCGCGAAGGCCGACCCGGCGTTCCACGCCGAGCTCGACGAGCTGCACCGCACGTACACCGGCCGGCCCTCGATCATCACCGAGGTCCCGCGGTTCGCGCAGCATGCCGGAGGCGCTCGCGTCATCCTCAAGCGCGAGGACCTGAATCACACCGGGTCGCACAAGATCAACAATGTGCTGGGCCAGGCCATCCTGACCAAGCGCATCGGCAAGAAGCGCGTCATCGCCGAGACCGGCGCCGGCCAGCACGGCGTCGCCACGGCGACCGCCGCCGCCCTGTTCGGCCTCGAGTGCACCATCTACATGGGCGAGGTCGACACCGAGCGCCAGGCGCTGAACGTCGCCAGGATGCGCCTGCTCGGCGCCGAGGTGATCGCGGTCAAGACCGGCTCGCGCACCCTCAAGGACGCGATCAACGACGCGATGCGCGACTGGGTTACGAACGTCGAGACCACCAACTACATCTTCGGCACGGTCGCGGGTCCGCACCCGTTCCCGGCCATGGTCCGCGATCTGCAGAAGATCATCGGCGAGGAGGCGCGCGAGCAGGTGCTCGCGCTCACCGGCCGGCTGCCGGACGCGGTCGCCGCGTGCGTCGGCGGCGGCTCCAACGCCATGGGCATCTTCCACGCGTTCCTGGACGACGAGGACGTGCGCCTGGTCGGCTTCGAGGCCGGCGGGGAGGGCGCGGAGACCCTACGCCACGCCGCGACCATCACCAAGGGCCGCCCTGGCGTCCTGCACGGCGCGCGCAGCATGCTGCTGCAGGACGAGGACGGCCAGACCATCGAGTCGCACTCGATCTCAGCCGGCCTCGACTACCCGGGCGTCGGCCCGGAGCACGCGTGGCTTGCGAAGATCGGCCGCGCCGAGTACCGCCCGGTCTCGGACGCCGACGCGATGGAGGCGCTGCGGCTGCTCAGCCTCACCGAGGGCATCATCCCCGCCATCGAGTCGTCGCACGCCCTCGCCGGCGCACTCGCGCTGGGCCGCGAGCTGGGGCCGGAGGGCATCGTGCTCGTCAACCTCAGCGGTCGCGGCGACAAGGACATGGAGACCGCCGGACGCTACTTCGGCCTGATCGACGAAGGAGCCGTGCAGTCGTGAGCCGCGTGGCAGACACCATCGCCCGCCGCAAGCAGGAGGCGGCCGGCTCGCTGATCGGTTACCTGCCCGCCGGCTTCCCCGACCTCCGCACGAGCATCGACGCCGCGGTGGCCCTCGCGGAGAACGGCGTCGACATCATCGAGCTCGGTCTCCCGTACTCCGACCCGGTCATGGACGGTGCCGTGATCCAGGCGGCGACCCAGCAGGCGCTCGCGAACGGCTTCCGGCTGCGCGACGGCTTCACGGCCGTGCGCGAGATCACGCAACGCGTCGACATCCCGGTCCTCGTGATGACGTACTGGAACCCGGTGCTGCAGTACGGCGTCGACCGCTTCGCCGACGACCTGGTGGCCGCCGGGGGAGCCGGGCTGATCACGCCCGACCTCATCCCCGATGAGGGTGCGCTGTGGCTGGACGCGTCCGACCGGACCGGCCTCGACCGCGTCTTCCTCGCCGCGCCGTCCTCGACCGACGCCCGGCTGGCCCAAGCCGTCGAGAAGAGCCGCGGCTTCGTCTACGCCGTGTCCACGATGGGGATCACCGGCGCGCGCAGCGACGTCGACTCCGCCGCCCGCACGCTCGTCGGCCGCCTCCGCGACGCAGGCGCCACGAGCACCTGCGTCGGCCTCGGCATCTCCAGCGCCGCCCAGGTGAGCGAGGTGCTCGCGTACGCGGATGGCGCGATCGTCGGCTCCGCCCTCGTGAAGGCGCTGGCCGACGGCGGCGTGGAGGCGGCGGGCCGCACCGCCGCAGACCTCGCCCGCGGCACGGCGCGCGCGTAGGAGCGTCTTAGACTAAGTTGGCCGCGCGCACTCCTGCGCGGAATCCCTGAACGATCGAAAGGTGAGTCATCGGGTGGTTGCGACGATGAGCAGCTGGGTTGCCAGCATCCCGAGCCCGGGGCCCGAGTGGCAGCAGATCCCGATCGACATCTTCGGTCTGCACTGGCGCATCCAGACGTACGCGATCATGATCCTCATCGGGATCGTGGTCGCCGCGATCTGGACGTCGCGACGACTGACCAAGCGCGGCGCCGAGCCCGGCGTCGTCCTCGACATCCTGCTCTGGGCCGTCCCGCTCGGCATCATCGGCGCCCGGCTCTACCACGTGTTCACGCACCCGGCGGACTACTTCTACGCCGGCGCCGACCTGTGGAAGGTCCTCTTCATCTGGGAGGGCGGCAACGCCATCTTCGGCTCGCTGATCGGCGGGGCCATCGGTGTCTGGATCGGCTGCCGCTGGACGGGTCTGCGGTTCTGGACCTTCGCCGACGCCGTGGCCCCCGCGCTGCTGCTCGCGCAGGCGATCGGACGCCTCGGCAACTACTTCAACCAGGAGCTCTTCGGCCTGCCCACCAACCTGCCCTGGGGGCTCCAGATCGATTCGGGCAACAAGGCCATCCCGGTCGGCCTGCCCGACGGCACGCTGTTCCAGCCGCTGTTCCTCTACGAGATCATCTGGAACGTCATCGGCGTCGTCGTCATCGTCTGGCTGGAGCGGAAGTTCCGCCTGCAGTGGGGCAAGGTGCTCGCCGTCTACCTGATCTGGTACGGCCTGGGCCGCTCCTACCTGGAGTCGATCCGCATCGACCCGAGCGAGTTCTCGTTCCTCGGCATCCCGACCAATGTCTGGGCCGCGTTCGCCGCGGTCGTGCTCGGCGTCGTCATCTTCATCGTCCAGTCGAAGCGGCACACCGGCCTCGAGCCGAGCCCCTACGTACCGGGTCGTGAATGGGTCGCGCCCGATGCTGAGGTAGACTCTGACGACACCGACCTGGATGACGAGATCACCGACGAGGACGACGGAGAGACCGCCGGGTCACGCAAGCCCAAGGCCACAAGCCCCGCCGGCTCGAAGTAACACCCGCTCGAACCCACGTCCGCGGCACGCACTATCCACTGCGCGACCGCGTCACCACCACCTCCCGAAACACACCCGCCGGGCCGCACACAGCCCGCGGCGGAGGAGGATCCCACCCAGCACCGGGCCGATGGCGTCCCCGTACCCACATCCCCACATCCACGACACTGTGAGGACGGTCCCCAAATGGCGCTCACGCCTCCCCACTCCCGGTTCGGAACCATCCCGGCCAAGCAGGGCCTCTACGACCCTGCCGCCGAGAAGGACGCCTGCGGCCTCGCGATGGTCGCGACGCTGCGCGGAACGGCCGGTCACGACATCATCGACGCCGCGCTCGAGGCGCTGCGTCACCTGGAGCACCGCGGCGCGGTCGGCTCCGACGCCGGCACCGGCGACGGAGCGGGCATCATCACGCAGGTGCCGGACGCGTTCCTGCGCGCCGTCGCCGGCGTCGAACTGCCCGGCGCCGGACGCTACGCGGTCGGCAACGCGTTCCTGCCCACCGACGACGGCGTCCGCGCCGAGGTGAAGGCCGCGGTCGAGGCGATCGCCGCCGAGCAGGACCTCGTCGTGCTCGGCTGGCGCGAGGTGCCGGTCCGCCCCGGCGAGCTCGGCAACCTGGCGCGCGCGGCGATGCCGGTCATCGAGCAGCTGTACGTGAAGAGCACCCGCAGCGACGAGAAGGGCGAGCCGGTCGCCGGGATCGCCCTCGACCGCCAGACCTTCTTCCTCCGCAAGCGCGCCGAGCGCGAGCTCGACCTCTACTTCTCGTCGCTGTCCAGCCGCACGCTCGTCTACAAGGGCATGGTCACCACGCTCCAGCTGGAGCCGTTCTACCCCGACCTCTCCGACCCGCGTTTCGCCTCCAAGCTGGCGCTGGTGCACTCGCGGTACTCGACGAACACGTTCCCGTCCTGGCCGCTCGCCCAGCCGTTCCGCATGATCGCGCACAACGGCGAGATCAACACCGTGCAGGGCAACCGCAACTGGATGCGCGCCCGCCAGTCGCAGCTCGAGAGCGAGCTGCTCGGCGAGCTGGACCCGGTGCTGCCGATCGTCACGCCCGGTGCGTCCGACTCCGCCTCCTTCGACGAGGTCGTCGAGCTGCTCTCGCTGACCGGCCGTTCGCTGCCCCACGCGGTGATGATGATGGTGCCGGAGGCCTGGGAGAACCAGACCGAGATCGACCCGGTCCGCCGCGACTTCTACGAGTACCACTCGATGCTCATGGAGCCGTGGGACGGCCCGGCGGCGATCGTGTTCACCGACGGTTCGCTCGTCGGCGCGACGCTCGACCGCAACGGGCTGCGCCCCGGGCGCTACGTCGTGACGAACGACGGCCTCGTCGTGCTCGCCTCCGAGATCGGCGTGCTCGACATCGAGCCCAGCCGCGTCGTGCGCAAGGGCCGGCTGCGTCCGGGCCGGATGTTCCTGGTGGACACCGTGGCCGGCCGCCTGATCGAGGACGACGAGATCAAGTCCGAGCTCGCCGCCTCCGCTCCCTACGGCGAGTGGCTCGAGCAGGGCCGCATCAACCTCAAGGACCTGCCGGAGCGCGAGCACATCGTGCACACCCCGGCCTCCATCACGCGCCGCCAGCGCACCTTCGGCTACACGGAGGAGGAGGTCCGCATCCTCCTGAAGCCGATGGCGACCACCGGCGCGGAGCCGCTCGGCGCGATGGGCTCAGACACCCCCGTCGCGGTGCTCTCCGAGCGTCCGCGGCTGCTGTTCGACTACTTCACGCAGCAGTTCGCGCAGGTGACGAACCCGCCGCTGGACTCCATCCGCGAAGAGGTCGTCACCACCATGAAGCTCGGCCTCGGCCCGGAGCGCAACCTGCTCAGTGCGGGTCCGGAGCACGCCAAGCAGGTCGTGCTCGACTTCCCGGTGATCGACAACGACGAGCTGGCGAAGATCCAGCACATCGACCCGCGCCCCGGCAGCAGGCTGACGACGACGGTCCGCGGTCTCTACCGGTTCGACGCGGGCACCGACGCCATGGAGCGGCGGCTCGCGGAGATGTGCGACGAGGTCGACGAGGCCATCGAGGCCGGCGCGCAGTTCATCGTGCTGAGCGACCGCGACTCGAACAAGGACCTCGCGCCCATCCCGTCGCTGCTCATGCTCGCCGCGGTGCACCACCACCTGATCCGGGCCGAGAACCGGATGAAGGTCGGTCTGATCGTCGAGGCGGGCGACGTGCGCGAGGTGCACCACGTCGCGCTGCTCATCGGCTACGGCGCATCGGCGATCAACCCGTACCTGGCGATGGAGACCTGCGAGGAGCTCGTCCGCAGCGGCATGATCACCGGCGTCTCTCCGGAGAAGGCCGTGAAGAACGTCATCAAGGCGCTCGGCAAGGGCGTGCTGAAGATCATGTCCAAGATGGGCATCTCCACGGTGTCCTCGTACGCGGGAGCGCAGGCGTTCGAGGCCGTCGGCCTCAGCCAGGAGTTCGTCAACCAGTACTTCACCGGCACCACCAGCAAGCTCGGCGGCGTCGGCATCGACGTGATCGCGGCCGAGAACCTCTCCCGGCACACCAGCGCGTATCCGGCCGAGGGCGCGATCCTCGCGCACGAGCGCCTGGCGACCGGCGGCGAGTACCAGTGGCGCAGGGACGGTGCACCGCACCTGTTCAACCCGGAGACGGTGTTCCGGCTGCAGCACTCGACCCGCACGCGCCGCTACGACATCTTCCGCGAGTACACCAAGCTCGTGGACGACCAGTCCGAGTCTCTGATGACCCTGCGCGGGATGTTCTCGCTGAAGGCGGGGGAGCGGCAGCCGGTGCCGATCGACGAGGTCGAGCCGGTCTCCTCGATCGTCAAGCGATTCTCCACGGGTGCGATGAGCTACGGCTCGATCTCCAAGGAGGCGCACGAGACCCTCGCGATCGCCATGAACCGGCTCGGCGCCAAGTCGAACACCGGTGAGGGCGGCGAGGACCTCGACCGGCTGCTCGACCCGGAGCGTCGCAGCGCGATCAAGCAGGTCGCGTCGGGACGGTTCGGCGTCACCTCGATGTACCTGACGCACGCGGACGACATCCAGATCAAGCTCGCCCAGGGCGCGAAGCCGGGCGAGGGGGGTCAGCTCCCACCGACCAAGGTGTACCCGTGGGTGGCCCGCACCCGGCACGCGACCGCGGGTGTCGGCCTGATCTCGCCGCCCCCGCACCACGACATCTACTCGATCGAGGACCTCAAGCAGCTGATCTTCGACCTGAAGCGGGCGAACCCGGGCGCGCGCGTCCACGTCAAGCTCGTCAGCGAGTCCGGCATCGGCGCGGTCGCCGCCGGCACCGCGAAGGCCTTGGCCGACGTCATCCTGGTCTCCGGGCACGACGGCGGCACGGGCGCCTCCCCGGTCAACTCGCTCAAGCACGCGGGGACGCCGTGGGAGCTGGGCCTCGCCGAGACGCAGCAGACGCTGATGCTGAACGGGATGCGCGAGCGCGTCGTCGTCCAGGTCGACGGCCAGCTGAAGACAGGCCGCGATGTGATCGTCGGCGCCCTGCTCGGCGCGGAGGAGTTCGGTTTCGCGACCGCCCCGCTGGTGGTCTCCGGCTGCGTCATGATGCGCGTGTGCCACCTCGACACCTGCCCGGTCGGCGTCGCCACGCAGAACCCGGAGCTGCGCTCCCGGTTCTCCGGCAAGCCGGAGTTCGTGGTCAACTTCTTCGAGTTCATCGCCCAGGAGGTGCGCGAGTACCTCGCCGAGCTCGGCTTCCGCAGCCTGGACGAGGCGATCGGCCACTCCGAGCTGCTGGACGTCGACCGCGCCATCCGGCACTGGAAGGCGTCCGGGATGGACCTCTCGCCCATCCTCGACGGCCCCGAGTTCTCGGACGACGCGCCGCGCAAGAACGGCCGCGCCCAGGACCACGAGCTCGACGAGCACTTCGACAACCAGCTCATCCAGGCGGCGCAGGACGTGCTGACGAACGGCGGCACCCTGCAGCTGAACCTGCCGATCCGGAACACCGAGCGCGCCGTCGGCACGATGCTCGGCCACGAGGTGACCGTCCGCCACGGCGAGAACGGCCTGCCGACCGGTTCGATCGACATCACGCTGACCGGATCCGCCGGCCAGTCGCTCGGCGCGTTCCTTCCCGCGGGCATCACGCTCCGGCTGGAGGGCGACTCCAACGACTACGTCGGCAAGGGTCTCTCCGGCGGCCAGATCGTCGTCCGCCCGCCGAAGGGCAGCGTGTTCGCGGCCGAGCGCAACGTGATCGCCGGCAACGTCATCGGCTACGGCGCGACGCAGGGCAGCATGTTCATCCGCGGCATCGTCGGCGAGCGATTCCTCGTCAGGAACTCCGGCGCGACCGCCGTCGTCGAGGGCGTCGGCGACCACGCGCTCGAGTACATGACCGGCGGCCTGGCGGTCATCCTCGGCGGCACCGGCCGGAACCTCGGCGCGGGCATGTCCGGCGGAACCGCCTACGTGTACGAGCTGAAGACGGACCGCGTCAACCGCGAGTCCCTCGCCAGCGGCGAGCTCGAACTGCTGCCCCTCGGCAGCGCCGACATCGAGATCGTCCGCGACCTGCTGGAGAAGCACCGCGCCGAGACGGGCTCGGCTCTGGCCGACCGGATGCTGGAGGACTTCGACGCAACCGTCGCGAAGTTCGTCAAGGTGCTGCCGCGCGACTACGCGGCGGTGCTGCAGATGCGGCAGGAGGCCGTCGACGAGGGGCTCGACCCCGACGGCGACATCGTGTGGAACCGGATTCTGGAGGTGACCGCGCGATGATGCCGACCTTTCTGAAAGCTGTACTCGAACTGGAGGTGAATGGTGGCTGACCCCAAAGGGTTTTTGAAGACGACCGAGCGGGAGCTGCCGAAGCGCCGTCCCGTCTCCGTCCGGCTGATGGACTGGAAAGAGGTCTACGAGGCCGGTGACCCCGCCCAGCTGCGCCGGCAGGCCGGGCGCTGCATGGACTGCGGCGTGCCGTTCTGCCACCAGGGCTGCCCGCTCGGCAACCTCATCCCCGAGTGGAACGACCTGATGTGGCGCGGGGAGGGCCGGCAGGCCATCGAGCGCCTGCACGCGACCAACAACTTCCCGGAGTTCACCGGCCGGCTCTGCCCCGCGCCGTGCGAGTCCTCGTGCGTGCTCGGCATCAACCAGCCGGCCGTCACGATCAAGCAGGTCGAGGTCTCGATCATCGACCAGGCCTGGCAGAACGGCTGGGTGCAGCCGCACCCGCCGGAGCGCCTCACCGGCAAGACGGTCGCCGTTGTCGGCTCCGGTCCCGCCGGTCTGGCCGCGGCCCAGCAGCTGACCCGCGCCGGTCACACGGTCGCCGTGTACGAGCGGGACGACCGCATCGGCGGCCTGCTGCGCTACGGCATCCCGGACTTCAAGATGGAGAAGAAGCACCTCGAGGCGCGCCTCAACCAGATGATGGCAGAGGGCACCCGCTTCCGCGCCGGCGTCGACATCGGCACCGACATCTCCTGGTCCGACCTGCGCACCCGCTACGACGCCGTCGTGATCGCCACCGGCGCCATGGTGCCGCGCGACCTGCCCATCCCCGGCCGTGACCTCGCCGGCGTGCACTTCGCCATGGAGTACCTCGTCCAGCAGAACAAGGCGGGCGCCGGCGACCAGGTCGCCGACCAGATCACCGCGGACGGTAAGCACGTCGTGGTCCTCGGCGGCGGCGACACCGGCGCCGACTGCATCGGCACCGCGCACCGCCAGGGCGCGGCCAGCGTCACGAACCTCGCCATCGGCGTGCAGCCGCCGAGCGAGCGTCCCGCCCATCAGCCGTGGCCGACCACCCCGACCCTGTTCGAGGTGCAGTCCGCGCACGAGGAGGGCGGCAAGCGCGAGTACCTCGCCTCCACCGTCGAGTTCCTCGCGAACGAGTACGGCGAGGTCCGCGCCCTGCGTGTGGCCGAGACCGAGTACCTCGACGGCCGCCGGGTGCCGAAGGCGGGCACCGAGCGCGAGATCCCCGCGGACCTGGTGCTGCTCGCCCTGGGCTTCACCGGCCCGGAGCAGGACGACATCTCGTCCCAGCTGAACGTGCCGTTCGACGCGCGCGGCAACGTCGCGCGCGGCGGCGACTACCAGACCAGCGAGCCCGGCGTCTTCGTCGCGGGCGACGCCGGCCGCGGTCAGTCGCTGATCGTCTGGGCCATCGCAGAGGGCCGGGCGGCGGCCGCCGCCGTCGACCGGTATCTTGAAGGGGAGACGCAGTTGCCGGCTCCGGTCCGCCCCACGGACCGCGGCATCCTGGTCTGACACCCCTCCATCACGAGAACGCGCCGTCAGGGGCGCGAGAATCACGGAGCAAGTAAAAGCATGAGAAGGGCGAAAATCGTCGCGACCCTCGGGCCGGCGACGTCCAGCTACGACAACATCCGCGCGATCATCGACGCGGGTGTAGACGTGGCCAGGATGAATCTGAGCCACGGCAGCTACGAGGTGCACGAGGGGGTCTACGCGAACGTGCGGAAGGCCGCCGAGGACGCCGGGAAGCCGGTCGCGGTCCTCGTCGACCTCCAGGGTCCGAAGATCCGCCTCGGCAAGTTCGAGGCCGGTCCCTACGACCTCGCCGAGGGTGACATCTTCAAGATCACCACCGACGACATCATCGGCACCAGGGAGATCTCCTCGACCACGTTCAAGGGCCTGCCCCAGGACGTGAAGCCGGGCGACTTCCTGCTGATCGACGACGGTAAGGTGCGCGTGAAGGTCATCGAGACCGACGGCACGGTCGTCACGACCCAGGTCGTCGTCGCCGGTCCGGTGTCCAACAACAAGGGCATCAACCTGCCGGGCGTCGCGGTCAACGTGCCCGCCCTCTCCGACAAGGACGAGGCGGACCTGCGCTGGGGCCTCAAGCTGGGCGCCGACATCATCGCCCTGTCGTTCGTGCGCAACGCCGCGGACATCCAGCGCGTGCACGAGATCATGGCCGAGGTCGGGCGCCGCGTGCCCGTCGTCGCCAAGATCGAGAAGCCGCAGGCGGTCGACGCGCTCGAGGAGATCATCGAGGCCTTCGACGCGATCATGGTCGCCCGTGGCGACCTCGGCGTCGAGCTGCCGCTGGAGGCGGTCCCGATCGTGCAGAAGCGCGCGGTCGAGCTCGCCCGCCGTGCGGCGAAGCCGGTCATCGTCGCCACGCAGATGCTGGAGTCGATGATCTCGAGCCCGGTCCCGACCCGCGCCGAGACCTCCGACGTCGCGAACGCGGTGCTGGACGGCGCGGACGCGGTCATGCTCTCCGGAGAGACGAGCGTCGGCGAGTACCCGACCGTCACGGTCTCCACGATGGCGAAGATCGTCACGTCGACCGAGGAGCACGGTCTCGAGCGCATCCCACCGCTCGGCACCAAGCCGCGCACCCAGTCCGGCGCGATCACGCTGGCCGCCACCGAGGTCGCCGACTTCGTTGAGGCCAAGTACCTCTGCGTGTTCACCGAGTCCGGCGAGTCCGCCCGCCGCATGGCGCGGCTGCGCAACAAGATCCCGATCCTGGCGTTCACGCCGGAGGAGTCGACCCGCCGCAAGATGTCGCTGTACTGGGGCGTCGAGTCGTTCGTCGTCGACCGCGTCACCCACACCGACCAGATGGTCGCCCAGGTGGACGAGGCGCTCAAGTCGACCGGACGCGCCGAGAACGGCGACAAGGTCATCATCATCTCCGGCTCCCCTCCCGGGATCCCCGGCACCACCAACGACATCCGCGTCCACAAGGTGGGCGACGTCCTCTAGGCGTCACGGATGCACGGAAGGCCCCGCTGAAGAGCGGGGCCTTCCCGCGTCTGACGGCCGTGTCATACCAGGGGATGATTTCGGCCTCTCCCATGGACTTCGGAGGGTCGGCGGCCGGGCGCGAAGCGTATCCTCTGGGGTATGAAGCACCGCTGGGTCCGTTGGCTGCCTGCCGTGGCCGTCCCCGCCGCGATCGCCGCAGGCGCGATCGTCGCACCGCTCGCCGCGGGCGCCGCCGACCTGCCGGAGAAGACGCCCGCCGACGTGCTGAAGCTGGTCGCGGCCAGTGACACGCGTGCGTTCTCGGGAACCGTCGAGCAGAGCTCCGACCTCGGCCTGCCCAGCCTGCCGAAGACCTCCGGTTCGTCGGAGGACTCCAGCGCCGCGAGCACGCTCGAGCTGCTGATGGGCGACCACACTGCCAAGGTCTACGTCGACGGCCCGAAGAAGGTCAGGGTGCAGCTGCTCGACCAGCTCGCCGAGCGGGACGCGATCCGCAACGGCAGCGACGTCTGGCTCTACGACTCGACGGGCGAGAAGGCGACGCATGTCACCCTCCCCGCGCGCGACGCCTCCACCGCCCGACCCGACGCCACGGCCACCACGCCGTCCGCGCTCGCGCAGCGGTTCCTCGCCGCCGTCGACCCGAGCACCTCGGTCACCCTCGGTGCGAACACGAACGTCGCCGGGCGCGACGCGTACGAACTCGTGCTGACGCCGAAGACCGCGGCGACCCTGGTCGGCTCGGTGTCCATCGCCGTCGACGGGACGACCGGCATCCCGCTGCGCGTGCAGGTCACCGCCCGGGGCGCCTCCGATCCGTCGTTCCAGGCGGGGTTCACCTCGTTCAGCGATCAGGCGCCGGCATCGTCGGTGTTCGCCTTCACGCCGCCGAAGGGCGCGACCGTGACGGAGCAGACGCCGAAGGCGGACGCGCGCCCGGAGAAGGGTACACACCCGAAGCCCGCCGTGACCGGTGAAGGCTGGGCGACCATCGTCTCGCTGCCCGCCGGTTCGGCGCCCGCGTCCCTCACCGCCGACCCGCTGGTCGCCCGGCTGACACAGCCCGTGGACGGCGGCCGCGCCCTCTCGACCTCGCTGGTCTCCGTGCTCGTCACCGCCGACGGCCGCGTGCTCGCCGGCGCCGTCCCCGTCTCCGCGCTGCAGTCCGCCGCCCGGTGAGCGAGCCCGCCGCGATAGCGACGAGCGGCCTGACCAAGCGCTTCCGCGCCAGGGCGGTGGTCGACGGTCTCGACCTGGCGGTGCCACGCGGGTCGGTGTTCGGCTTCCTCGGTCCCAACGGTTCGGGCAAGACGACGACGATCCGGATGCTGCTCGGGCTCATCTCGCCGTCCGCCGGTTCGATCGAGGTGCTCGGCGAGCCGATGCCGGACCGGGCCGCCGGTGTCCTGCCCCGGGTGGGCGCGCTCGTGGAGGGTCCGGCGTTCGCGCCGTACCTGTCCGGCGAGGCGAACCTGCGCCGACGGGACACCGCCGACCGGTTCGCGCCGCGCGCCACCCGGTCGGCGCGGATCGAGACGGCGCTGGAGCGCGTCGGCCTCTCGCACGCGGCCGGCAAGCACGTGCGGGCGTACTCGCTCGGGATGAAACAGCGGCTCGGCATCGCCGGTGCCCTGCTCACCGACCGGGACCTGCTGGTGCTCGACGAGCCGACGAACGGCCTCGACCCGCAGGGCACCAGGGAGGTGCGGACGCTCATCCGTTCGCTCGCGGACGGCGGCACGACGGTGTTCGTGTCCAGCCACCTCCTCGCGGAGATCGAGCAGGTGTGCACGCACGCCGCGATCATGCGCGCCGGCCGGCTGGTCGCGCAAGGCTCGCTCGACGAGCTGCGCAGCGCGTCCGGTCCGCGCGTGGAGGTCCTCACGCCGGACCGGGACGCCGCCGCGGCCGTCCTCGCCCGCTTCGGCCTGCGGGCGCAGGCCGGCGGCGACGGCGTGGAGGCGGCGCTGACCGGGCGCGCTCCGGCGGCGGAGGAGCTCGCGGCGGCGCTTGTCGGCGACGGGGTGCGGCTGCGCGGCTTCGCGGTGCGCGCATCCAGCCTGGAGGAGCGCTTCGTGGAACTGACCGGGGAGGGCTTCGATGTCGAGCAGTGAGGCGACGGTCGGCACGCGCCTGCGGCGTCCCTCGGCGGGCTGGGACCTGCTCGCCTCCGAGCTGACTGTGCTGTTCCGGCGCTGGCGGACCTGGGCGATGCTCGGCGCGCTCGCGGCGGTGCCGATCCTGATCGCCGTCGCCATCAAGATCAGCGGCGGCCGGCGGGGAGGCCCCGGCTTCCTCGAGCAGATCAGCGGCAACGGCCTGTTCGTGGCGTTCAGCGCCCTCGTCGTCTGCGTCCCGCTGTTCCTGCCGCTGACGATCGGCGTGGTCGCCGGAGACACGATCGCGGGCGAGGCGAGCCACGGCACGCTGCGCTACCTGGTGATCGCCCCGGCGGGACGCCTCCGGCTGCTCGCGGTCAAGTACGCGGGCTCGGCGGTGTTCTGCGTCGCCGCCGCGCTCACGGTCGGCGTCGCCGGTGCGGTGATCGGCGCGATCCTGTTCCCGATCGGGCCGGTGACGCTGCTCTCCGGCACGACGGTCGGCGTGGGCGACGCGCTGCTCCGGATGCTGCTCATCGCGCTCTACATCGTCGTCTCGCTGCTCGGGATGTGCGCGATCGGGCTGTTCCTGTCGACGCTCACGGATGTGCCGGTCGGGTCGATGGCCGCGACCGCCGTCCTGGCGGTGGTCTCGCAGGTGCTCGACCAGCTGCCGCAGCTCGACGCCATCCACCCCTGGCTGTTCAGCCACTACTGGCTCGGCTTCGCCGACCTGCTGCGGGATCCGATCGCCTGGGACTCGTTCGCATCCAACGCGGTCCTGCAGGCGGGCTACATCGCCGTCTTCGGCGCCCTCGCCGTCGGCCGCTTCCTCACCAAGGACATCCTGTCCTGAGGCTCAGCCCGCGGGCTGCAGGGTGCGGCGCATGAGGGCGCGGGTGGCGCTGGGGCGGCGGACCACCTCGAAGCCGCCGGAGGTGAAGAGCGAGACCGTGCCGTGGTACCGCTCGGCGGCGGAGAGCTTCGGGCGTGCGCCGGTGTCCACCGGATAGCCCTCGATCACCGTGGCGCCGCGCTCGCGGGCGTGCTCCAGTGCGCCGCGCAGCAGGGCGCGCGCGACGCCCTTGCGCCGGTGCTCCAGGCGAACGACGAAGCAGGTGACCGCCCACGGGTCTGACGGGTCCTCTGCGGTGCGCCGGGTGATCGGTGAGCGCGCGAGGCTCGGGTACGCGCTGAAGGGTTCGACGGCCGCCCAGCCGACGGGTTCGTCGCCGAGCCAGGCGAGCACGCCCGGCGAGCCGGCGTCGGCCTGGGCGTGCAGCAGCTCTGCCTTCTGCGTGCGGTCGGTGCCGTCCCAGTCGGAACGGCTCAGCTTGAACCACTGGCACCAGCATCCCGCCGGGTCGCCCCTCGTGCCGAAAACCGTCGTGAGCGCATCCCACGAGGAGGCGTCGACCGAGCGCGTGACAACATCGTCCGTCATACCGTGAACCTATCGCGTGCCGCCGACGTCGAGAGTCCCCGGCACGATTTGCGCCAAATGGTGGCTGTGACGGCGCCAGAACCACGATTTGTGCCAAATGGTGGCCGTACCGCCATGAGAGGGAAGCTCGCGCCCGCCGGTTTTCACACCTGTATTTCGGCTGCCCCCGCTCGTAGGATGCCCGGGTGAGCGACACGACGAGCACGCGCCCCGACCACTCCGTCTCCGAGCAGGATCTCGACCGCATCGACGCCTGGTGGCGCGCGGCGAACTACCTCTCGGTCGGCCAGATCTACCTCCTCGACAATCCGCTGCTGCGACGGCCGCTCTCCCGCGACGACATCAAGCCGCGGCTGCTCGGGCACTGGGGGACCACCCCCGGGCTGAACTTCATCTATGCGCACCTGAACCGCGTCATCCGCGAGCGCGACCTCGACACGATCTTCGTCGCAGGGCCCGGCCACGGCGGCCCCGGCGTGGTCGCGGGTGCCTACCTGGACGGCACGTACAGCGAGATCTACAGCGGCATCGACCAGAGCGAGGAGGGGCTGCGCCGGCTGTTCCGGCAGTTCTCCTTCCCCGGCGGCATCCCCTCGCACGCTGCGCCCGAGACGCCCGGCAGCATCCACGAGGGCGGCGAGCTCGGCTACGCGCTTTCGCACGCCTACGGGGCGGCGTTCGACAACCCGGACCTGTTGGTCGCCGCGGTGGTCGGGGACGGCGAGGCCGAGACCGGTCCCCTCGCGACGGCGTGGCACTCGAACAAGTTCCTGAACCCGGTGACCGACGGCGTCGTGCTGCCGATCCTGCATCTGAACGGGTACAAGATCGCGAACCCGACGGTGCTGGCGCGCATCCCAGAGGAGGAGCTCTTCGAGCTGATGCGCGGCTACGGCTACACGCCGCACCTGGTCTCGGGCGGCTTCGACGGCGAGGATCCTCGCGCGGTGCACGAACGGATGGCCGCCGAGCTCGAGATCATCCTGGACGAGATCGCCGGCATCAAGAAGGCCGCGGCGGCGGGCGAGCTCACCGAGCGGCCGCGCTGGCCGATGCTGATCCTGAGGACACCGAAGGGCTGGACGTGCCCCGCGGAGATCGACGGTCATCCCGCCGAGGACAACTGGCGCTCGCACCAGGTGCCGCTCGCGGACGCCCGCGACACGGAGGCGCACACCCGGCTGCTGGAGAGCTGGCTGAGCTCGTACCGGCCGGAGGAGCTGTTCGACGAGGACGGTGCGCCGGTCGACCTCGTCCGCGGGCTCGCGCCGGCCGGTGAGCGCCGGATGAGTGCGAACCCGGTGGCGAACGGCGGCCTTCTGCGCAAGGACCTGCGGCTGCCCGACTTCCGCGACTACGCGGTCGACGTGCCCTCGCCCGGGGAGACGGTGGCCGAGGCGAGCAAGGTGCTGGGGGAGTGGCTGCGGGATGTGATGCGCGACAACCCCGACGACTTCCGGCTGTTCGCGCCGGATGAGACCGCATCCAATCGGCTGCAGGCGGTGTACGACGTGACCGGCAAGCAGTGGAACGCCGAGTACTGGCCGATCGACTCCGACAACCACCTGGTGCCGAGCGGCCGGGTGATGGAGATGCTGAGCGAGCACCAGTGCCAAGGGTGGCTGGAGGGCTACCTCCTGAGCGGGCGGCACGGCGTCATCACCTCGTACGAGGCGTTCATCCACATCGTCGACTCGATGTTCAACCAACACGCCAAGTGGCTGAAGACGTCCCGGCGGATCCCATGGCGTCGCCCGGTGGCCTCGCTGAACTACCTGCTGAGCTCGCACGTGTGGCGCCAGGACCACAACGGCGCCTCCCACCAGGACCCCGGCTTCATCGACCACGTCGTCAACAAGAAGGCCGACGTCGTCCGGGTCTACCTGCCGTTCGACGCCAACACCCTGCTCTCCACCTACGACCACTGCCTGCGGTCGGTGGACTACGTGAACGTCGTGGTCGCCGGGAAGCAGCCGGCGCCGAACTGGCTGACGATGGAGGAGGCGATCGCGCACTGCACGCGCGGCATCGGCATCTTCGACTGGGCGGGCACCGAGCGGGACGGCGAGGAGCCGGACGTCGTGCTCGCGTGCGCTGGCGACATCCCGACCCTCGAGGTGCTTGCGGCGGCGGGCATCCTGCGCGACCGGCTGCCGGACCTGAAGGTGCGGGTCGTCAACGTGGTGGACCTCATGCGGCTGCAGAGCGAGGGCGAGCACCCGCACGGGATGAACGACCGCGAGTACGACGCCCTGTTCACGGTAGACAAGCCGGTGATCTTCGCGTACCACGGCTACCCGTGGCTCATCCATCGGCTCACCTATCGCCGCGCCGGCCACGGCAACCTGCACGTGCGCGGCTACAAGGAGGAGGGTACGACGACGACGCCGTTCGACATGGTGATGCTGAACGACCTCGATCGGTACCACCTGGTGATGGACGTGCTCGACCGGGTCCCCGGGCTCGCCGCCCGCGAGGCGCGGTTCCGGCAGGAGATGCAGGATGCGCGGCTGCGCGCCCGGCAGTACACGCGCGAGCGCGGCGAGGACATCCCCGAGGTCGCCGAGTGGAAGTGGGGAGGCGGCGCCCGCACCACCCGCATCGACACCACCGGCGGCGACAACGACTGACGGCCGCGAGGCCGCGGGAGGGTCAGAGCGGGTGGGCCGAGGCGGGGTCGACCGGAGTGAGCTCGGCGATCTTGGCAGCGCGGCCGTCGCCGGAGGAGCGGCCGGTGAGACGGCGGCCGATCCACGGCAGCACGAAGCGGCGGTAGTAGTCCGCGGTCCGGCGGGTCGCCTCGCCCCGGGGCGCCGCGGCGACCTCCTCGACGCCCCACTCGGCGGGGACGGGCACGTCGAACGCGGTCAGGACGTTGCTCGCCACCCGCGCGTGGCCCAGCGCATTCAGGTGCAGCCGGTCCTCCGACCAGTAGCGGATGTCCTCGAGCGATTCGTCGGCCCAGTTGTCGACGAAGACCATCCCGTCGCGCGGCAGCATCGCACGGACGGCGACCGCCAGCTCGTTGCCGCGGCGCCGGATCAGCCCGCCCATCGGGAGGTGCCTGCTCGGATTGGCGCCGCTCAGCAGCAGCATGGTGCTCCCCGCGGCGGTCACCCGGTCGGCGGCGGCCACGAGCGCCTCGGCCACCCCCTCGATCGAGACGCGCGGGCGCATGATGTCGTTGCCGCCGCCGTTCAGGCTGACGAGCTCGGGATGCTGCGCGAGCGCCGGCTCCACCTGCTCCTGGATGATCGGACCGAGCTTGCGGCCGCGCACCGCGAGGTTCGCGTAGCGGACGGTCGACGGCGAGGCCTGCGCGAGTCCGAGGGCGACGAAGTCCGCCCAGCCGCGCACGCGGCCGTCCGGGAGGTCGTCGCCGACCCCCTCCGTGAAGCTGTCTCCGATGGCGATGTAGCTGCTGAACAACACCTCCCAACGCTACAACCGCCGCGTAGCATGTGCCGCATGCAGAAGGTGACGACATTCCTCTGGTACGACGACCAGGCCGAGCAGGCGGCGGAGCTGTACGTGTCGCTGCTCCCGAACTCCCGGATCGTGCACGTCGACCGGTTCGGCGCCGACGACGCGGATCCGTCCGCCGGGACCGTCGTGGTGACGTTCGAGCTGGACGGGATCGAGTACCAGGCGATGAACGCCGGACCGATGTTCTCGTTCACCGAGGCCGTCTCGATCTCGGTGCTCTGCGAGGATCAGGCGGAGGTGGACCGGCTGTGGGAGGCGCTCACGGCCGACGGCGGGGAGCCGAGCAGGTGCGGCTGGCTGAAGGACCGCTGGGGCCTCAGCTGGCAGATCGTGCCGAAGGCCCTGATCGAGCTCCAGAAGGACACCGACCCGGCCCGCGCCCGCCGCGTCAACGAGGCGATGATGATGATGGGCAAGATCGACGTCGCCGCGCTGTACGCGGCGGCCGACGCCGGCTGAAGGTCCGCCGGCTCAGCGCGCCACGAGCGCCTGCCACGACAGCAGGTGCTCGACCGTGACGCCGCGGTACCCGTTCAGGCCGGCGAGCCGGGAGCGGACGATGGCCGTCTCCGCTTCCAGCTCCGCTTCCGTGTCGTCGCCGAAGGTGGCGCCGGGGCCGCCTGCCACCTGCGGTGTGTCCGTCTCGACACCGATGCTGAACGGGACGCCGGCGGCGCTCGCCGCGGTCGCGGCGGGCCCGGCGAGTGCGACGATGCCGTCGTCCCCGCTCGCGTGATCGGAGAACGCGACGATCGCCACCGACGCGAGGTGCGGGAGCAGCGTCTCGAAGAGGGTGGTGGTCGTCCCGGGCTGCGTCTTCGCTTGCAGCCACCAGGGCAGATCGGCTCCGACCGGGACCGTGCCCGCCGCCTCTGCCGCGGTGTCGTACATCGTGCCGAGCTGGGCGACGATGCCGGGCAGCTGATCGTCGGTCGCGCCGACCCACGGCTCGACGTCGAACTGGACGGCGTCGAACGGCGCCGTCGCGAGCGCCGCCCGCGTCCAGGTCGCCGCGAGGTCGGGCTGGCTCGCCCACGCCGGGTCGCCGCCGAGCGCGGCCACGGTCGTGACGCCCGCGCCGTGCAGCGCGGAGACCGCGGCAGGGAGCCAGGTGCGGAACTCGCCCTGATCGGCTGCCCACGGCACCGAGAGGTAGACCGTCTGCAACCGGTGGGCGGCCGCGAACGCCGCCATCGCCTCCGGTTCGAACGCCGCCTCCCCGCGGCCGCGCGCGTCGACGGCCGGGTCGATCGGGTTGCCCCACGCCCACATCCCGGTCAGCGCCGACGGCGTCGACGCGTCGGTCAGCGTCACGGCCGTCGCCGGAGCGGCGGAGAGACCGGTCGTCGCGGTGAGAGCGGTGAGTCCGAGAGCGGTTGCGAGTGCGGCCATCGAAACCGCCGTCGTGCGTCGTCCAGTACGCAAGGCACACCCCTTCCATGGGACCGGACGCGATCGTCGCGGCCTGTGCTGCGGCCGATTCGGGTGTGCCGCGCGTCCATCATCCCAGGATCCCCGGAATCGGCCGACCCACCCGTTCGGGGGAGGCGGCGGCGCGTGCGGTCAGTCGCGCCAGCCCAGCTCGCGGCCGATCGCGACGATGTCCGAGAGCAGATGCGCGTTGAAGTCGACGCCGAGCTGGTTCGGCACCGTCACGAGCACGGTGTCCGCCATCCGCAGCGCCTCGTCCTCCGCGAGCTCTGCGACGAGCTTCTGCGGTTCGCCGATGTACGACCGGCCGAACCGGGCGAGACCGCCGTCCAGGTGCCCGACCTGGTCGCGTCCCTCCACCTGCGCGCGGGCGCCGAAGTACCGGTGCGACTGCTCGTCGGTGATCGGGATGATGCTGCGGCTCACGCTCACCCGCGGCTCCCGCTCCCAGCCCATCTCGGACCAGGTCTCGCGGAACCGGGTGATCTGCTCCGCCTGGAGCTGATCGAACGGCACCCCGGTGTCCTCGGTGAGGAGCGTCGACGACATCAGGTTCATGCCCTGCTCCGCCGTCCACTCCGCCGTGGCGCGTGTGCCTGCGCCCCACCAGATGCGGTCGGGGAGCGTGGTCGAGCGCGGCTCGATGGCGAAGCCGCCGGTGCTGCCCGTCATCTGAGGATTCGCGTTCGCCATCGCCTCGCCGGCGATCGCCGCGCGGAACAACGTCGTGTGCCTGCGGGCCATGTCCGCGTCGGTCTCGCCATCGCCCGGCACGTAGCCGAACGACTCGTAGCCCGCCAGCGCTGCCTCGGGTGACCCACGGCTCACGCCGAGCTGCAGGCGCTCGCCGCTGATCAGGTCGGCCGCGGCCGCCTCCTCCGCCATGTAGAGCGGGTTCTGGTAGCGCATGTCGATCACGCCGGTCCCGATCTCGATGCGCTTCGTGCGCGCGCCGATCGCGGCGAGCAGCGGGAACGGGGAGGCGAGCTGCGGTGCGAAGTGGTGGACGCGGACGAAGGCGCCGTCCGCGCCGACCTCCTCCGCCGCCTCCGCGAGCTCGATGGTCTGCAGGAGCGCGTCCGCCGCCGTGCGGACGACGGAGCCGGGGACGGCCTGGTAGTGGCCGAAGCTGAGGAAGCCGATGCGTTTCACGGTGAGGTGCAAGCCGCCGGGCCGGCCGGGTATTCCGGCATCAGTCGCGCAGGCCCTGCTGTTCGAGCCAGACCAGCACCTCGGTCGCGACCTCGCGCCAGCCGTGGTCGATCACGAGGGAGTGACCGCGGTCGCGGAAGGTGATCAGCTCGGTGACGGCGTTGGAGTCGCGGTACTGCTTGAGCGTCGCGTCCGTCGTCACCTCCGGCGCCGTGTTGTCCTCGCCGCCCGCGATGAGCAGCAGCGGGCCCCTGTCCTCGTTCTTCGTGTCGACCGCCGTCTCCGAGTGCATACGGAAATTCGCCGCGGCGGCCTGGAAGATCGGGCGGACGGTGGAGGGGATGGTCCAGCGTTCGTACAGCTCCGTCGCCTCCGCCTCCGGCAGCTGGTTCGCGAAGCCGTACGCGAACTGGTCACGGGTGAGCGAGATCGGCTTGTGGATGTTCGCCGGGTTGCTCAGCACGGGGAACGACGCGCGCAGCTGGCGGAACGGGAGCGGCAGCACGCCCTTGATCTGGGCCGGATCGATCGCGACGCCCGCGTTGCCGTAGCCCTCGCCGATCAGCTTCTCGGTGATGAGGCCGCCGAACGAGTGGCCGATGATGACGGGAGGCACCTCCATCGCCTCGATGATCGTCGCGAAGTGCTTGGTCACCTCGTCGATGCCCTTGTCGGCGACGTCGTCGGGGTTGTCGCGGGTGGCGGCGACCGTGTCGCGCTCGCCGGGCCACAGGGGTGCGACGGGAGCGTAGCCCTCCGCCGTGAAGAGCTCGATCCAGGGCTGCCAGCTGCTCGCGTGCAACCAGAGGCCGTGGATGAAGAGAACGGGTTGGTTCGCCATGCCGCAGAGGGTATTGGGTCGCGGGGTCGCACGGCTAGAGTCGCGGCATGGCGGATTGGCTGTGCGCGACCTGCGCTGTGGAGACGACACCGGTCGAGACCCCGAACGGCGAGGAGCCGCCGGCGTCCTGCCCGATCTGCGAGGACGAACGGCAGTACGTCCCGCCGACCGGGCAGGTGTGGACGACGCTGCAGCGGTTGCAGCGCGAGGGCGAGCACGTCGTCATCACCGAGCTGGAGCCCGACCTGTACGGTCTGAGCAGCGTCCCCAAGGTCGGCATCGGCCAGCGCGCGATGCTGCTGCGCACCCCGGAGGGCAACCTGCTCTGGGACCCGACCGGCTACGTGGACGAGGCGGCGGCGACCGCCGTGCAGGATCTCGGCGGCGTCGCCGTGATCGCCACGAGCCACCCGCACATGTTCGGCGCCCAGACCAGCTGGTCGCGCATGCTCGGCGACCCTCCGGTGCTTGTCAACGAGGCCGACCGGCACTGGGTGCAGCGCGAGAGCCCGGCGATCCGCACCTGGAGCGGCGAGGAGGAGGTGCTCCCCGGGGTGATGCTGCGGACCATCGGCGGTCACTTCCCCGGCAGCGCCGTCGTGCACTGGGACCGCGGCGTCGTGCTGAGCGGCGACACCGTCTTCCCCGGTCCGTCGCAGCGCTGGGTGACGTTCCAGCGCAGCTTCCCGAACGACATCCCGCTGTCGGCGGCGGTGGTCAGGCGGGTCGCCGACCGCGTCTGCGAGCATCCCTTCGAGCGGATGTACGGCAACCTCGGCAACGTGATCCCCGAGGACGCCCGCGGCGCCGTCCTCCGCTCGGCCGAGCGCTACATCGGCTGGGTGAGCGGGGCCTTCGACCACCTCACCTGACCGCGCCGCGCGCGGCGCTCACGGCTGAAGGTACGGCGCCAGCTCGAACTCCAGCGCCGGCTTCGGCTTGGCGCCGACGATGGTCTTCACGACCTCCCCGTCGCGGAACACCTTCATCACCGGCAGCGCCAGAGCCTTGTACTCGGCCGAGCTGCGCGGGTTTTCGTCGGCGTTGATCTTGACGATGCGGATGCAATCGGCGTGCTCACCTGCGATCGACTCCAGGATGGGGGAGAGGGCGCGGCACGGTCCGCACCAAGGCGCCCAGAACTCCACGAGGGTGGTGCCGGGGGCGGCGAGGACGTCGGTGGCGAAGCTGGCGTCGGTGACGCTGTCGAGAGTGTTCATGCCGGAACCGTAAGCCCTGACCCCGGAGGCAAGGTCAAGAACCTGTGCGAGCATGGGACGGGAGGAGGTGCACATGGAGAGCCTGACCCCGCAGCAGATTCGCGAGTCGTTCGTCAACTGCTCCCGCGCCGACGCGGAGGAGCTGCCGCTGCCGCCTGGGATGCACGAGGTGGACTGGTCGCGCCGCGAGTACCTCGGCTGGCGCGATCCGCGCCTTCCGCAGCGCGGCTACGTCGTCGTGCCGACCGCGGACGGACCCGTCGGGATCGTGCTGAAGGCGTCGGAGGCGTCGATGCGCTCGCACGCGCCGTCCATGTGCGGCTGGTGCCAGGACGTGCACTTCACCCGCGACGTCTACTTCTGGTCGGCGCGCAGGGCCGGCCAGGCCGGCCGCAACGGCGACACCGTCGGGACGCTGGTCTGCGGCGGCTTCGAGTGCAGCGAGAACGTGCGGCGCACCCCGCCGCCGCAGTACGTCGGCTTCGACCCGGACCGGGTGGTGGAGGACCGCATCGCCGGCCTCGCCGAGCGGGCCGGACGCTTCGCCGCGACCGTCGTCGGCGCCCGGATCTGAGCGGCCAGGGTGTGGAGTCGCGCCCGCGCATCCTGGTGGTCGAGGACGACCCGCGCCTCGCCGCGATGCTCGGCGAGCTGCTCGGCTCCGAGGGCTATGACGTCGTCACCGCGCACGACGGCCAGCGCGGGCTGCACCTCGGCCTGACCGAGGCGTTCGACGTCGCCGTGCTCGATCGCGGCCTCCCGGTGGTCGACGGGATGGGCGTGCTCTCGGGCTGGCGGGACGCCGGCGTGCTCACCCCGGTCCTGATCCTCTCCGCCCTCGGCACGGCGACCGACCGGGTCGAGGGGCTGGACGGCGGGGCGGAGGACTACCTGGTCAAGCCGTTCGACATCGACGAGCTGCTGGCTCGGCTGCGGGTGCTGCGCAGGCGGCTCAGCGCCACGGTGCCGGTCGTGCGCTTCCCCGGCGGGCGCCTCGACGCGGACGGGCGGACGGTCACGCTGGACGGCGGCGCCGACATCCCGCTGTCCGAGCGCGAGTCCGCGCTCCTCGAACGCCTCGCCCGGCGCCCCGAGCAGGTGTTCTCCCGCGACGACCTGCTGGCGACGGTGTTCGCCGCGGCGGACGACCCGGGCGTGGTCGACACGTACGTGCACCACCTGCGCCGGAAGCTCGGCAGGGGCGCGGTGGATACGGTGCGCGGAGTCGGCTACCGGCTGGGACGCGGGTCGTGAGCGCGCGAGGCGCGGACGGCCGTGGAGGCGACCGGGAGCTGCGCCGTGCCTCCACGCGGCTCGCCGTGCAGTTCGGTGTGCTCATCCTGGTGCTGTTCGCCGCGCTCGGCGGCGTCGTGTACGCGATCGTCGCCGGGTCGCAGGCCGAAGCGGCCCGGCGCGCTGTGGACGACACGTCCCGCATCGACTCCCCGCACGACGCACCGCCGGGGATGTTCGTCACCATCACCGGCGGCCGCGGCACCCTGTCCTCGCCGGACATCCCGGACGGGCTGCCGCTCGAGGCGGCGTTCGAGGCGGTCCGTGCGAGCGGGCAGCCGGACGAGCGGACCGTCACGGCGGACGGCCAGGACTACCTCGTCCGCACGACCCGGCAGGGCGACCACTGGATCCAGGTCGCCTACCCGCTGAGGGAGCAGCAGGAGGAGCTCGCCCGGCTCGCCACCGCGCTCATCGTCTCCGGAGTGATCGCGGCGCTCGCCGCGGCCGGGATCAGCGTGCTGATGGCGCGGAGGGCGATGCGGCCGCTCGCGGACGCGCTGCGGATGCAGCGCCGGTTCGTCGCCGACGCCGGTCACGAGCTGCGCACGCCGCTGACGCTGCTGAGCACGCGCGCGCAGCTCGTGCGGAGGCGGCTGACCGAGCACGACGACCCGGCGGTGGTCGCCGGGGTGGGCGAGATCGTGGACGACTCGCGCGCGCTGACGGAGATCGTCGCCGACCTGCTGCTCGCGGCGGATCCGGGCGAGACGGCCGCGCGCGAGCCGGTCGACCTCGCCGAGCTGGCGGCGGCGGCCGTGCGCTCGGTGGCGCCCAAATCGGAGGAGCGCGGTGTCGAGGTGCGCGTGGACGTGCCGGGACCGGTCGTCGTCTCCGGTGCGGCGGTGTCGCTGCGCAGGCTCGTGATCGCCCTGCTCGACAATGCGACAGACCATGCCGCGTCCCTGGTGACCGTCCAGGTGCGGCGCGCGGGGCGGTGCGCCCTGCTCGTCGTCGCGGACGACGGCGCCGGCTTCCCCCAGGACGACCCGGGCACCGCCTTCGAGCGGTTCGCCTCCACGCGGTCGGGTGAGGCGCCCGCAGCGGTGTCCCGGCATTACGGCCTCGGACTCGCCCTCGTCGCCGAAGTGGCGGCGAGGCACGGCGGCGCAGTGCACGCCGGCAACACGGGGCCGGGAGGCGGTGCGAGCGTCACCGTCGAGCTGCCCGTCGCCGATTCGTGAGCCGGGGACGGCTTAGACCGGCCGGATCGGGGTTGTGCCGCTGGTGGGACTCGAACCCACACGCCCTTTCGGACAAAGCATTTTGAGTGCTCCGCGTCTGCCATTCCGCCACAGCGGCGCACAACAACACTGGAACAATACCGTAGGCTTTTGTCCGTGACTGACCAGGAAACCACCCCCACCGCACCCCGCCGCGTCGTCGTCGCAGAGGATGAGTCGCTCATCCGTCTCGACATCGTCGAGATCCTGCGTGACAACGGTTTCGAGGTCGTCGGCGAGGCCGGCGACGGCGAGACCGCCGTCGCGCTCGCGACCGAGCTGCGCCCCGACCTGGTGATCATGGACGTCAAGATGCCGCAGCTGGATGGCATCTCCGCCGCCGAGCGGCTCTCCAAGAACCACATCGCTCCGGTCGTGCTGCTGACCGCCTTCAGCCAGAAGGAGCTCGTCGAGCGCGCGACCGAGGCCGGCGCCCTGGCCTACGTGGTCAAGCCGTTCACCCCGAACGACCTGCTGCCGGCGATCGAGATCGCCCTTGCCCGCTACCAGCAGATCATCGCCCTCGAGGCCGAGGTCGGCGACATGGTCCAGCGCTTCGAGACCCGCAAGCTGGTCGACCGCGCGAAGGGCCTCCTCAACGAGAAGATGGGCCTGTCCGAGCCGGAGGCGTTCCGCTGGATCCAGAAGGCGTCGATGGATCGCCGCCTCACCATGCACGACGTCGCTCAGGCGATCATCGAGCAGCTCGCGCCCAAGAAGTAGGCCCCACGGGCCCGCGATTCGTCGCGAACGGTCGCCGTTCGTGACGAATGCCGACCATCCGTGACGAATCACGGTTGGGGCAGCGCCTCACAGGTCCTTGATCAGGTTTGTGATGCGGATCGTGGAGCAGCGCCGGCCGCGGTCGTCCGTCACCGCGATCTCGTGCGTCGTCAGCGTACGGCCGAGGTGGATGGGCGTGCAGACGCCGGTCACGTAGCCGCTGGTCGCGGAGCGCGTGTGCGAGGCGTTGATCTCGATGCCGACCGCGAGGCGTCCCTCGCCCGCGTAGAGGTTCGCCGACATCGAGCCGAGCGACTCGCCGAGGACGACGTACGCGCCGCCGTGCAGGAGGTCGGCGGGCTGCGTGTTGCCCTCGACGGGCATCCGGGCGACCGCTCGTTCGACGGTGAACTCGACGATCTCGATGCCCATCTTCTCGGCCAGTGCGCCGAGCCCCCTCTGCTGCACGTACGCGAGCGCGTCCTCGGTCATCCGAACCCTTTCGTCACCGTCGTCGGTCCCGTCTGCAGTGTCACCGGCGGCTTGTAGGCTGTCCTGGTGTCAGACTCCGAAAAGCCTACCCTTCTGATCATCGACGGCCATTCGCTGGCTTTCCGGGCCTTCTACGCCCTCCCTGTCGACAGTTTCGTCAACCGCGAGGGCCAGCACACCAACGGCATCCACGGCTTCATCGCGATGCTCATCAACCTGCTGCAGCAGCAGAAGCCGACGCACATCGCCGTGGCGTTCGACATCTCCCGCTACTCCTTCCGCACCCGCGAGTACCCGGAGTACAAGGGCACCCGCGGCGAGACGCCTCCCGAGTTCGCCGGCCAGGTGCCGCTGCTCCAGGAGGCGCTGAAGGCGATGAACATCACCACCATCGCCAAGGAGGACTTCGAAGCGGATGACATCCTCGCGACGCTCGCCAGGCAGGGTGCAGAGCAGGGCTACCGCGTGCTGCTCGTCTCCGGCGACCGGGACACCATCCAGCTCGTCAACGACGACGTCACGCTGCTCTACCCGAACGTCCGCGGCGTCTCCGAGCTGAAGGTCTACGACCCCGCCGCGGTCCGGGAGCGCTACGGCATCGAGCCGCACCAGTACCCCGAGATCGCGGCGCTCGTCGGCGAGACCAGCGACAACCTGATCGGCATCGACAAGGTCGGCGAGAAGACCGCGGTCAAGTGGGTGCAGCAGTACGGCACCGTGGAGGAGATCGTCGCGCACGCCGACGAGATCAAGGGCGTGGTCGGCCAGAACCTGCGCGACCAGAAGGAGAACGCCCTCCGCAACCGCCGGCTCAACAAGCTGCTCGACGACGTGGAGCTGCCGGTCGGCCCCGCCGACCTCGAGCGCCGCGCGATCGACGAGAACGCGGTGCGCGACATCTTCGCGCGGCTGCAGTTCAAGACCCTGCTCGACCGGTTGCTCAAGACGGCGGCGGAGGACGGGATGCTCGACGGCGCCGCGTCCGTGGAAGCCGACCGCGTCGGCGCGGTCAGCGCTCCCGCCGTGCACACGCTCGTGGACGAGGAGCTTGCCAACTGGCTGACCAAGGCCTCCGCCGACGGCGCGGCCGTCGCCGTCCAGCTGGAGACGGGCCCGGCCGGCATCACGGGCTTCGGGCTGGCATCGGCGGACGAGTCTGTCTACGTGCCGTGGACGGCCGGACGCAAGGACTACGAGGCCCTCGAGGAGTGGCTGGCGAGCGCAGCGCCCAAGTACTTCTTCCACGCGAAGCCGCAGTTCAAGGCGCTGAGCCGCGCGGGCTTCGTCGTCGACGGACTCGCCTTCGACACCAGGATCGCCTCGTGGCTGGTGCGTCCGGGGGCGGCGCCGCAGTCGCTCGCCGAGCAGGTGTACGAGGTGCTCGGCGAGACGCTGCCGGTCTCGGACCCCAACCAGCTCGTCCCGATCAACGACGCCGTGAGCCCGGCGACCGAGGCCTGGTACATCCGCCGCGTCGCGGAGGGCCAGGCGATCGCCCTGGACGACGGCACCCGCGCCGTCCTGGACGACATCGAGCTCCCGCTCGTCGCCGTGCTCGCCGAGATGGAGCTGAACGGCGTCGCGATCGACGGCGAGGTGCTCGCGCGCCTGCGCAGTCAGCTCACCGACAAGGCCAACGACTTCGCCGCTCGCGCCTACGCCGAGATCGGCCACGAGATCAACCTCGGCTCGCCGAAGCAGCTGCAGCAGGTGCTCTTCGAGGAGCTGCAGATGCCGAAGACCCGCGCCACCAAGACGGGCTTCTCGACCGACGCCGCGTCGCTGGCGGACCTGCAGGAGAAGAGCCCGCACCCGTTCCTCGGCCTGCTGCTGCAGCACAGGGACGCGACCAAGCTCAAGCAGATCGTGGAGACGCTCGAGCGGTCGGTGAACGGCGACGGCCGCATCCACACCACGTACGACCAGACCGGCACCAGCACCGGCCGCATCTCGTCCAACGACCCGAACCTGCAGAACATCCCGATCCGCACCGAGGAGGGCCGCGAGATCCGCGCCTCCTTCGTCAGCGGCGAGGGCTACGAGACCCTGCTGACCGCCGACTACTCGCAGATCGAGATGCGGATCATGGCGCACCTCTCCGAGGACCCGGGGCTCATCGAGGCGTTCAACGCCGGCGAGGACCTGCACCGTTTTGTCGGCGCGCGCGTCTTCGGCGTGGAACCGGAGGACGTGACCCCGCTCATGCGCACCAAGGTCAAGGCGATGTCCTACGGTCTCGCCTACGGCCTCAGCGCGTTCGGCCTGTCCAAGCAGCTCCGCATCGAGACGTCGGAGGCGCGTGGGCTGATGACCGGCTACTTCGAGCGCTTCGGCGCGGTACGCGACTACCTGCGGAACGTCGTGGAGCAGGCGCGCGTCGACGGCTACACCGAGACGATCTTCGGGCGCCGTCGTCCGTTCGCGGACCTCACTTCGACCAACAGGGTGATGCGTGAGAACGCGGAGCGCCAGGCGTTGAACGCGCCCATCCAGGGTTCGGCGGCCGACATCATGAAGATCGCGATGCTCGGTATCGCGGGCGATCTGATCGACCAGAAGCTCAACTCGAGGATGCTGCTGCAGGTGCACGACGAACTCATCTTCGAGGTCGCGCCGGGGGAGTGGGACGCGCTGGAGGCGGTCGTCCGCACCCGGATGGCCGGCGCCGCCGAGCTGCGGGTCCCGCTCGACGTCCAGATCGGCCGCGGCCCCAACTGGGACGCCGCCGCCCACTGACCTCTTCCTGAACCACCGACCCACGCAGGCCGCCGAGCACAGGGAAAGTGTCGCGAATCGCGACGATTCCGCGCGTTTTCCCTGTGCTCGCGGGCCGGCGGCGAAATAGGGTCGAGGCATGACGAACGCAGAGAAGCGCGAACCGACTCCGATCGACACGATCGCTGAGGAGTGGGTCGACACACAACTCGAGCTGTACCCGGAGTTCCACGTCTGGCTCGGACGCCCCGGCCGCGAGGGCGAGTACGCCGACTATTCGCCCGCCGGCGCCGAGAACGCCGTCGCCAAGGTGAAGGAGACGCTGGCCAAGGTGCAGGCCGCTGAGCCCGTCGACGAGATCGATCGCGTCACCAAGATGGACCTGGCCCGCGACCTGCAGCTCACGGTCGAGAAGCACGAGGCCGGCTTCAACCAGCGCGACCTCAACGTGATCGCCTCGCCCGCTCAGGAGCTGCGCGACATCTTCGACCTCGTGCCCACCGACACGGAGGAGGACTGGTCGAACGTCGCGAAGCGCCTGCACAACCTGCCGGCCGCGATGGACGGCTACATCGAGACGCTCCGCAGCGGCATCGCCGCCGGCAACGTCCCGGCCATCCGCCAGGTGCACGAGGTCCTCGCCCAGGCGAACAAGCAGGTCGCAGACACCGGCTTCTTCTTCGAATTCACCGGCTCGGCGAAGGCCGGCGACGCCGAACTCCCCGATTCGCTGAAGAGCGACCTCGCCGCAGGGGCGACGGAGTCGGCCGCGGCCTACGCGAAGCTGGCGTCGTTCCTGAAGGACGAACTCGCGCAGCACGCTCCGCAGAAGGACGCGGTCGGCCGAGAGCTCTACGCCCTCGCCTCCCGGGACTTCCTCGGCGCGACCGTCGACCTCGACGAGACGTACGAGTGGGGCATCGAGGAGCTCGCCCGCATGGTCGCCGAGCAGGAGTCGATCGCGAACGAGATCAAGCCGGGCGCGTCCGTCCACGAGGCGATCGCGTTCCTCGACGGCGACGCCAGCCGCAAGCTGCACGGCACCGACGCACTGCAGCGCTGGATGCAGGAGACGAGCGACCGCGCGATCGAGGAGCTCGGGAAGTCGCACTTCGACATCCCCGCCGAGATCCGCCGCCTCGAGTGCATGATCGCGCCGACGCAGGAGGGCGGCATCTACTACACCGGCCCGAGCGACGACTTCGCGCGCGCCGGGCGGATGTGGTGGAGCGTGCCGGAGGGCGTGACCGAGTTCGACACCTGGCGCGAGCTCACCACCGTCTACCACGAGGGCGTTCCTGGCCACCACCTGCAGATCGCCCAGGCCACCTACAACAAGGCCCAGCTGAACTCGTGGCGCCGGATCGCCGGCACCTCCGGCCACGCGGAGGGCTGGGCGCTCTACGCGGAGCGCCTGATGGAGCAGCTCGGCTACCTCGACGACCCGGCCGACCGCCTCGGCATGCTCGACGGCCAGCGGATGCGCGCCGCACGCGTCGTGCTCGACATCGGCGTCCACCTGGAGAAGCAGCTGCCCGACGGTAGCGGCCCCTGGACCGGCGACTACGCGTTCGGGTTCCTCGCCGACAACGTCAACATGAACGAGGGCTTCGTCCGCTTCGAGGTGAACCGCTACCTCGGCTGGCCGGGCCAGGCGCCGTCGTACAAGATCGGTCAGCGGATCTGGGAGCAGCTGCGCGACGAGTACGCCCGCCGGGAGGGCGCATCCTTCGACATCAAGGCGTTCCACAAGAAGGCGCTCGACATCGGCGGCGTCGGCCTCGACACGCTGAAGGCCGCGCTTCTCGACTGAGCGAGGCCGCCGGATGACGTCCCCGTATCGCGTGGTGCTCGGCCCCGCCTTCGACCTGCTGCACCCGAGCCTGCGCGCGTACTTCGACGCCATCCCGTCCGGTTCCACCGGCCGGGGCCGGGGCGTGTTCGACACCGTCGGCACGCCCCGGCGCTGGCTGTGGCCGGTGCTCGCCCTGTTCGCCCGGCCGGGCGTCCTGTTCCCGGTCTGGCAGCACGAGGTGCCGTTCACCGTGCGGAACGCACCGGCGGTGGCGGCGGACGGCTCGCCCGCCGTGCGCGCGGAGCGGACCTTCGAGCTGCGCGGACGCCCGCGCATCATGCGCGACGAGATCGGCGTCGAGGACGGGATGCTCGTGGACAGGCTGGGCGCGCCGGTGCGGGCGGAGGCGGTGTTCGCCGCGCGCGTGCTCGACGGCGCGCTGCGGCTCACCTCGACGAGCGTGGCGATCCGCATCGGCCGGCTGCGCATCCCTGTGCCGCGCGTCCTCGCGCCCGTGATCGTGCTCACCGAGCGCTGGGACGAGGCGCGGGACTGCCAGCGCATCTCGATCGCGGTGGGCCATCGGCTGCTCGGTAGGCTCTACCAGTACGCGGGGACGTTCCGCTACGACATCGCACTGGGGGAGTGAGTGAGCGAGCGCATCGTCATCGCGGGCGCGTCCGGGTTCATCGGACGCTACCTGGCCGAGCACTACCGGGCGCAGGGCGCGACCGTCCTGCTGATCGGCCGGTCCGGCGGGGATGCCCGCTGGGGCGACCCCGACGGGATCCGCTCCGTCGTCACCGGCGCCGACCTCGTCATCAATCTCGCAGGCAAGAGCGTGAACTGCCGCTACGGCGACGCGAACCGGGCCGAGATCTTCCGTTCGCGCCTGGAGACCACCCGCGTGCTCCGCGAGGCGATCGCCGGCTCCGACACGCCGCCTCCGCTCTGGTTCAACGCTTCGACGGCGACCATCTACCGGCACGCCGAGGACCGGCCGATGACCGAGTCCACCGGGGAGCTCGGCATCGGCTTCTCCGTGAACGTGGCGAAGGCGTGGGAACGGGAGTTCTTCGCGGGCTCGCTGCCGGGCACGCGGCGCGTCGCCCTGCGGATGGCCATCGTCCTCGGCGACGGGTCCGCCCTGCTGCCGCTGATCGCGCTCGCCCGCTTCGGGCTGGGCGGACCGCAGCGGGACGGCCGTTGGTTCGCCACGACCGCGCGCCGCAACGCCGGCACCTTCCACGAGTTCCGGGCGCGCGGCGGACGCCAGAAGTTCAGCTGGATCCACATCCGCGACGTGCTCGGCTCCATCGAGTTCCTGCGCGCGCAGCCCGGGATCGACGGGCCGGTGAACCTCGCCGCGCCGAATCCCAGCGACAACCGCACGATGATGGCGACGCTGAGGCGGGTGCTCGGGGTTCCGGTCGGCCTTCCCGCCTTCCGCTGGATGCTCGAGGCCGGCTCCGCCGTCATCCGCACCGAGACCGAGCTGGTGCTGAAGAGCCGCTGGGTGCTGCCGGAGCGCCTGCTCGACGCGGGCTACGTTTTCGCCTTCCCCGAGCTGGAGCCGGCGCTGCGCGACATCGTCTCCTCGCGCGAGTTGCTGGACGCGGCGGCCAGTCGGTAGACTAGAACGTCACTTGTGTGACATCCCTATCCGCCTGCCGTGCGCGGAACACATCGAGAACTGATCGCGTCCGGCCTGATTTCTGTCCATTACGGAGCATCTACTACATGACAACCGCAACGACCGACAAGGCGCCGAAGCAGGTCGCCGTCAACGACATCGGGTCCGCTGAGGACTTTCTTGCCGCGGTCGAAAAGACGCTGAAGTTCTTCAACGACGGAGACCTCATCGAGGGCACCGTCGTCAAGATCGACCGAGACGAGGTCCTCCTCGACGTTGGTTACAAGACCGAGGGTGTCATCCCCTCCCGCGAGCTTTCCATCAAGCACGACGTCGACCCCACCGAGGTCGTCGAGGTCGGCGACACCGTCGAGGCGCTCGTTCTCCAGAAGGAGGACAAGGAAGGCCGCCTCATCCTGTCCAAGAAGCGTGCGCAGTACGAGCGCGCGTGGGGCGACGTGGAGAAGATCAAGGAAGCCGACGGCGTCGTCACCGGTACGGTGATCGAGGTCGTCAAGGGCGGCCTGATCGTCGACATCGGCCTCCGCGGCTTCCTCCCGGCCTCGCTCATCGAGCTGCGCCGCGTCCGCGACCTGACCCCGTACCTGGGTCAGGAGATCGAGGCGAAGATCCTCGAGCTCGACAAGAACCGCAACAACGTGGTCCTGTCGCGCCGCGCGCTGCTGGAGCAGACCCAGTCGGAGTCCCGCACCACGTTCCTCAACAACCTGCACAAGGGCCAGGTCCGCAAGGGCGTCGTGTCCTCGATCGTCAACTTCGGCGCGTTCGTCGACCTGGGCGGCGTGGACGGCCTCGTGCACGTCTCCGAGCTGTCCTGGAAGCACATCGAGCACGCCTCCGAGGTCGTCGAGGTCGGCCAGGAGGTCACCGTCGAGATCCTCGAGGTCGACCTGGACCGCGAGCGCGTCTCGCTGTCGCTCAAGGCGACCCAGGAGGACCCGTGGCAGGTCTTCGCCCGCACCCACGCGATCGGTCAGGTCGCTCCGGGCAAGGTCACGAAGCTGGTTCCGTTCGGTGCCTTCGTCCGCGTCGCGGACGGCATCGAGGGTCTGGTGCACATCTCCGAGCTCTCCGGCAAGCACGTCGAGCTCGCGGAGCAGGTCGTGTCGGTCGGCGACGAGGTCTTCGTCAAGGTCATCGACATCGACCTCGAGCGTCGCCGCATCTCGCTCAGCCTCAAGCAGGCCAACGAGGGCGTCGACCCCGAGGGCACCGAGTTCGACCCGGCCCTCTACGGCATGGTCACCGAGTACGACGAGCAGGGGAACTACAAGTACCCCGAGGGCTTCGACCCGGAGACCAACGAGTGGAAGGAAGGGTTCGAGACCCAGCGCGACGAGTGGGAGCAGCAGTACGCTGCCGCGCAGGCTCGCTGGGAGGCCCACAAGCGCCAGGTCGCGAAGGGTCTCGAGGAGGCTGCTGCCGACAGCGGCACCTCGTCGTACTCCTCCGACTCCGGCTCGGGTGGAACCCTCGCCGACGACGAGTCGCTCGCGGCTCTGCGCGAGAAGCTCAGCTCCAACAACTGAGTTCCGTCTCACGGAACGGCCGGTCCTTCGGGGCCGGCCGTTCCGGCGTTAACGCCCGCTCTCGCATTCCGCCTCGGTGCGGGTGGATAGGGTGGACGGGTGCAGCTGATCGGACTCACCGGCGGGATCGCCTCCGGAAAATCGACCATCGCCTCCCGGCTCGCCTCGCACGGGGCCGTCGTCGTCGACGCGGACAGGATCGCCCGCGAGGTGGTGGAGCCCGGCACCCCCGCTCTCGCCGAGATCGCCCGCGCGTTCGGCGACGGCGTGATCGCGGCCGACGGGACGCTGGATCGGCCGGCGCTCGGTGCGATCGTCTTCGGCGACGCCGAGAAGCTGCGCGTCCTCAACGGCATCACCCATCCCGCCGTGCTGCGCGAGTCGACGGCACGCTTCCGGGCGGCGGCCGACGCCGACTCGGAGGCGATCGTGGTCTACGACGTGCCGCTTCTGGTCGAGTCCGCCAACGAGTACCCGTTCGACCTCGTCGTCGTCGCGCACGCCGACGCGGCGACGCGCGTGGCCCGGTTGGTCGAACTGCGCGGGATGGACGAAGCCGAGGCCGAGCGCCGCATCCTCTCGCAGGCCTCCGACGACGAGCGGCTGGCCGTCGCCGACGTGGTGATCGACACCGACGGCTCCCTCGAGCACACGCTCCAGCAGGTGGACGCCCTCTGGGACCGCCTGCGCGCGAGCGCGTAGCGCGCGCCGCCCCGCGACTGTGCCTGTTCGGTACGTTACGGGGATGCTCGAGCAGGGCCGATCGTCCCGAACGGGGTCACTCGCTCGCGGCTGCGGCCGCATTCCGCTCTGAGCGAGAGCCGACCGGTATGTCGGTGGTGCTTCCTAGACTGGAGTCATGGAACCAACCCGTCTCGTCCGCCCGTTCGAGGTCGTCAGCGAGTACGAGCCGAGCGGCGACCAGCCCAAGGCGATCGCCGAGCTCGCGTCCCGCATCAACGCGGGGGAGACCGACGTCGTGCTGCTGGGTGCGACGGGTACCGGCAAGTCGGCGACCACCGCCTGGCTCGTCGAGCAGGTGCAGCGGCCGACGCTCGTGCTCGCGCACAACAAGACGCTCGCCGCCCAGCTGGCGAACGAGTTCCGGGAACTGCTGCCGAACAACGCCGTTGAGTACTTCGTCTCCTACTACGACTACTACCAGCCCGAGGCCTACGTCCCGCAGACGGACACCTTCATCGAGAAGGACTCCTCCATCAACGCCGAGGTGGAGCGGCTGCGGCACTCGACCACCAACTCGCTGCTGAGCCGCCGCGACGTGATCGTCGTCTCCACGGTGTCCTGCATCTACGGACTCGGCGCCGCGGAGGAGTACCTGGAGGCGATGGTCGCCCTGCAGGTGGGGGAGACCATCGGGAGGGATGCGCTCATCCGCCGATTCGTCGGCATGCAGTACGAGCGCAACGACGTCGACTTCTCGCGCGGCAAGTTCCGTGTGCGCGGCGACACGATCGAGATCATCCCGATGTACGAGGAGCACGCCGTCCGCATCGAGCTGTTCGGCGACGAGATCGAGGCGCTGTACTCGCTGCACCCGCTGACCGGTGAGGTGCTGGCGAAGATGGACGCGGTCTCCGTGTTCCCCGCGACGCACTACGCGGCGAGCCCGGCGACGATGCAGCGCGCGATCGGCACGATCCAGACCGAGTTGCACGACCGGCTCGTCGAGCTGGAGCGCGAGGGCAAGCTGCTCGAGGCCCAGCGCCTGCGGATGCGCACCCAGTTCGACATCGAGATGATGGAGCAGATCGGGTTCTGCTCCGGCATCGAGAACTACTCGCGCCACATCGACGGCCGCCAGCCGGGGGAGGCGCCGCATTGCCTCCTCGACTACTTCCCCGACGACTTCCTCGTCGTCATCGACGAGTCGCACGTGACCGTTCCGCAGATCGGCGCGATGTACGAGGGCGACGCGTCCCGCAAGCGGACCCTCGTCGAGCACGGCTTCCGCCTGCCGAGCGCCATGGACAACCGGCCGCTCAAGTGGAACGAGTTCAAGGAGCGCGTCGGGCAGACCGTGTACCTGTCAGCGACACCGGGACAATACGAGCTGGGGATCGCCGACGGCATCGTCGAGCAGATCATCCGCCCGACCGGTCTGGTGGACCCGCAGATCGTCGTCAAGCCGACCAAGGGCCAGATCGACGACCTGCTCGAGGAGATCCGGCTGCGCGTCGAGCGGGACGAGCGCGTGCTCGTCACCACGCTCACGAAGAAGATGGCGGAGGAACTGACGGACTTCCTCGCGGAGGCGGGCGTGCGCGTGCGCTACCTGCACTCGGACGTCGACACCCTGCGCCGCGTCGAACTGCTCACCGAACTCCGGTCGGGCCTCTACGACGTGCTCGTCGGCATCAACCTGCTGCGTGAGGGCCTCGACCTCCCCGAAGTGTCGCTCGTCGCGATCCTCGACGCCGACAAGGAGGGGTTCCTGCGATCGTCCACCTCGCTCATCCAGACCATCGGCCGTGCCGCGCGAAACGTGTCCGGAGAGGTGCACATGTACGCGGATGTGCTGACCGACTCGATGAAGAACGCGATCGAGGAGACCGACCGCCGCCGCGAGTTGCAGCTCGAGTACAACCGCGCCAACGGGATCGACCCGCAGCCTCTGCGCAAGCGCATCGCGGACATCACCGACGTGCTCGCCCGGGAGGAGGCGGACACGGCACGGATGCTGGCCGGGCGCGAGCAGAAGCGCAAGAGCCCGACGCCGAACCTGCGGAATGGCGGCATCGCCGCGCAGGGCGCCGCGGAACTGGAGGGCCTGATCGCGGACCTGAACCAGCAGATGCTGGCCGCGGCAGGCGAGCTCAAGTTCGAGCTGGCCGCGCGCTTGCGCGACGAGCTGTCCGACCTGAAGCGCGATCTGCGGCAGATGGAGAAGGCCGGGCACCTGGGCTGACCGCGGGCGACGCATGGTCGCCCGCGCAGGGTCGCCCGTGCGGGCGCGCTGCGCGCTACGGTGGCATGGTGGGCTCGAAGGCGGCACGGACGCGTCAGCGGTGGGGGATGATCGCCGCCGCGGCGGTGCTGCTCGCGGCAGCGGCAGTCGCGCTCGCGTTTCAGGGACCGCCCGCCTTCACCGGGATGCGGATCGCCGTCCCGAACGCCGACCTCGGTCCGCGGTCCGGGGCGGACGAGGTCACCGGGACGCCCGCGCCGCGGGAGCAGTTCCACGAGACGCGCATCGACCTGACCTGGCTGGTCTTCGCGCTGACGGTGATCGCCGCGATCGTCGTGGCAGCGCTGATCTGGCGCTCCCTGCGCCGGCGCCTCCACCGCCCGGAGCCCGCGGCGCCCGTCGCCCTCGCGGGGACGACAGACGGCCTGGTCCCGCCGGAACCAGGCGAACTGCCGCGACCGGAGCGGGTCCGCCGCGGGCTCGAGCGCGCCCTCGACCTGCTGGGCGACGGCCGGGAACCACGGGACGCGATCGAGCGTGCCTGGCTGGGCCTGGAGGAGGGTGCGGCCGACTCGGGCGTGCGCCGGATGCTCGCCGAGACGCCGGGGGAGTTCGTCGCCCGGGCCGTCACCCGGGTCTCCGCCGATCGCGGCGCCGCCGACCGGCTGCTCGACCTCTACCTGCGCGCGCGGTTCAGCGATGCGCCCGTGACCGGAGCGGACGTGGTCGCCGCGCGCGAGGCGATCGAGGTGCTCCGCGCTTCCTGGTCCGGTGCGGCGACGGGCGCGGCGACCGGCGGGGCTCCGCGATGAGCCGCCGGCAGCTCGTCATCCGTGCCGTCGGATGCGTGCTCGCCGCGCTCGTGATCGGCCTCGCAGCGTGGTTCTTCGGCATGGACGCCCCGCACGCCGTCGGGCTCGGCGCCGTCATCTTCGCCCTCGGCGCGCTGCTGTCCCTGGTCGGGGAGCGTGCGGACGTCACCTGGCCGGTGCCCGCCCCTGCCGCGCGGCCCGGCGCGCGGCGCGACGTCGTCCAGCTCGGCTGGTCGCTCGGCGCGCGCGGCGGCCGCGTGTCGCCGGAGGCGGTGCGGCGGCTTCGTGGGCTCGCCGCGCGCGTGCTCGAACAGCGCGGCGTCGACATGGACGACCCGCGCGCGGCCACGACGGTCGCCGAGCTGCTCGGCGAGAACGCGGTGGCGATGCTCCGGAAGGGCAGTGCCGCCGCGCCGCGTCCGGCCGAGGTGGCCGCCGTGCTGAGCACCCTGGAGGCGCTCGCCCGGGATGCGTCCGGCGGCCGCAGCACGATCGGTCCCGCGGCCGCAGATCCCGTCCGGTCCGCCCACCGGTGACCAGACCCGCCAACGACAGGAGTCCCATGCCCGACGACACCACCGGCACCGGCGAGAGCACGCGCGCGACGGCCGGCACGACCACCGACGCGATCCCCGACGCGATCACCGGCTCTGCGGAGGGGCTGGCGCTCCCCGTCGCCGAGGTCGCCCGGCTCGGCGCGGAGATCCTCGCCAGGGTCGGCAGCGTCGTGGTCGGAATGCGGGAGCCGCTCCAGATCGCGCTCGCCACGGTGCTGGCGGGCGGGCACGTGCTGTTCGAGGACGTTCCGGGCCTCGGCAAGACGCTCGCGGCGCGCAGCATCGCGAGCGCCGTGGGACTCGACTTCCGCCGGCTGCAGTGCACGCCGGACCTGCTGCCGTCCGACATCACCGGGTCCTTCGTCTACGTGCCGTCCACCGCGGAGTTCGAGTTCCGTCCCGGCCCGGTGTTCACCGGGCTGTTCCTGGCCGACGAGATCAACCGCACGTCGCCGAAGACGCAGTCGGCGCTGCTGGAGGCGATGGCGGAGGGGCAGGTGTCCGTCGAGGGGCAGAGCTTCCCGTTGCCGCGGCCGTTCCACGTGGTGGCCACCGCGAACCCGATCGAGTCGGAGGGCACGTATGCCTTGCCCGAGGCGCAGCTCGACCGCTTCATGGTCCGGCTCGGGGTCGGCTACCCGGACACCGACGGCGAGACCCGGGTGCTGCTCGCGCGGGTCGCCCGCCGGCGCGAGGTGGCCGGCGTCGAACCGGTCACCGACGCAGCGACCCTGCTCGCCATGCAGGCGGGAGTCGAGCAGGTGGACGTCGACCCGGACATCGCCGCGTACTGCGTCGCCCTCGCCGCTGCGACCCGGCGGCATCGCTCCGTGGAGGTCGGCGCCTCGCCACGCGGATCGCAGGGCCTCCTGCTCGTCGCGCGCGCTCTGGCCGTGCTCGCCGGCCGCGACTTCGTCATCCCGGACGACGTGAAGCGCGTCGCCGTCCCGGTGCTCGCGCACCGGCTCACGCTCACGGTGCAGGCGTGGACGAGCGGTGTCAGCCCGTCCCAGGTGGTGATGGATGTGCTCGGCAGCGTGCCGGGGCCGCCCGCTGTCGGCACCCGCCGCCGGGAGGCCGCTCAGGGATGACCGAACGCGAACCCGGCGAGACGAAGCCCTCGGGAGGCTCGGCCTGGTCGCTCAGCCCGGGCGTGACCGCGGTGGCGATCGTGGCCGGCGTCTGCCTGGTCGGTGCGTTCGTGATGTCCCGCATCGAGCTGGTGCTGGTCGCCGCCCCGCTGCTGATCGCTGCGCTCTGGGGCTGGGGATCGCGGCCGGCCGGTGCGACGGCGACGGCGTCGGCGACGATCGCCGGCGACGACCCGGACGGGCGGGTCGCCGTGGAAGCCACGGCTTCGGCCGCCGGCGGCCCCGACGCCGTGCACGTGCGGGTCTCGCGCGCCGACCGGGCCCCGGAGGACGCAGTGCTGACCCCGTACGCGGCCTCCCGGCTGCGTTTCCGCGTAGCGGTGTCGCATTCCGGTCCGCAGCGCATCCTGTCGCTGGCGGCACGGGCGATCGGTCCGGACGCCGCGTGGACGGGCGAGCCGAGCGTCCCCGCCGTGACCGAGCGCGTGGTCCGGCCGCGCGCGGTCGCGCTGCGCTCCACTCCGCTGCCGCACCGGCTGCTCGGCCTGACCGGCGCACACACGTCCGCGCGGCCGGGGGATGGCGGCGAGTTCCGCGACGTCGACCGGTTCCGGCCCGGGGACCGGCTGCGGCGGATCGATTGGAAGGCCACCGCCCGGCGCGGTCAGCGGCCCGGCGAGCTGTACGCGCGGCGCACGACGGCGACCTCCGACGTCGCGGTGCAGCTCGTGCTCGACGCGCGGGACGACGTCCCCGGCGCCGTCGCGGACTGGGCTGCTCCGTATCCGCGGCCGGGCCTCACCTCGCTCGATCTTGCCCGCGAGGCCGCGGTGTCGCTCGCCCGCGCCTACGCGGCACAGGCCGACCGGGTCGGCTTCGACGACCTGTCGGACGCGGGCCGGGCTCTGCCGCCGCGGGCGGGCGCGCGGCACCTGCACCGGGTGCTCCGGGCGGTCGAGCTGACCAGCGCGCACGGATCGGCGACCGAGCGGGCACGGGCGCCGCGGTTGGCTCAGGGCGCCATCGTGTTCGTGCTGTCGACGTTCCTCGACGATCAGGCGACACGGCTCGCGCTCACCTGGCGGGCGGCGGGGCACCGGGTCGTCGCGGTGGACGTGCTGCCCGGCCGTCGCGCGGAGGACCTGCCGTCGCGGGAGCTGCTCGCGCTGCGGTTCGTGGACCTGGAGCGCGGTCTGCGCCTGGACCGGCTCCGCGCGTCCGGCGCCGACGTCCTGGTGTGGGCGGCGCAGGACAGGGATGCGGTGCTGCGGCGGCTGAGCGCCCCGGCGAGGCGGCGATGAGCGCGATGGACGGGGGGATGCGCGAGCGCACCGACGCCCCCGAGCTTGGTCGCACGGTCCCCGCCTGGTCGTTGCGGGTGGCGTTCGGTCTCGTCGCGATCCCGATCGCGGTGACGACCCCGCCGAGCGGGCCGTGGCCCGCGATCGCCGTGGCACTTACCGCCCTCGCCGTCGCGGTGCCGCGCTGGCGCGTCGCCTGGGTGCTGATCGCTGTGCTGGCGTTCTCGACACTCCTGGAGCCCGGCAGCGTGACGCCGCGGCTGCTCGCCGTCATCGCGGCGGTGCACGTGCTGCACGTCCTCGCATCGTGGACGCTCGTCGTCCCGCCGCTGGCGCGTCTGCAGCCGGCCGTGCTGCTGCCGTCGCTGCGGCGGCTGATCGCCATCCAGGTGCCCGTCCAGCTGCTGGCGGTCGTGCTGCTGTCGATCGCCCGGCCGCCGCTGGCGCCGTGGCTGGCGATCGTCTCCGGGGTCGCGATCGCGGCCCTGGTCGCGGTGCTCTCCGCGGTGCTTCTGGTTCGACGCGACGACTGACTCAGGGGAATGTCGGTGGCCGGTCGTATGCTCACGCGTGCAGGCCTCATGCTGCCCACGACACGCTAGACTCGAACAAAGCTTCGAGTCGACGCGTGCTCCGGAACGGGTGCGCGGTGGGCGAACACTTCTGGGCGCGGCGGAGAAATAGCGGAGAATGGAACGAGTGAGCAGCAATCGTCAGGGGAACATGGGCAAGGTCGTGGGATCGCATCTCAGCGTGCGCGGGGCGCGCGTCCACAACCTCCACAACGTCGACCTGGAGATCCCGCGCGACTCGCTCGTGGTCTTCACCGGACTCTCAGGCTCCGGCAAGTCGTCGCTGGCGTTCGACACCATCTTCGCCGAGGGCCAGCGCCGCTACGTGGAGTCGCTCTCGGCGTACGCGCGGCAGTTCCTCGGCCAGGTGGACCGCCCGGACGTCGACTTCATCGAGGGCCTGAGCCCGGCGGTCTCCATCGACCAGAAGTCGACGAACCGCAACCCGCGGTCGACGGTCGGCACCATCACCGAGATCTACGACTACATGCGTCTGCTCTGGGCGCGCATCGGCGTCCCGCACTGCCCGGTCTGCGGTGAGAAGATCCAGCGCCAGACCGTCCAGCAGATCGCCGACCAGCTGATGGAGCTGGAGGCGGGCACCCGCTACATGGTGGTCAGCCCGGTGGTCTCGCAGAAGAAGGGCGAGTTCGTCGACCTCTTCAAGGAGCTCGCGGCGAGCGGCTACTCGCGCGCGCTCGTCGACGGCGAGCAGATCCAGCTGAGCGACCCGCCCACGCTGAAGAAGCAGTACAAGCACGACATCTCGGTCGTCGTCGACCGGCTCGTCGCCGGCCCGGACATCCTCGGCCGGCTCACCGACTCGCTGGAGACGGCGCTGCGGCTGACGGACGGCCTCGTCCAGGTCAACTACGTGGACCGCGAGGGCGCCGCCGCGTGGCAGTCGTTCAGCGAGAAGCTGTCCTGCCCGAACGGCCACCCGATCCAGCTCACCGAGATCGAGCCGCGCACGTTCTCGTTCAACGCCCCGTTCGGCGCGTGCCCGGAGTGCTCCGGCCTCGGCACCCGGATGTCGGTGGACGACGACCTGCTGCTCGGCGACGACGAGCTGAGCATCGCCGAGGGCGTCATCGTGCCCTGGACGACGCAGGGCAAGGGCCTCTTCAACTACTACGAGAAGCTGCTCGACGGCCTGGCGCGCGACCTGAAGTTCTCGCTCAAGACGCCGTGGAAGAAGCTGCCGCAGAACGTGCAGGACGCGGTGCTGCACGGCGACAACTTCGAGGTCAAGGTGCGCTGGAAGAACCGCTACGGCCGCGAGATGTCGTACACCTCCGGATTCGAGGGCGTCGTCCCGTACATCGAGCGCCAGTACCTGCAGGCGGAGACGGACACGCAGCGCGCCCGCTGGGCGGAGTACCTGCGCGAGGTGCCGTGCCCGGTCTGCAACGGCAAGCGCCTCAAGCCCGAGGTGCTGTCGGTGCTCATCCACGGCACGTCCATCGCCGACGCCTCGCTGCTCAGCCTGAGCGACGCCCGCGCGTTCATGGAGAAGCTGCACCTCACCGAGCGCGAGCAGAAGATCGGCGCGCAGGTGCTGCGCGAGATCAAGATCCGCCTCGACTTCCTCATCCAGGTGGGGCTGAGCTACCTCGACCTCGCCCGTGCCGCCGCCACCCTGTCCGGTGGCGAAGCGCAGCGCATCCGGCTGGCGACGCAGATCGGCTCGGGTCTGACCGGCGTGCTGTACGTGCTCGACGAGCCCAGCATCGGCCTGCACCAGCGCGACAACCGCCGCCTGATCGACACCCTCGTCGCGCTGCGCGACCTCGGCAACACGCTGATCGTGGTCGAGCACGACGAGGACACCATCCGCACCGCCGACTGGATCGTCGACATCGGCCCGGGCGCCGGTGTGAACGGCGGCCACGTCGTGCACTCCGGGTCGTACGACGAGCTGCTCGCGAACACCGACTCGCTCACCGGCGACTACCTGGCCGGACGGCGCGAGATCGCGGTGCCGCCGAAGCGCCGCAAGATCGACAAGAAGCGCGTGCTCAAGGTGGTGGATGCGGAGGCCAACAACCTGAAGAAGGTCACGGTCGACTTCCCGCTCGGCGCCTTCGTGGCGGTGACCGGCGTGTCCGGCTCCGGCAAGTCGTCGCTGGTCAACGACATCCTGTACCGGGTGCTCGCCAACAAGCTCAACGGCGCCCGCAAGCTCCCCGGCAAGCACCGCACGGTGACGGGCCTGGAGAACCTGGACAAGGTCGTGCACGTCGACCAGGCGCCGATCGGTCGCACGCCGCGCTCGAACCCGGCGACGTACACGGGCGTCTTCGACCGCATCCGCAACCTGTTCGCCGAGACGCCGGAGGCGAAGGCCCGCGGCTACCTGCCCGGCCGGTTCAGCTTCAACGTCAAGGGCGGTCGTTGCGAGGCGTGCTCGGGCGACGGCACGATCAAGATCGAGATGAACTTCCTGCCCGACGTCTACGTCGCGTGCGAGGTCTGCGGGGGAGCGCGGTACAACCGCGACACCCTGACCGTGCACTACAAGGGCAAGAACATCGCCGAGGTGCTCGACATGCCGATCAGCGAGGCGGCCGAGTTCTTCAAGCCGATCTCGGCCATCCACCGCTACCTGCAGACCCTCGTCGACGTCGGCCTCGGCTACGTGCGTCTCGGGCAGAGCGCCACCACGCTCTCCGGCGGCGAGGCGCAGCGCGTCAAGCTGGCGACGGAGCTGCAGCGCCGCTCCAACGGCCGCAGCGTGTACGTGCTCGACGAGCCGACCACCGGTCTGCACTTCGAGGACGTCCGCAAGCTGCTGCTCGTGCTGAACGGCCTGCTCGACAAGGGCAACACGGTCATCGTCATCGAGCACAACCTCGACGTCATCAAGTCGGCCGACTGGATCATCGACATGGGTCCTGAGGGCGGAGCGGGCGGCGGAACGGTCATCGCGACCGGCACGCCGGAGCAGGTCGCGGACGCGGAGGGAAGCCACACGGGCTTCTTCCTCAAGGAGATCCTGCAGGGCGAGGCCGCCGCGCGCGGCGCCGCTTAGGATCGCAGGGTGGCAGACACCGTCAGCTACCGGCCGAAGGCCGGCGAGATCCCGACCCAGCCCGGCGTCTACCGGTTCCGTGACAAGAACCGGCGCGTGCTCTACGTCGGCAAGGCCAAGAACCTGCGGGCGCGGCTCAGCAACTACTTCCAGCCGCTGCGGAGCCTGCACGAGCGCACCCGCCGGATGGTCACCACCGCCGCGAGCGTCGAGTGGACGGTCGTCGGCAGCGAGTTCGAGGCGCTCCAGCTCGAGTACACCTGGATCAAGGAGTTCAACCCGCCGTTCAACGTGCAGTTCCGGGACGACAAGTCGTACCCGTACCTGGCGGTGACCCTCGGCGACCGCATCCCGCGAGTGATGGTGACGCGCAACCGCAACATCAAGGACGCGCGCTACTTCGGCCCGTACACGAAGGTCTGGGCCATCCGGGACACGGTCGACCTGATGCTGAAGGCGTTCCCGGTGCGCAGCTGCTCGGACGGCGTGTACCGGCGCGCCGAGCTCACCGGCCGCCCCTGCCTGCTCGGCGACATCGGCAAGTGCGCGGCCCCGTGCGTCGGGCGGGTGACCCCCGAGGAGCACCGCGAGCTCGCCGAGGACTTCGTCTCGTTCATGGCGGGTAACGACACCAAGTACATCCGCGCCCTGACCGAGCAGATGAAGCAGGCCGCGAGCACGATGGACTACGAGGCGGCCGCGCGGCACCGGGATGCCATCCAGGCGCTCGAGGCCGCGATGGGCAAGAGTGCCGTCGTGCTGCAGGAGAACGTGGACCTCGACGCGTTCGGGATCGCCCACGACGAGCTGGCCGCCGCCGTGCAGCAGTTCATCGTGCGCGGCGGCCGCATCCGCGGTGTGCGCAGCTGGGTCGTCGACAAGGAGCTCGACATGGACCTCGGCGAGCTCATCGAGACCGTGATGCAGAACGCGTACGAGGGCGTCGACGTGCCGCCGCGCGAGATCATCGTGCCGGAGCTGCCCGAGGACGCCGCGGAGCTCGAGCAGTGGCTGACTGCCCGCAGGCACGAGAACAGCGGGGGAGCGGTGAGCGACCCGACGGCGACGCGCGGCCGGCTGAGCGGTCGCGTCGAGCTGAAGGTGGCCCAGCGCGGCGACAAAGCAGCGCTCGCGCAGACCGCCGAGATGAACGCCAAGAACGCCCTCGTGCTCTACAAGACCCGCCGCAGCTCGGACTTCGTCGCCCGCTCCAAGGCCCTGAACGACATCCAGGACGCACTCGGGATGGACGACGCGCCGCTCCGGATGGAGTGCTACGACGTCTCGCACCTGAGCGGGACGAACATCGTGGCGTCGATGGTGGTGTTCGAGGACGGCCTGCCCCGCAAGGACCAGTACCGCCGCTTCAGCATCCCGGAGTCCACCGACGACACCGAGTCGATCTACCAGGTGATCTCCCGCCGCCTCGCCTATCTGCGCGATGACGCACCGGTGGACGCCGCGACGGATGCCGCCGCGGTGACGCCCGCTGCGGGTGAGTCCGGCGACGACCCCTCCATCGACGTGGATGCGGAGATCGCGGAGGCCGCCGAGAAGCGCCGCCGTAAGTTCTCGTATCCGCCGAACCTGCTGATCGTCGACGGTGGCCAGCCCCAGGTCGCCGCGGCGAAGCGCGCGCTGGACGAGTCCGGCGTGACGGGCATCCAGCTCGCCGGCATCGCGAAGCGCCTGGAGGAGGTGTGGCTGCCCGACTCGGACTTCCCGGTCATCCTGCCGCGGAACAGCGACGCGCTGTTCCTCATCCAGCGGATCCGCGACGAGGCGCACCGGTTCGCGATCACGTACCAGCGCGCCCGCCGCAAGCGCGACATCTCGACCGTTCTCGGCGAGATCCCCGGGCTCGGCCCGTCGCGGGTGAAGGAGCTGCTCAAGCACTTCGGTTCCGTGGCGCAGCTGCGCAAGGCGACCCCCGAGCAGATCGCCGAGGTGCGCGGCGTCGGCCGGCGCCTCGCGGCGGCCGTGCACGAGCGCCTCACCGACACCGCGTCGGACTCCGCATCGGACACCGCGTCCGTGTGACGCGATATCCCTCCGCGGTACGGGGTGGTCGATACTCGTGGGTGACGCGCCGCGGGCGCCCCGCTCCGTAGCGTCGGGGTCATGGATGTCGTCAACGAGTTCATCGCCCAGGCCGCGGCCTCGCCGTGGGTCTACCTTGTGGTCTTCGCCGTCGTCCTCGTGGACGCGTTCTTCCCGCCCGTCCCGAGCGAGTCGGTCGTCATCGCGGCAGCCGCGGCGGCGGTCGCCACGGGCAACCCGAACTTGCCGCTGCTGCTCGCCTGCGCCGCGGCGGGCGCCGTCGCCGGGGACAACCTGACGTTCGCCGTCGGGCGCGCCGTCGGGCTCGACCGGTTCCGCTTCGAGAGGCGTCCGCGGTTGCGCGCGGCTCTCGAGCGCGCGAGGAGCGGCATCCACGCGCGTGCCGGTGTGCTCGTGCTGTCGGCCCGCTACGTTCCGATCGGCCGCGTCGCGGTGAACCTCGTCGCCGGAGCCGCCGGGCTGTCCCGCCGGCGCTTCCTGCTGCTGTCCGCTCTGGCGGGGGTCTCCTGGGCGCTCTACTCCGTTACTGTGGGAGTGCTCGCGGCGCACTGGCTGCACGGCAACGCCGTCCTGGCGATGCTGATCGGGATCGCCGTGGGCGTGGCCGTCGGGTTCATCGTGGACGCGACCATCCGGCTGACGTCCCGGCGGCGGCCGGCCGCGGGTGAGGCGGCCAACGGAACGGGCACGGACGAGGCGACCGCCGAGCGGGCGGGCGCGACGATCAGCGAGGGGGTCGTGCGATGAGCGCAACGGGAGCCGTCTCCGGGCCGGCGCTGCGCCTCGACCGTTCGCTCGCGCTGCTGTGGGGTGCAGCGTGCACGGCGGCGGTCGTCGTCCTCGTGCTCACCGCATCCCTCGGGTCGGCGCTGTACGGCATCCCGGTCGTGGTGTCCCTGCTGCTCGGACTGATCCTCGCCGGCTCGCTCGTGCTCGCGCTGGTGCTCCCGCTCGTCGCGGCTGCGACGTCCACCGCCTCCGTGCTGGTGCTCGCGATCGTCGGATCGCCGGAGACCGGCAGCCCGTGGCCGGTCTCGGTTCCCACCATGGTCGGGTTCGCACTCACTCTCGCGCTCGTGGTGCTCCGGTCGAACTGGCGGGCGGGCTTCATCGCGTGGGTGGTCGCGGTCGCGGGCGCCTCCGTCGTCGGCATCCTCGGGCATCGGCCGCCGGTCTCGGCGGAGGCGGCCACCGCCGACCTCATCGTCTTCGCGGCGGTCTCCGGCGTCGTGCTCGGCGCCGCCGTGCTCGTCGGCCGCTGGGAGGCGGTGCGCCGCCAGCTCGTGCGCGAGCAGCAGGTGTCCGCCTCCGAGCATGCACGGCGCGAGGTCGCGGAGGAGCGCACCCGCATCGCGAGGGAGCTGCACGACGTCGTCGCGCACGGCATGTCCGCCATCCAGGTGCAGGCCTCCAGCGCCCGCTACCGCATCCCGGACCTCCCGGAGGATGCGGTGCGCGAGTTCGACGAGCTGGCCGCCACCGCGCGGCAGTCGATGGGGGAGATGCGCCGGCTGCTCGGCGTGCTCCGGCACGACGGCGCGGCCGACACCGCACCGCAGCCGGGTTTCGCCGACATCCCCGCGCTCGTCGCCGACGCCGCGCGCCGCGGCGACGCGACCCTGGAGGCCGACCTGCCCGCCGATGACCCCGTCCGCTCCGACCCGGTCGTCGGGCTGGCCGCCTACCGCATCGTGCAGGAGTCGCTGAGCAATGTCGCCCGGCACGCCACCGGCGCCGCCTGCACCGTCGCGCTGCGGCGCGGCGAGGACGCCGTGCGCATCGAGGTCCGCAACGGGAAGGCGCCGGGTCGCCCGGCCTCCGCGCCTGCCCCGATCGGTGGCGGCCACGGCCTGCGCGGGATGCGCGAGCGCGCCGAGCTGCTCGGCGGCTCCCTCCGCGCGGAGCCGGACGGCGACGGGTTCTCCGTCGTCGCCCTGCTGCCGGTCGCCGCGGGGGTGAGCGGGTGAGCATCACCGTCGTCGTCGCGGACGATCAGGCGATGGTCCGTGCGGGCTTCGCCGCCATCCTCGCCGCCCAGGACGGCATCGAGGTGCTCGGCCAGGCCGCCGACGGTGCGGAGGCGGTGGAGCTCGCCCGGCGGCTGCGACCGGATGTGGTGCTGATGGACGTGCGGATGCCGGTGATGAACGGCATCGACGCCACCCGCGAGCTCGTGCGTCCCAGCCGCGGCGACCCGCACCGGCCCCTCGTGCTGGTGCTGACCACCTTCGACGCGGACGAGTACGTGTACGACGCGCTGCAGGCGGGGGCGAGCGGATTCCTGCTGAAGGACGCGCCTCCCGCCGACCTCGTGCAGGCCGTCCGCGTCGTCGCGGCGGGGGAGGCCCTGCTCGCGCCGCGGGTGACCAAGCGGCTGCTGGAGCGGTTCGCCCAGCAGCGCCCGACGGGCGGGGGGAAGGCGCTGCGGCTGGCCGACCTGACGGAGCGCGAGCGCGAGATCCTGGTCCTGGTCGGCCGTGGCTGCTCCAACGCCGAGATCGCCGGCGAGCTCTTCATCGCCGAGCAGACCGTCAAGACGCACGTGAGCCGGGTGTTCGCGAAGCTCGGCCTGCGCGACCGCGTGCAGGCGGTCATCCTCGCGTTCGACGCGGGGCTCGTCGAGCCCGCCCCCTGACGCGCGCCGCCGCCAGCCGATCCGCCACCGACCCTGTTCGGGACGTGTGCCCCTGCTCGCGCAGGCTGCAGACGTCCCGAACGGGGTCAGTCGCGTTCGCACGCCGGTCGCCGCACCCGTACCGGGGTACGGGGCTCGGTTGGCTCCACCGGGTGACGCCCTGCCCGTCGCCCGGTTGACACGCTCTCCCCGTCGGTCCACCGGACCGCGGAAGGAGTCCCGATGTCCACCGTCGCCGAACGCCCGGCCCGCATCGCCCCACCCGCTCCCGCGCGGGTCAGGGACGGCTCCGTCGACCTCGTCCGTGCAGCCTGCCTCGGCGTGGTCGTCGTCCTGCACGCCCTGATGGTGGGCGTCAGCATCGGCCCGCACGGCCTCGTGCTCGAGAACGCGCTGGAGGGGTGGGCCGGTTTCCCCGCGCTCACCTGGGTCGCCCAGGTGATGCCCTTGTTCTTCGTCCTCGGCGGCTTCTCGGCCTACGGGCAGTGGACCAGGATGCGCGAAGCGGGCGGCGGGTACGGCGACTATCTGGCGAAACGGGTCCGGCGCCTGCTGCTCCCCGCCTCGGGAGCGCTCGTCGCCACGGCGGTCCTGCTGGCCGGGCTCACCCTCACGGGGCTTCCCGCCTCCGTCGTCGCGACCGCCGGCTTCCGGCTCGGCCAGCCGCTCTGGTTCCTCGGCGTCTACGTGCTGTGCACCGCCGCCGTCCCGTTCCTGGCCGAGGCGCACCGGCGCCGTCCCGTGGCCGCGATCGGGGCGCTCGCGACGCTGGCGCTGACCGTGGATGCGGTGCGCGCGATCACCGGGCTGACGGCCATCGGCTTCGCGAACCTTCTCTTCGTGTGGCTGCTCGTGCAGCAGCTGGGGTTCTGGCTCGCCTCCGGCCGCTTCGAGGGGATGCGCCGCCCCGCCCTGCTCGCGCTGGCCGCGGCCGGCGTCGCCGTCGTGGTCGTCGGCGCGTCCTGCGGGCTGTGGTCCCTGGACCTGTACGCCGACCTCAACCCTCCCGCCACGGCGCTCGCGGCCTTCGGAGTCGCCCAGCTCGCCGCGTTCCGGCTGCTGCGCGGCCGGCTGCGCGCCGCCGCGGAGCGCCCCGCGATCGCCAGCGTCGTCGGAGCGGTGAACGCACGGGCGATGACGATCTATTCGTGGCACATGCTCGCACTGATCGCCCTCGCCGGGCTCCTACTGCTGGCGGGCGTCGCGCTGCCGGTGCCGCTGTCGGGCGCCTGGTGGGCGACCCGGCCGCTCTGGATCGTCGCGGCGGTTGCGGCCGTCGGCGGGCTCGTCATGGTCGCCTCCCGCACCGAGCGCCGTCCGGACGCGGCGGGCGCCTCCGTCGGCCCGGCACGGGCCATTGCGGCCGCGGCGTGCGGTGCGGGAGGCGTGCTGACGGCACTCATCGCCGGCTCGTCGCCGTCCGGCTGGGTGATCGCCTCGGTGCTCGTTCTCGCGGCGCTGCGGATTGCGCGCAGAAGCCGGGACCGCGCGCCCTCAGTCGCTAGGCTGGGAGCACCCCGGCCAGAGAAGGAGCAGACGTGGCGACCGACACCGAGCAGCAGGAAGTGCTGATCGTCACAGGGATGTCGGGGGCGGGCCGCTCGACGGTCGCCAACGCGCTCGAGGACCTCGACTGGTACGTGGTCGACAACCTCCCTCCGCAGATGCTCCGGCCCCTCATCGAGCTGGCCAATCGCGCCGAATCCGGGCTGCCCCGCATCGCCGCGGTCGTGGACGTGCGCGGGCGGAACTTCTTCGCCGACCTGCGGGAGATGATCCAGAGCCTGCGCGAGGGGACGAAGGTCCGGGTGCTGTTCCTCGAGGCCTCGGACGCGGTGCTCGTTCGCCGGTTCGAGCAGGTCAGGCGCCCGCACCCGCTGCAGGGCAACGGCACCATCCTGGACGGGATCAGCGCGGAGCGGATGCGGCTGCGCGAGATCCGCGAGTCCAGCGACATCATCGTGGACACCTCCGACCTGAACATCCACCAGCTCGCCACCAACATCACCGACACGTTCGCGTCCGAGAACACCGCGGGCGTGCAGCTGACCGTGATGAGCTTCGGCTTCAAGTACGGGCTGCCCGCCGACGCCGACATGGTCGCGGACGCGCGCTTCCTGCCGAACCCGTTCTGGATCCCGGAGCTGCGCCCGCACACCGGCCTCGACGAGGTGGTCAAGGACTACGTGTTGGCGCAGAACGGCGCGGCCGAGTTCATCGACGCCTACGTCGCGGCCCTCCGGCCGATCTTCGAGGGATACCAGCGTGAGAACAAGCGGCACGCCACGATCGCGATAGGCTGCACGGGAGGAAAGCACCGGTCCGTCGCGATTGCGGAAGAGCTCGCGGCGAGGGTGAGGAGCTTTCCCGGCGTCGCGGTGAACACGAAGCACCGCGACCTGGGCCGTGAATGATGCCGGCCGCCCACTTCACGGCGTGACCCGCGCCGTCCGTCACAGAAAAGGAATCCGATTGGCTCTCACCGCCGACGTCAAAGACGAGCTCACGAAGGTAGAGGTCAGCAAGACGACCGTCCGGGCCGCCGAGCTTGCCACCATCCTGCGGTTCTCGGGAGGGCTGCACCTGATCGGCGGCCGCATCGCGGTCGAGAGCGAGCTGGACACTCCGGAGCTCGCGACCCGGGTGCGCAAGGACCTCGCCGAGCTCTACGGCGTCCGCAGCGAGGGCTCGGTGATCTCGGCCTCCGGCATCCGCCGCACGAGCCAGTACCTCGTCCGCGTTCTCGAGGGCGGCGAGACGCTCGCCCGCCAGACCGGCCTGCTCGACGCCCGCCGCCGCCCCATCCGCGGCCTCCCGAACCGTCTCACCACCGGCTCCCGCGAGGAGCTCGCCGCCGTCTGGCGCGGGGCGTTCCTCGCCCACGGCTCGCTGACCGACCCCGGGCGCTCCGCCGCCCTCGAGGTGACTTGCCCCGGCAACGAGGCCGCGATGGCACTGGTCGGCGCGGCCGGCCGGCTCGGCATCGCCGCGAAGGCACGGGAGGTGCGCGGCGTTCACCGCGTCGTCATCCGCGACGGCGAGGCGATCAGCGCCATGCTCGTCGCGATGGGCGCCACCCAGACCGTCGCCAACTGGGAGGAGCTGCGTCAGCGCCGCGAGGTCCGCGCCACGGCGAACCGGCTGGTCAACTTCGACGACGCGAACCTGCGCCGCTCCGCCCAGGCCGCCGTCGCCGCCTGCGCCCGCGTCGAGCGCGCGCTCGAGATCCTCGGCGACGAGGTGCCGGAGCACCTGCGCTACGCCGGCGAGCTGCGCCTCTCGCACCGCGACGCGAGCCTCGACGAGCTCGGCCACCACGCCGACCCTCCGATGACCAAGGACGCGGTCGCCGGCCGCATCCGCCGCCTCCTCGCGATGGCGGACAAGAAGGCCTCGGACCTCGGCATCCCCGGCACGGAGGCGAGCCTCCCCGCCGATCTCGACGAGGTGTAGTTTCGTCTCGCGGATCCCGGGTGGGGAAGCATCCTCTGGCCGCCTCGGTTGCCCTCACTAGACTGGAAAAGTCGCTCGAATCAATTGGAGATGAGTAATGGCTGACTACACGCTCGCCGACCTTCCGTACGACTACTCGGCACTCGAGCCGAACATCAGCGGCCGGATCATGGAGCTGCACCACGACAAGCACCACAAGGCCTACGTCGACGGCGCGAACACCGCCCTCGCCAAGCTGGCCGAGGCGCGCGACGCGGACGACCTGACCTACGTCAACAAGCTCCAGAAGGACCTCGCGTTCAACCTGGCCGGTCACGTGAACCACACCGTGTTCTGGAACAACCTCTCCCCGGACGGCGGTGACAAGCCGACCGGCGAGCTCGCCGCGGCCATCGACGAGTTCTTCGGCTCGTTCGACAAGTTCCGCGCCCACTTCACGGCGTCGGCGCTCGGCATCCAGGGCTCCGGCTGGTCGATCCTCGCCTGGGACTCGCTGGGCCAGAAGCTCATCATCGAGCAGCTCTACGACCACCAGGGCAACCTGGCCGCCGCCACCATCCCGCTCCTCCTGCTCGACATGTGGGAGCACGCCTTCTACCTCGACTACGTCAACGTGAAGGCGGACTACGTCAAGGCGTTCTGGAACATCACCAACTGGTCGGATGTCAACGACCGCTTCACCAAGGCGCGCGAGAAGACCTCGGGTCTGCTGCTACTGTCGTAGCGGAAAGGCGTCCCGGGAGGGAGCCCTTCCGGGACGCCGTCGTCCGCCCCATTCCACGAAACAACAGCGCCTCGGCGCACCCATCTAGCAACGGGAGACATCTGTGTCCGTAAAGATCGGAATCAACGGGTTCGGTCGCATTGGTCGCAACTACCTGCGCGCGGCCCTCGCGAAGGGCAGCGACCTCGAGATCGTCGCGGTGAACGACCTCACCGACAACAAGACGCTCGCGCACCTTCTGAAGTACGACTCCATCACGGGCCGTCTCGACGCGACGGTGGAGCTGGAGGGCGACAACATCGTCGTCAACGGCAAGCCGATCAAGGTCCTCGCGGAGCGCGACCCCGCGAACCTCGGCTGGGGCGAGCTGGGCGTCGACATCGTCATCGAGTCGACCGGCCGCTTCACCAAGGCCGCCGACGCCAAGAAGCACATCGAGGCCGGCGCCAAGAAGGTCATCATCTCCGCTCCGGCGACCGACGAGGACGCGACCTTCGTCATCGGCGTGAACGAGCACCTGTACGACCCGGAGAAGCACAACATCATCTCCAACGCGTCGTGCACCACGAACTGCCTTGCGCCGCTCGCGAAGGTCTTCAACGACGAGTTCGGCATCGAGCGCGGTCTGATGACCACCGTCCACGCCTACACCGCCGACCAGAACCTCCAGGACGGCCCGCACAGCGACCTGCGCCGCGCCCGCGCCGCCGCGATCAACATCGTCCCGACCTCCACTGGCGCCGCCAAGGCCATCGGCCTGGTCCTGCCGGAGCTGAAGGGCAAGCTGGACGGCTTCGCGCTGCGCGTCCCCGTCCCCACCGGCTCGATCACCGACCTGACCGTGACCGCCTCGCGCCCCGTCACCATCGACGAGGTCAAGGCCGCGTACAAGAAGGCCGCCGAGGGCCCCCTCAAGGGCATCCTCAAGTACACCGAGGACGAGATCGTCTCCAGCGACATCGTCTCCGACCCGCACTCGTCGATCTTCGACTCCGGCCTGCTGCGCGTCATCGGCGACCAGGTGAAGCTCTCGAGCTGGTACGACAACGAGTGGGGCTACTCCAACCGTCTCGTCGACCTGACCGAGTACGTCGCCGAGCGTCTCTGAAGCACAGGGAACCCGCGTGACGCTCCGTACTCTCGACTCACTCGGTCCGCTCGCGGGAAAGCGCGTCGTCGTCCGCTGTGATCTGAACGTCCCCCTCAAGGACGGGAAGATCACGGACGACGGACGCGTGCGAGCCTCCGTCCCGACCATCGACGCCCTGGTCAACCAGGGCGCGAAGGTGGTCGTCATCTCGCACCTGGGCCGCCCCGAGGGCGCCCCGGACGCGAAGTACAGCCTGGCGCCGGTCGCCCAGCGGCTCTGCGAGCTGCTGGGCAAGCCGGTGACCTTCGCCAAGGACACCGTAGGATCCGGCGCCGAGGAGGCCGTCGCCGGTCTCCAGGACGGCGACGTCGCCCTGCTCGAGAACCTCCGGTTCAACCCGGGGGAGACCAGCAAGGACGAGGCGGAGCGCGAGGCCTTCGCGGCCAAGCTCGCCGCGTTCGGCGACGCCTTCGTCTCCGACGGCTTCGGTGTCGTTCACCGCAAGCAGGCGAGCGTGTACGAGCTGGCCAAGGCGCTCCCGAGCGCCGCAGGCACCCTCATCGCCGCCGAACTCGACGTGCTCGACCGCCTCACCGAGAACCCCGAGCGACCCTATGTCGTCGTCCTCGGCGGTTCGAAGGTCTCCGACAAGCTCGGCGTGATCGGCCACCTGCTGCCGCGGGTGAACGCGCTGCTGATCGGCGGCGGGATGCTGTTCACCTTCCTCGCCGCGCTCGGCCACAAGGTGGGCTCCAGCCTGCTCGAGGCCGACCAGATCGACACCGTGAAGGGCTACCTGGCGAAGGCCGAGGAGCTGGGCGTCGAGATCGTCCTGCCGCGGGACGTCGTCGTCGCGTCGAAGTTCGGCGCGGACGCGGAGCACGTGGTGCGCCCGGTGGACGCGATCGAGGACACCGACTGGGGCTCCTCCGGTCTCGGGCTCGACATCGGACCGGAGACGGCCGAGGTGTTCGCGGAGTACATCCGCGGCGCCCGCACCGTTTTCTGGAACGGCCCGATGGGCGTATTCGAGCTCGCGCCGTTCGCGGCGGGCACCAAGGCGATCGCCCAGGCGCTGACCGAGGTCGACGGCCTCGGCGTCGTCGGCGGCGGCGACTCGGCCGCCGCAGTGCGCGCGCTCGGCTTCACCGACGATCAGTTCGGTCACATTTCTACCGGTGGCGGTGCGAGCCTCGAGTTCCTCGAGGGGAAGCACCTGCCGGGTCTGGAGGTCCTCGGATGGCAGCAGTGAGCCCCTCGGTGCGGCGCGTGCCGCTCATCGCAGGCAACTGGAAGATGAACCTGGACCACCTCCAGGCGATCGCGGTCGTGCAGAAGCTCGCGTGGACGCTCAAGGACGCCGGTCACGACTTCGGCGCCGTCGAGGTCGCGGTTTTCCCGCCGTTCACCGACCTGCGCAGCGTTCAGACGCTTGTCGCGGCGGACAAGCTGCCGATCGCGTTCGGCGGCCAGGACGTGTCCGAGCACGAGTCCGGCGCGTACACCGGCGAGGTGGCGGCGTCGTTCCTCGCCGCGCTGGAGTCGCGCTACGTGATCATCGGCCACTCGGAGCGGCGCACGCTGCACAACGAGACCGACGAGCAGGTCGCCGCGAAGGTCGCCCAGGCGCTGAAGCACAACATCGCGCCGATCATCTGCGTCGGCGAGACCGCGGAGGACCTGGAGACGCACGGCGCGAGCGCGGTGCCGGTGGCGCAGCTGCGCGCTGCCCTCGCGAACGTGGACTCGGCGGCCGACTTCGTCGTCGCGTACGAGCCCGTGTGGGCGATCGGCTCCGGCCAGGCGGCGACGCCCGAGCAGGCCGAGCAGGTCGCGGCTGCGCTGCGCGCGGTCATCGTCGAGAAGCTCGGCGAGGACGTCGCGGCCAAGACGCGCATCCTCTACGGCGGTTCGGTGAAGTCGGGCAATATCGCCGGCTTCATGCGCGAGCCGAACGTGGATGGTGCGCTCGTCGGCGGCGCCAGCCTCGACGTCGCGGAGTTCTCGGCCATCATCCGCTACCAGAAGCACGTCGGACTGTAAGGTCCGCGTCGGACCGCGGCCGGTTATACTGGTCGTTGGTTTGGCCGGGCGCCGCCCGGTACGCATCGAAAGGTCAAACGTGCAGATTCTCCAGGTCGTCCTGCAGGTCCTGCTGGGTATCACCAGCCTCCTGCTGACGCTGCTCATCCTCTTGCACAAGGGGCGCGGTGGCGGTCTCTCCGACATGTTCGGTGGAGGCGTCACCTCCAACCTGGGCGCATCCGGGGTCGCCGAGCGCAACCTGAACCGGATCACCGTCGTGCTCGGGCTCATCTGGATCGTGTGCATCGTCGTGCTCGGTCTCATCACCAAGTTCAGCGCCTAACGCGCCTTTCACCAGAGGAGAACCATGGCATCCGGAGGAAGTGCAATTCGGGGTTCGCGCGTCGGCGCAGGCCCGATGGGCGAGCAGGACCGCGGTTTCCACGCGGAGCGCATCGCGATCTCGTACTGGGACGCGCTCGGCAACGAGACGGTCCGCTACTTCGCGGCGAACCTGCCCGACGAGGAGATCCCCGAGGTCATCGACTCGCCCTCGACCGGTCTCCCGGCCGGCCGCGACAAGGAGAACCCGCCGTCGGTCGCCAAGACCGAGCCGTACAAGACGCACCTCGCCTACGTGAAGGAGCGCCGCTCAGAGGAGGAGGCGGAGCAGCTGCTCGAGGACGCCCTCAACCAGCTCCGCGCCCGCCGCGGCAAGCCGACGAGCAACTGACGCTCGCCTCGCACGCACGAAGAAGCCCCGCCGGTCGGTGACCGGCGGGGCTTTCTCGTGCGTCGTGCGGTGTCGGCCGCTCAGTAGCTCGGGGCGATGAGGTTCTCCGGAACATCGACCGCCGCGTCCTTGTCTACGAAGAACACGGTGCGCTTGCGGCCTTTGGCGCCCGCGACCGGGACCTCGGTGTAGCTGGCCCCCGCGAGCGCCAGCCCGAGCGCGCTGGCCTTGTCGGTGCCGGAGAGCACCAGCCAGATGCGGTCGGACGCGTTCAGCACCGGCCGGGTGAGGCTGAGCCGCGCGGGAGGCGGCTTCGGCGACTCGCGCTCGGCGATCACCGTCGCCTCCGTCTCGCGGATGCCCGCGCGGTCGGGGAACAGCGAGGCGATGTGACCGTCCGGGCCGACGCCGAGGAACGTGATGTCGAACCGCGGGAACAGCTGGCCCTCCGGCGCGAACGCCTCGAGCTCCGCGGCATACACGCGCGCGGCCTCGTCGATGTCCGGGATGTCGTCCGACGCGGGGAACGGGTGGATGTTCTCCGGCGGCACCGCGATGTGGTCGAGCAGGGCCTCGCGCGCCTGACGCTCGTTCCTGTCCTCGCTGCTACGCTCGACGAAGCGCTCGTCACCCCACCAGAAGTGCACCTTCGACCAGTCGATGGTGTCGCGGGCGGGGGAGGAGTTGACCGCCTCCAGCACCGCGATGCCCATCGTCCCGCCGGTCAACGCGATGTTCGCGCCACCCAGGTCGTCGAGGATGTCGATCGTCTTGGTGAGGAAGCGCGCGGCCACCGAGGCGGCGAGTGCTTCCTTGTCGGGGTGGACGAGCACCCGCCGTTCGTTCGTCATGCTGTCGCGTCCGCTCCCTCGTCGGCGGTCTCGAGCAGTCCGAGACCCTTCGTGATGACCTCTCCGTACAGGTCGTCCGGGTCCAGCCTACGCAACTCCTCTGCCAGGCAGTCCCGGAGGTTGCGCCGGGGGAGCGACAGATCGTGGCTCGGCTGGCCGGGCTGCGAGAGCCGGGCGACGTTCGGGATCTCGCGCTCGAGCTCGATCGTGCCGGAGGAGCGGTGCATCTGCACGCCGTGGATGCCGCCGGAGCCGACCGCGCGCGAGGCGAGGTCGTACTGCACCGGCACCTGCAGCTGGAGGCGCAGCCACGCGGCGAGCAGCAGCGTGGAGGGGGAGTCGGCGGCGCCGGCCACCTCCACGGCCGTGATCGGCTCGTACGGCGGCTGGTCGAGCACCGCGGCGAGCTGGGCGCGCCACAGGGTGAGCCTCGTCCAGGCGAAGTCGGTGTCGCCGGGGGCGTAAGTCTCCGACAGGCGGAACAGCGCCTCCTGCGGGTTCGGCTGCGCCGAGGCGTCCGTGATGCGACGGGTCGCGATCCGCCCGAGGGGGGAGTGCGACGCCTTGGCCGGGGCGATGCCCGGCCACCAGACGACGACGGGCGCGTCGGGCAGCAGGAGGCCTGTGACCAGCCCCTCCTCGTCGCTCGCCGTCTCGCCGTAGGCGCGGAGCACGATGACCTCGCTCGCACCGGCGTCGCCGCCGACGCGGATCTGCGCGTCCAGCCGGCCATCGCCCTTGGTGCTGCGCTCCTCCTCGGTGGAGACCACGATGACGCGCATCGGGTGCTCGCGGGAGGCGTCGTTGGCGGCCTCGATGGCCTCCTCCTCCTGGCCGAGGTGGGTGGCGATGATGAGCGTGAGCACACGACCGAGGGCGACGGCGCCGCCCTCCTCGCGGATCTTGACCAGCGCCTTCGAGATGTTGCTGACCGTGGTATCGGGCAGATCGACGATCATGGACGCCTCCAAACGCGGCCGTCGCGAGCGAGCAGCTCGTCGGCCGACTCCGGGCCCCAGGTTCCGGGGCGGTACTGCTCGGGCTGGCCCTGCGTGGCCCAGAACTCCTCGATCGGGTCGAGGATCTTCCAGGACAGCTCGACCTCCTCATGGCGGGGGAACAGCGGCGGGTCGCCGAGCAGCACATCCAAGATGAGCCGCTCGTAGGCCTCGGGGCTGGCCTCCGTGAAGGCGTGGCCGTAGCCGAAGTCCATGCTGACGTCGCGCACCTGCATCCCCGCGCCCGGCACCTTGGAGCCGAAGCGGATCGTGACGCCCTCGTCGGGCTGCACGCGGATGACGAGGGCGTTCTGACCGAGCGCGCTGGTCTGCGACTCGGCGAACAGCTGCTGCGGCGCGCGCTTGAACACGACCGCGATCTCGGTGACGCGGCGGCCGAGGCGCTTGCCGGCGCGCAGGTAGAACGGCACGCCCGCCCAGCGGCGGGTGCCGATCCCGAGCTTGATGGCCGCGTAGGTCTCCGTGGTGGACTGGGGGTTCATCCCGTCCTCCTCCAGGAAACCGACGACCTTCTCGCCGCCCTGCCAGCCGCTGGAGTACTGGCCGCGCGCGGTGGACTTCGCCAGGTCCTTCGGCAGCCGGACGGCCGCGAGCACCTTCTCCTTCTCGGCGCGCAGGTCGGCGGCGTCGAACGAGATCGGCTCCTCCATCGCGGTCAGCGCCAGCAGCTGGAGCAGGTGGTTCTGGATGACGTCGCGGGCCGCGCCGATGCCGTCGTAGTAGCCGGCACGACCGCCGACGCCGATGTCCTCGGCCATGGTGATCTGCACGTGGTCGACGTAGTTGGCGTTCCAGATCGGCTCGTACAGCTCGTTCGCGAAGCGCAGCGCCAGGATGTTCTGGACCGTCTCCTTGCCGAGGTAGTGGTCGATACGGAACACCGAGTCGGCGGGGAACACCGACTCGACGACGGAGTTCAGCTCGCGTGCCGTCTTCAGGTCGGACCCGAACGGCTTCTCGATCACCACTCGGCGCCAGCCCTCTCCGGACTGGTCGGCCAGTCCGGAGCGGCGCAGCTGCTCGGTGACGATCGGGAACGCCTTCGGCGGGATCGACAGGTAGAACGCGTGGTTGCCCATCGTACCGCGCTCCTTGTCGAGCGACTCCACCGTCTCCTTGAGGCGGCGGAACGCGGCGTCGTCGTCGAACTCGCCGGGCACGAAGCGGATGCCCTGCGCCAGCTGCTTCCAGACGTCGTCCTCGAACGGGGTGCGCGCGTACTGCTTGACCGCGTCGTAGACGACCTTCTCGAAGTCCTGGTCCTCCCAGTCACGCCGGGCGAAGCCGACGAGGGAGAACCCGGGCGGGAGCAGGCCGCGGTTGGCGAGGTCGTACACGGCCGGCATCAGCTTCTTGCGCGACAGGTCGCCCGTCACGCCGAAGATGATGAGGCTGCTCGGCCCCGCGATGCGGTTCAGCCGACGGTCGGAGGGCAACCTGAGCGGGTTGAACTCCGGGGTGATGTCCACCGGTGACAAGTGATGTTCTCCTCAGTTGACGGCTTCGAACAGCGAGACGACATCCGCCTCGGGGTTCGTGAGGGTCAGGGTCAGCACGGGACGGCCGTGCTCGCCGAGAACGCTGGCGTCGCCCGCGGCCTGGGCCTGGATGAGCTGGCCGAATGTGAACGGGCGGTCAGGGATCTCGAGGTCCTCCGGGGCGGTCGCGGTGATCTGCAAGAACACGCCGACGGCGGGGCCGCCCTTGTGGAACTGACCGGTGGAGTGCAGGAACCGCGGTCCCCAGCCGAACGTGACCGGGCGCTTGGCCTTCGCGGCGAGCAGGTCGCGCACGCCCGCCAGCTGCGGGAGGGCGAGCCGGTCGACGTAGGCCTGCACCGCGACGTAGCCGTCGGGTCCGAGCTGCGCGAGGAGCGCATCCACGGCGGCGTCGAGGGTGGAGGCGCCGCCGAGGAAGTCTCCGGTGGTGCGCACCTCGATGCCACCCGCGGTGAACGCCGGGGCGGCGGGCTCTGGGCGGTTGTCGAGCAGCGCGCGTGCCGCGACCTTGGCGGCCTCGACGTCCGGCTGGTCGAACGGGTTGATGCCGAGCAGGCGTCCCGCGACGGCGACCGCGTACTCCCAGACGATGAGCTGGGCGCCGAGGCTGCCGGAGACGAGGATCTCGCCCTCGTGGCGGTCCGCCGGGAACAGGTGGTGCGCCTCCGCGTTCGCGACGAGGCGGACGATCTGCAGGTCGGCGGGCTTCAGCTCCAGCTCGGGTGCCAGCTTGTCGAGCACGACCGGGAGGAGGCCGGTGCCCTGCTTGCCGGTCGACTCGGCTATCAGCTGCTCGGCCCAGTCGGCGAAGCCGACGATGTGGGTGCCGTCCGCGACGATGCCCACCTTGTCCTTGAGCGGCACGGTGCCGGCGATCGCGGCGCCGAGCACGAGGCCCGGGTTCGCGTCGTTGTCGACGGCGAGCTCGATGAGCGTCGCCTCCGCCTCGTCCAGCAGCTCGGAGATGTCCACACCGGCGAGGCCGGACGGCACGAGGCCGAACGCGGTCAGCGCCGAGTAGCGGCCGCCCACGTTCGGGTCGGCGTTGAACACCCGGTAGCCGGCCTCGCGGGCCGACTGGTCGAGCGGCGAACCCGGGTCGGTGACGACCACGATGCGCTCGGCCGGGTCGATGCCGGCGTCACGGAACCACTTCTCGTAGATGCGGCGCTGGCTGTCGGTCTCCAGCGTCGAACCCGACTTCGAGGAGATCACGACGGCCGTGGCCTCGAGGCGGTCGCGCAGTGCGGCGAGCACCTGGCCCGGGTCGGTGGAGTCGAGCACGGTGAGCTCGGCCTCCGCCGTCCGCGTGATCACCTCGGGGGCGAGCGAAGAGCCGCCCATCCCGCCGAGGACGATGTGGTCGACGCCCTTGGCGTGCAGCTCCTCGCGGAGCGCGACGATCTCGGCGACCAGCGGCCGGGAGATCGCGACCGCCTCGGTCCAGCCGAGGCGCTTCGACGCCTCGGCCTCGGCGTCCGGGCCCCAGAGGGCCGGGTCGAGCGCGGTGATCCCGGAGGCCACGCGGTCCGCGACCAGCTGCGGGACGACGGTCGCGACCGCGTCCGCCGCCGCCCCGGTGACGTGGATGCGGAAGGTCACTTGGCCGCCTCCAGAGCGTTCTTGACCGTCTCGACGAGCTCGCCCCACGACACGTTGAACTTGTCGACGCCCTCGCGCTCGAGGGTGGCGGTCACGTCGTCGTAGTCGACGCCGAGCGCGGCCAGCTTGTTCAGCACCTCGTCGGCGTCTGCGTAGTTGCCGGTCACCGTGTCGCCGGTGATGACACCGTGGTCGAACGTGGCGTCGAGCGTCTTCTCCGGCATCGTGTTCACGGTGTTCGGGGCGACCAGCTCGGTCACGTACAGGGTGTCGGGCAGGCTCGGGTCCTTGACGCCGGTGGACGCCCAGAGCGGGCGCTGCTCGTTGGCGCCGGCCGCGACCAGGCTCTTGGCACGCTCGGAGGCGAACGCCTCCTCGTAGACCTGGTAGGCGAGGCGGGCGTTCGCGATGCCTGCCTTGCTCTTGAGGGCGAGCGCCTCGTCGGTGCCGATCGCGGTGAGGCGCTTGTCCACCTCGGTGTCGACGCGGGAGACGAAGAACGACGCGACCGACTGGATGCCGGAGAGGTCGATGCCCGCCGCCTTGGCCTTCTCGAGGCCGGTGAGGTAGGCGTTGATGACCGCGCGGTAGCGCTCGAGGCTGAAGATCAGGGTCACGTTGACGCTGATCCCGGCCGCGATGGTCTCGGTGATGGCCTCGAGGCCCTCGAGCGTCGCGGGGATCTTGATGAGCACGTTCTGCTTGTCGACCTTGGCGGCCAGCTTCTTGGCCTGCTCGATCGTCGCAGCGGCGTCGTGCGCGAGGCCGGGCTCGACCTCGATCGAGACGCGGCCATCCACGCCGTTCGTGCGCTCGTAGATCTCGTGGAAGATGTCGCTGGCGTCGGCGACGTCGTCGGTCGTGATCTCGAAGATCGCGTCCTCGACGCTGGCGCCGGCGGCGGCCAGTTGCTTGACCTGCTCGTCGTAGGCCTCGCCCTTGGAGAGCGCGGTGGCGAAGATCGTCGGGTTCGTGGTCACGCCGACCACGTTCTTCTCGGCGATGAGCTTCTGGAGACCGCCGGTGGCGATCCGCTCGCGGGACAGGTCGTCCAGCCAGATGCTGACGCCCGCGGCGGACAGGGCGGCCGTGGGGGAGGCGGTGGTGGAGGTGGTGTCTGTCATTGTCGTGTTCTTCTTCTCTTCCTCAGTGCCCGCGCTCAGAGCGACGCGAGCGATTCCTTCGCGGCGGCAACGGCGTGCTCGGTGGTCATACCGAACTCGCGGAACAGCGTCTTGTAGTCGGCCGACGCGCCGAAGTGCTCGATCGACACGCTGCGACCGTGGTCGCCGACGATCCTGTTCCAGGCCAGGGCGAGGCCGGCCTCGATGGAGACGCGGGCCTTGACGTCCGCGGGTAGCACCTTCTCCTGGTAGGCGGCGTCCTGCTCGTGGAACCACTCAAGGCAGGGGGCCGAGACGACGCGGGCGTTGATGCCCTCGCCCTTCAGCACCTCGCGCGCCTCGAGCGCGATCTGCACCTCGGAGCCGGTGGCGATGAACAGCACGTCCGGCGTTCCGCCCGGCGCCTCGGCCAGGATGTACGCGCCCTTGGCGACGTTCGCCGCCGAGGCGAGCGTGTCGCCGGTGGCCTCGCCGTCGCCGCGCTCGAACACCGGGATGTTCTGGCGGGTCAGCGCGATGCCGGCCGGGCCCTCGCGGCGCTCCAGGATGGTCTTCCAGGCGTAGGCGACCTCGTTGGCGTCACCCGGGCGGACGACGTCGAGGTTCGGGATGGCGCGCAGCGTCGAGAGCTGCTCGATCGGCTGGTGCGTCGGGCCGTCCTCGCCGAGCGCGACGGAGTCGTGCGTCCAGACGAAGATCGACGGGACCTTCATCAGCGCGGCCAGACGCACCGCGGGGCGCATGTAGTCGCTGAAGATGAGGAACGTGCCGCCGAACGGGCGGGTCGGGCCGTGCAGCACGATGCCGTTCAGGATCGCCGCCATCGCGTGCTCGCGGATGCCGAAGTGCAGCACGCGGCCGTACGGGTTGCCGGTCCACTCGTGGGTGGAGTGCACGTCGGGGACGAAGGACGCCGCACCCTCGATCGTGGTGTTGTTCGACTCGGCGAGGTCGGCGGAGCCGCCCCACAGCTCGGGCATGACCGACGCGATGGCGTTGATCACCTTGCCGCTCGCGGCGCGGGTGGAGACGTCCTTGCCCGGCTCGAAGACCGGGAGGACGCCCTCGAGCTCCGCCGGCGCGCTACCTGCGAGCAGGCGGTCGAGGAGCTCCTTGCGCTCGGGGTTCGCCGCGGCCCAGGCGTCGAAGCCCTTCTGCCACTCGGCGCGCTCCTCTGCGCCGCGCTCGATCGCCTTGCGGGTGTGCTCGATGACCTCGTCCGCGACCTCGAAGGTCTTCTCCGGGTCGAAGCCGAGGACCTCCTTGACGGCCTTCAGCTCGTCGGCGCCCAGGGCGGAGCCGTGGATCTTGCCGGTGTTCTGCTTCTTCGGCGACGGCCAGCCGATGATGGTCTTCAGGATGATGAGCGACGGCTTGTCGGTCACCTCCTGGGCGTTGACGATGGCCTGGTGCAGCTCCTGCACGTCCTCCTCGTAGACGCCGGTCTTCTTCCAGTCGACGACCTGCACGTGCCAGTGGTAGGCCTCGTAGCGCTTCTGGACGTCCTCGGTGAAGGCGATGTTGGTGTCGTCCTCGATCGAGATCTGGTTGGAGTCGTAGATCGCGATCAGGTTGCCGAGCTGCTGGTGGCCGGCGAGGCTGGACGCCTCGGAGCTGATGCCCTCCTCCAGGTCGCCGTCGGAGGCGATCACGTACACGTGGTGGTCGAACGGGCTGGTGCCGGGAGCGGCGTCCGGGTCGAACAGGCCGCGCTCGAAGCGCTGGGCGTATGCGAAGCCGACCGAGGAGGAGATGCCCTGCCCGAGCGGGCCAGTGGTGATCTCCACGCCGTCGGTGTGGCCGTACTCCGGGTGGCCAGGGGTGAGCGATCCCCACGTGCGCAGCGCCTTCAGGTCGTCGAGCTCCAGGCCGTAGCCGCCCAGGTAGAGCTGGACGTACTGCGTGAGCGAGCTGTGGCCCGCGGAGAGGATGAAGCGGTCCCGACCGAGCCAGTGCTGGTCGCGCGGGTCGCGGCGCATCACCTTCTGGAACAGCAGGTACGCAGCGGGGGCCAGGCTCATCGCGGTGCCGGGATGACCGTTGCCCACCTTCTCCACCGCATCGGCCGCGAGGATTCGCGCCGTGTCTACTGCCTTGTTGTCAATGGGATCCCACTGCAGAGCTGCCACGTGAAAACTGACCCTTCGTAGATATGGTGAGGGTCGTCGTGTACCCGCACCGGTTGAGGTAGTGCGCGCCGTGGACGTCATCGGCGCCGACCCCCTTCTACCGTCACACTCCTACAAAGGAGGCAGGAAGGACAGGGGTGCCGGCTGGCGAGCATCTCCAAGTATAGGTAACACGCACGAAACACGGAGTGTTCCCTCGGCAACGTGTGGCAGTGCCCCGTTCGCGGGGACCGGGGCGACCGGGATGCGGCGTGACGTAGACTGGGCGGGGCCTGCGTCATCCGCAGGCTTTCACCGCGCACACACCTTCTAGAGGAGCAATGGACGTCGCCGTAGAGAGCCGTGTCGAACCGGTCGGACGCATCGGCGTCGCCCGCAAGGCGAAGGCGTACATCGCCCTCACCAAGCCGCGGGTGGTCGAACTGCTTCTGGTGACGACGGTCCCCACGATGATCCTCGCGGCGAACGGGATCCCGAACCTGTGGCTCGTGCTCGCCACGGTCATCGGCGGCTACATGTCCGCGGGCTCCGCGGGCGCGTTCAACTGCTACATCGACCGCGACATCGACCGCGTGATGCGCCGCACCAAGAACCGGCCGCTCGTCACCGGCGAGCTGAGCGACCGCGAGGCACTCGTCTTCGCGTGGGCGCTCGGCGTGGCCTCTGTGCTGGTGCTCGGAATCTTCACCAACTGGCTCGCCGCCGGTCTCTCGGTCGCCGCGATCCTGCTCTACGTGGTCTTCTACACGCTCATCCTCAAGCGCCGCACCCCGCAGAACATCGTCTGGGGCGGTGTCGCCGGCTGCATGCCGGTTCTGATCGGCTGGGCCGCCGTCACCGGGTCGCTCGACTGGGCGCCGGTCATCCTGTTCGGCATCATCTTCCTCTGGACGCCGCCGCACTACTGGCCGCTGTCGATGAAGTACCGCACGGACTACAAGGACGCGGGCGTTCCGATGCTCGCCGTGGTGCGCGGCCGCGCCGTCGTCGGCCTCCAGGTCATCCTCTACGCGTGGGCGATGGTCGCCTGCTCGCTGCTGCTGATCCCGGTCGGCCACATGGGGCTGCTCTACACGGCCGTCTCGCTCGTCGCGGGCGGCTGGTTCCTCTTCGAGTCGCACCGCCTCTACAACCTGGCGATCCGGCACGAGTCGGTGTCGCCGATGCGCGTCTTCCACGGCTCGATCGCCTACCTGACGCTGATCTTCCTCGCCGTCGCGGTCGACCCGCTGCTCCCGTTCTGATCCCGGGGGCGTTCCTCACGACTGCGCGGGGCCGAAACCGCTGCTAGCGTTTCGCGCGTGTTGGAGCTGCGGACGGCCAGGCTGATCCTCGATGCGCCGCGAGAAGCGGACATCGACGCGGTGCTCGCCGCCTGCGAGGACCCGGAGACGCAGCGCTGGATCCCGCTGCCGGCGCCGTACACGCGCGAGAGCGCCGAGTACTTCGTCCGCAGCTACTGCCCGCACGGGCTCGCCTCCGGCCGCTACACCGTCTGGGCGCTGCGCGAGAGCAGGACCGCGCCCCTGGCCGGGGTGATCGAGGTGCGGGCGGACGAGACGCCGGGCTCCGCGTCCCTCGGCTGCTGGTCGGTCCCCGCCGCGCGCGGTCGCGGGCTCGTCCGGGAGGGGCTGATCGCCGTGACGCGGTACGCGCTTGACCCGCATGGTCTCGGCTTCACGCGGCTGCGCTGGGAGCACCTGCTCGGGAACGCGGCAAGCGGCAGGCTCGCCGCGGCGGCCGGCTTCGTGTTCGACGCAGGAACGGCGCACACGGTGGAGTTCCACGGCGAGCGGCGGGCCGCCGTGCTCGGGCTGCTAGGCCGAGACGGCGTCCGCGGCTGAGACGGTCGCGTCGGCGGAGGCGGCGGCCGGCGCCTTGAGCGCGAGGATGACCGCGGTCATCGCGGCCGCGAGCATCGCGGCCAGCATCATGTGGATGCCGACGAGGATGCCGGGGAGCCCGGTGTTCGCCTGGATCAGGCCGACCGCGATCTGCAGCACCTCCACCGCCAGCAGGTACATCGCGTAGCGGTGGACGCGCGTCGTCCGGATCCGCAGCGAGCCGATCACGAGCACCAGCGTGAGGGCGAACGTCACATACGCCGGGATCGCGTGCACGTGCTGCAGGATCTCGGGGTTCAGCCCGTTCCTGGGCGCGTCCGCGTCGCCGGCGTGCGGACCGGAGCCGGTGGTGGCGATGCCGACGAGGATCGTGATCGCGACCACGAAGCTGGTCAGGTGGGCGACACCGGCGAACCAGCCGGGAACAGCGCGGACCCGCGGGCCGGGCACGGTGTACAGCCGCATCAGGAAGGCGGTGCAGAGCGCAACGAGCACGATCGAGACGACGAAGTGCAGGCCGACGACGTAGGGGTTCAGCTGCGTGAGCACGCTCAGGCCGCCGATGACCGCCTGCGCCGGGATGCCGAGGCCCGCCAGCAGGGTCAGCCAGAACAGGTCGGGACGCTGCTTGCGGAGCTTCAGGATCGCGAGGAACGCGACGATGGCGATGATGCCGAGCAGGACGCCCAGGAGGCGGTTGCCGAACTCGATGATGCCGTGGATGCCCATCTCCGGCGTGTTCACGAGCGAGTCCGCCGTGCACTTCGGCCAGGTCGGGCAGCCCAGCCCGCTCGAGGTGAGCCGGACCAGTCCGCCGGTACCGACCAGGACGATCTGGCCGACCAGGTAGATCCAGGCGATGACCTTCAGCCGGACGTCGACTCGGTCGGGCAACCACGCGATGATGCGCTTCATAACTTCCTGGATTCCTCGGATCTCTCGTGATACTCGGCCAACGTGCAGGCGCGCCTCTACTATTACCGTCCCGCACCTGTAGAATTGATGGGTTCGAGAAGCGCGCGAGAAGTGCGCGTGGTCCGCAGGTGTTTCCATCCTGCGACCGGGGCACTGCCGCCCATGTCCTCGATCAGTTTAGGTACGCATCGTGCTTGTACGCACCACAGCCACCCGCACAATCAGGACGCCCTCGTCGTGGGCAGACACGCGCCGGGGGAGGAATGAGCCGGACTGATATCCGGTTACGGGTGGAAGGAAACGAGGTAGAAATGTCAGACATCCTGATCGACCGGCCGGAACTCGCAAGCCTTGGGCAGTACGAGTTCGGCTGGGCCGACTCCGACGCCGCGGGAGCCTCCGCGCGTCGTGGGCTCTCTCCCGAGGTGGTGAAAGACATCTCCGCCCTGAAGAACGAGCCCGAGTGGATGCTGCAGCGCCGGCTCAAGGCCCTCCAGCTCTTCGAGCGCAAGCCGATGCCCACGTGGGGTGCCGACCTGTCGGACATCGACTTCGACAACATCAAGTACTTCGTGCGCTCCACCGAGAAGCAGGCCCAGAGCTGGGAGGACCTGCCCGAGGACATCCGCAACACCTACGAGAAGCTCGGCATCCCGGAGGCGGAGCGCCAGCGCCTGGTCGCCGGCGTCGCCGCGCAGTACGAGTCCGAGGTCGTCTACCACCAGATCCGCGAGGACCTGGAGGAGCAGGGCGTCATCTTCATGGACACCGACACCGCGCTCCGCGAGCACCCCGAGTTCTTCGAGGAGTACTTCGGCACGGTCATCCCGTCCGGCGACAACAAGTTCGCCGCGCTGAACACGGCCGTCTGGTCCGGAGGCTCCTTCGTCTACGTCCCGAAGGGCGTCCACGTCGAGATCCCGCTCCAAGCCTACTTCCGCATCAACACGGAGAACATGGGCCAGTTCGAGCGCACGCTGATCATCGCCGACGAGGACAGCTACGTCCATTACATCGAGGGCTGCACGGCTCCGATCTACAAGTCAGACTCGCTGCACTCCGCGGTCGTCGAGATCATCGTGAAGAAGAACGCCCGCGTCCGCTACACGACGATCCAGAACTGGTCGAACAACGTCTACAACCTCGTGACCAAGCGGGCGACCGCGGCCGAGGGCGCGACCATGGAGTGGGTGGACGGCAACATCGGCTCCAAGGTGACGATGAAGTACCCGTCGATCTACCTGATGGGCGAGCACGCCAAGGGCGAGACGCTCTCCGTCGCCTTCGCCGGCCCGGGGCAGCACCAGGACGCCGGCGCCAAGATGATCCACATGGCGCCGTACACGCAGTCGTCGATCGTCTCCAAGTCGATCGCCCGCGGCGGCGGCCGCGCGGGCTACCGCGGCGAGGTCCGCGTTGACGCGAACGCGCACCACGCCGCGAACACCGTGCGCTGCGACGCGCTGCTCGTCGACACGATCTCGCGCTCCGACACCTACCCGGCGATCGACATCCGGGTGGACGACGTGCAGCTCGGCCACGAGGCGACCGTCTCGCGGGTGAGCGAGGAGCAGCTCTTCTACCTGATGTCCAGGGGCCTCCCGGAGGACGAGGCGATGGCCATGATCGTCCGCGGCTTCATCGAGCCGATCGCCCGCGAGCTCCCCATGGAATACGCACTCGAACTCAACAAGCTCATCGAGATGGGCATGGAAGGCTCTGTCGGCTGATATGACGACCCCCAGCACACCGACGCAGACCCAGGAGACGGCGCCGGCGCCGACGCACATGCGCGCGCCCGTCCCCGTCCAGACCCGCTCGGAGCGGTTCGCCTCCACCGACGTCTCCGCCTTCCCGGAGGTCACCGGCCGCGAGGTCATGTGGAAGCACACGCCCGTCGCCCGGCTCACCGAACTCCTCTCCGGCGAGCTCGACGGCTCGCCCTACGTGTTCGACGTCACCTCCGCCCCCGGCGTGCAGGTGTCGTGGATCGGGCGCGACGACGCCCGCATCGGCTCCGCAGGCACGCCGGAGGACCGCGCGTCCGCCAACGCCTGGACGAACTTCGAGCAGGCGCTGCTCGTGTCCATCACCGGAGACGACGTCAAGGAGGCGACGCTGACGCGCTCGTCGCTCGGCGACTCCGGCCGTGCAGCGCACACGGTGGTGGAGGTCGCCCCCGGCGCCCGAGCCACGCTCATCCTGCAGAACCGCGGCCCCGCGCACCTGAGCGAGAACGTCGAGTTCCTGCTCGGCGCCGGCTCGGACCTCACGGTCGTCTCCGTGCAGGAGTGGGACGACGAGGCGCTGCACGTCGCCGCGCACTTCGCGGAGATCGCGGAGAACGCCCGGCTCAAGCACGTGGCCGTCACCCTCGGTGGCGGCGTCGTGCGGCTGAACCCGTCCGCGCACCTCGCGGGCGCGCGTTCGGACGCGGAGCTCCTCGGCGCGTACTTCGCCGACGCGACCCAGCACCTCGAGCAGCAGGTGTACGTCCACCACGACGGACCCGAGACCCGCAGCCGTGTCACCTACAAGGGTGCGCTGCAGGGCGAGGGTGCTCGCACCGTCTGGATCGGCGACGTGCTGATCGGCCCGAAGGCCGTCGGCACCGACACCTACGAGCAGAACCGCAACCTCGTGCTCACCGACGGCGCCCGCGCCGACTCGGTGCCGAACCTCGAGATCGAGACGGGCGACATCGTCGGCGCCGGCCACGCCAGCGCGACCGGACGCTTCGACGACGAGCAGCTGTTCTACCTGCAGTCGCGCGGCATCCCGGAGGAGGAGGCGCGCCGCCTCGTCGTGCGCGGGTTCCTCTTCGAGATCGTGCAGCAGATCGGATCGCCCGAGCTGCAGGAACGGCTGCAGGCCGCCATCGAGGCGGAGCTCGCTGTGTCCGTCACGGCGGCGAGCTGATGGCGGCGACCCGCGTCACCGCCGTCGGCGACCTGGTGGAGAACCAGGCCAGCCGCGTCGTCGTGGACGGCGTGCCGATCGCCCTCGTGAAGGACTCGGCCGGCGACATCCACGCGATCGGCGACACCTGCACGCACGGCGAGATCTCGCTGTCCGAGGGCTTCGTCGAGGGCGAGAGCCTGGAGTGCTGGGCGCACGGCTCCCAGTTCTCGCTCGTCACCGGCAAGCCGCTGAACCTCCCGGCCTACGAGCCGGTCCCCGTCTTCCAGGTCGAGGTCATCGACGGAGACGTCTACATCGACCCGACCGTCACGAAAGAAATCCAGTAAAGACATGTCAACGCTTGAAATCCGCGACCTGCACGTCACCGTCGAGACCGACCAGGGCACCAAGCCCATCCTGAACGGTGTCGACCTCACCATCCGCGAGGGCGAGATCCACGCGATCATGGGCCCGAACGGCTCGGGCAAGTCCACGCTCGCGTACACGATCGCCGGGCACCCGAAGTACACCGTCACCGGCGGCACGATCACGCTCGACGGCGAGGACGTCCTCGCCATGACCGTGGACGAGCGCGCCCGCGCCGGCCTCTTCCTCGCGATGCAGTACCCGGTCGAGATCCCCGGTGTCACCAACACCAACTTCCTGCGGACCGCCAAGACCGCGATCGACGGCCAGGCGCCGGCGATCCGAACCTGGGTCAAGGACGTCCGCGAGTCGATGTCCGCCCTGCGGATGGACTCGTCCTTCGCCGAGCGCAACGTCAACGAGGGCTTCTCGGGCGGCGAGAAGAAGCGCAACGAGATCCTCCAGCTGGAGCTGCTGAAGCCGAAGTTCGCCGTGCTCGACGAGACCGATTCCGGCCTCGACGTCGACGCGCTGAAGATCGTCTCCGAGGGCGTCAACCGGGCCAAGGCCAACACCGGGCTCGGCATCCTGCTCATCACGCACTACACGCGCATCCTCCGCTACATCAAGCCGGACTTCGTGCACGTCTTCGTCGCAGGCAAGGTGGCGGAGCAGGGCGGCCCCGAGCTCGCCGAGCGCCTGGAGGAGGAGGGCTACGACCGCTTCGTCGACGCCCCCGAGTCCGCGTCGGCCGCCGCCGGCGAGCTGGCCGAGGCGTAGGCTGGAGATATGCCCGCCACGCTGAGCCCTGCGCTCTTCGACCAGGTCGAGGAGGCGCTGAAGAATGTCATGGATCCCGAGCTCGGGATCAATGTCGTCGACCTCGGCCTGATCTACGACCTGGCCTGGGACGAGGAGAACAACGCCCTCATCATCTCGATGACCCTCACCAGTGCCGGCTGCCCGCTCACCGACGTGCTCGAGGAGCAGACGGCCGAGAGCCTGGACGGCATCGTGGAGGCGTTCCGCATCAACTGGGTGTGGATGCCGCCGTGGGGCCCCGAGCGGATCACCGATGACGGCCGCGACATGATGCGCGCCCTCGGCTTCGCCATCTAGAACCACCACCTCAGCCATCCGTCCCGTGAGAACTCGCGGGACGGATGGCTTCTGAACGAACGGAATCATCGTGCTCGCCGTGCAGGACCTCGAGCTGCGGGTCGGCGCCCGCCTGCTGATGGAGAACGTCAGCTTCCGCGTCGCCGACGGCGACAAGATCGGCCTCGTCGGCCGCAACGGCGCCGGGAAGACCACGCTGACCAAGGTGCTGGCGGGCGACCTGCTGCCCACCGCCGGCAAGGTCGACCGCAGCGGCGAGCTCGGCTACCTGCCGCAGGACCCGCGCTCCGGCAACCTCGACGACCTGGCGCGCACGCGCATCCTGGACGCCCGCGGCCTCGGGTCGATCGTGCTCGGGATGCAGGAGGCGACGCTCGAGATGGCGAGTGAGGACGCCGCGGTGTCGGCGGCCGCGATGAAGAAGTACGGCCGCCTGGAGGAGCGCTTCCACATGCTCGGCGGGTACGCCGCCGAGGCGGAGGCCGCCTCCATCGCGTCCAACCTCAACCTTCCGGACCGCATCCTCGACCAGCCGCTGAAGACGCTGTCCGGCGGTCAGCGCCGCCGCATCGAGCTGGCGCGCATCCTCTTCTCCGATGCCCGCACGATGATCCTCGACGAGCCAACGAACCACCTGGATGCCGACTCGATCGTCTGGCTGCGCGAGTTCCTGAAGGGCTACTCCGGCGGCTTCATCGTGATCTCGCACGACGTGGACCTGGTGGGGGAGACCGTCAACCGAGTCTTCTACCTGGACGCGAACCGCCAGGTCATCGACATCTACAACATGGGCTGGAAGAACTACCAGCGCCAGCGCGCCGCGGACGAGGAGCGCCGCAAGAAGGAGCGTGCCAACGCCGAGAAGAAGGCGGGCGCGCTGCAGCTGCAGGCGGCGAAGTTCGGCGCGAAGGCGACCAAGGCCGCCGCCGCGCACCAGATGGTCGCGCGCGCGGAGAAGCTGCTCGCCGGCCTCGAGGACGTGCGCCAGGCCGACCGGGTGGCGAAGCTGCGCTTCCCGACACCGGCACCGTGCGGAAGGACGCCGCTGCAGGCCTCCGACCTGTCGAAGAGCTACGGGTCGCTGGAGATCTTCACCGCGGTGGACCTCGCGATCGACCGCGGGTCGAAGGTGGTCGTCCTCGGCCTGAACGGCGCGGGCAAGACCACGCTGCTGCGGATGCTCGCGGGCGTCGACAAGCCGGACACCGGGGCGATCGAGCCCGGCCACGGCCTGCGCATCGGCTACTACGCGCAGGAGCACGAGACGATCGACGTCGAGCGGTCGGTGCTGCAGAACATGGTGTCGTCCTCCCCGTCGCTGACCGAGACCGAGGCCCGCAAGGTGCTCGGCTCGTTCCTGTTCACCGGGGACGACGCCCACAAGCCGGCGGGCGTGCTCTCCGGCGGCGAGAAGACCCGGCTGGCGCTGGCGATGATCGTTGTGTCCGGCGCGAACGTGCTGCTGCTCGACGAGCCGACCAACAACCTCGACCCGGCGAGCCGCGACGAGATCCTGGACGCGCTCGCCCACTACGAGGGTGCGGTCGTGCTGGTCAGTCACGACGAGGGCGCCGTGGAGGCGCTGAACCCGGAGCGCGTGCTGATCATGCCGGACGGCGTCGAGGACCACTGGAACAAGGACTACCTCGACCTGATCTCGCTCGCGTAGCGCGGCGGGGCGCGAAGCGCGTCGGGCGCGTCAGCGGGAGGCGTCGAGAAGCTCGTCCTCGACGTCGGCGTCCGTGCGCTTCTGCGCGCGGCGCCTTGCGCGCTCCGCGGCCCGCGCCTGCTCGGCCGGGTCGTGCTCGTTGCGCTTGCGGTACTCGGTGATCAGCGCGTAGCCGAGGCCGAAGAACCCGATCAGGGCGAAGATGATCCACTGGATCATGTACGACCAGTGCAGTCCCTCGTCCTGCGTCGGCGGGTCGGTGACGGTCGGCGCCGGCGCGCTGGCCGGTGCCGGCGTCTGCGAGTCGAGCAGGCCGTACGCGCCGGTGTAGACGTCGGCGCCGTCGAGCTTCTGCTTGACGACGGAGAGCTGGATGGTGCCCACCTGCATCCCGGTCGCCGACCGACCGGGGATGGCGGGCTCGCTGGCCTTCAGCCGGGCGATGACGGTGACCGTGCCGGACGGCGCGGCGGGAACGCTGTCCGGCGCGTCCGTGGAGGAGCCGGTCGGCACCCAGCCGCGGTCGACGATGAACAGTGCGCCGTCGGCGGTGCGCAGCGGCGTGAGCACTTCGAACCCGGGGCTGCCGTTGAAGGGCCGGTTGCGGGCCAGGATCTCCTTGTCCGTCTCATAGGTTCCTGTGACGGTCACGCGCGTCCACTCCTGCTTCGGGGAGTACGCGGTGAGCGACGGCAGCTCCTCGGCGAGCGGCACGGGCCGGGAGTCGAAGTTGGCGGCGATGAGCGCGTTCGCTGCGGCCGCCTCCTTGCTGCGAGCGAGCTGCCAGTTGGAGAGGAAGCCGCAGGCGATCGCGAACGCGATCGCGAACGCCAGGTAGCCGAGCCAGCGCTTGGAGAACGCGAACCGCCAGCCGGCGGGCGCGGCCGCGGCCCGCTCGACGTCGGGGGTCTCGGGCGCGCTCACGCCGTGGTCCTCTCGCCGGTGCCGCCCTCGCCGCCGTCGGCGGGGACGACCCGCAGCGGGAACTCGCGCGCGGCGAGGAACTCGCGCAGGAAGTCCACGTGCTCCTCGCACGCGAGCCAGACCTTCACGCGGTCGGCCGTGTGGATCTTCGGGTTGCGCCACTCGATGCGCCAGCCCGCGGTCTCGGTGCAGCCGGCGCGGGAGCAGGTGAGCGGCTCCGGCTCGCCCATGCCGATCATCCGCACCGCCCGATCACGTGTTCTCCTGCCGCTCGTCGCGCCGCTCCTGCGGAGGGGGCGCCAACGGCAGGATAGCGCCCGGCGCCTGGGCTTCTCCTCGACGAGGCTCGGTCGAGACGTTCGCGATGACGACGGCGAAGTACGGCAGGAAGATCGCGGCGACCAGGGGGACCGCCGCCCACCAGCCCGGGACGAACAGCGCGACGATGATGCAGACGACACGGATCCCCATGGCGACCGAATATTTGATCATCCGGTGCTTGCGCTCGAGATCCGGGGAGAGCGGCAGGTTCGTCAGCGACGGGCGTGAAGGCTTCATGTGCGTTGACTCAAGCGTACGTCCATAAACTAGGGAGCTGATCCCCGATCGAGAGGAAATCACGAATGACCACGCAACGCACTGTGCTCGTCACCGGAGGGAACCGCGGCATCGGTTACGCGATCGCCGAGGAGTTCCTGGCGCAGGGGCACCGCGTCGCGGTCACCGCTCGCTCGGGCGAGGGCCCGGAGGGTTCGCTCACCGTGCGGGCAGACGTGACGGACACCGCCGCCGTGGACGCCGCGTTCGCCGAGGTCGAGGAGAAGCTCGGCCCGGTGGAGGTCGTCGTCGCGAACGCCGGGATCACCAAGGACACGCTGCTGATGCGGATGTCCGACGAGGAGTTCGACGCCGTGGTCGACACGAACCTCGGCGGGTCCTTCCGCGTGGTCAAGCGGGCGACGAAGGGGATGCTGAAGGCGCGCTTCGGCCGCATCGTGCTGATCTCCAGCGTCGTCGGCCTGTACGGCTCCGCCGGCCAGGTCAACTACGCCGCGAGCAAGGCCGGTCTGGTCGGCATGGCGCGCTCCATCACCCGCGAGCTCGGCGCACGCGGGATCACCGCGAACGTGGTCGCCCCCGGCTTCATCGAGACCGAGATGACGGCCGTGCTGCCGGAGGCCCAGCAGGCCGAGTACATGAAGAACATCCCGGCGGGCCGGTTCGCCTCCGCCCAGGAGGTCGCTCGCGTGGTGACCTGGGTCGCGGGCGATGACGCCGGCTACATCTCCGGCGCCGTCATCCCCGTCGACGGCGGCCTCGGGATGGGCCACTAGAAACGTCGCCGAGGGGCACGTCGTTGTCACTTCTCGACGCAAACAGCGACAACAACGTGCCCCTCGCGAGTCAGCCGCGCAGGCCGAGCAGGGGGAGCACCTGGGCGAGGTCCTGGCGGTCGATCACCAGGTCCGCCTCCGCCCGCACCCGCGGCTTGGCGTTGAACGCGATCGAGAGCCCGGCCTCGGCCATCATCCGCAGATCGTTCGCTCCGTCGCCGATCGCGACCGTCTGACGGAGGTGGACGCCGGCGTCCGCGGCCCAGAACAGCAGGGACTGCGCCTTCGCCGCCGCGTCGACCACGGTGCCGTCCACCTCGCCGGTGAGCACCCCGTCCCGCACCTCCAGCCGGTTGGCGCGCCAGTGGTCGAGCCCGAGCCGCTCGCCCAGCGGGTCGAGCAGTTCGTGGAAGCCGCCGGACACCACGCCGATGCGGCCGCCCGCGGCCTGCACCCCGGCGACGAGCTCCGGGACGCCGTCCGTCACCCGGATGCGCTCGCCCACGCGCTCGAACACCTCGACCGGGAGCCCGGCCAGCGTGCGGACGCGCTCGCGCAGGCTCGCCTCGAAGTCGAGCTCGCCGCGCATCGCGCGCTCCGTGATGTCGGCGACCTCGGCGCGCGAGCCCGCCTCCTCGGAGAGCAGCTCGATCACCTCGTCGTGGATGAGGGTGGAGTCGGCGTCCAGGACGACGAGGAACGTGGTGGGCCTGCTGCTGTGCGAACGTGCGGACGTCATGGAACGACGTGAACTCCTTTGCCGACGACGGTGATCCCGGACTCGGTGACGGTGAAGCCGCGTGCGCGGTCCCGGTCCGGGTCGACGCCGATCCTGGCCCCTTCGGCCACAACGACGTCCTTGTCCAGGATGGCACGTCCGACGAACGCGTTCGGCTCGATGACGGCGCGCTCGAACACGACGGAGTCCACCACCTTCGCGCCGGAGCTCACCTTCGCCCACGGCCCGAGCACGCTCCGCTCGAGGTGCGCGCCGGAGATCACCGAGCCGAGCGAGACGATGGAGTCGATGGTCGTGCCCAGGGCGCCGCGGCCGTCGCGCACGATCTTCGCGGGAGGGGAGTTCAGCACCTGGCTGAAGATCGGCCATTCGCTGTTGTAGAGGTTGAAGACCGGGAGGGCCGAGATCAGGTCCTGGTGCGCCTCGAAGAACGAGTCGATCGTCCCGACGTCGCGCCAGTAGTAACGGTCGCGATCGGTGGAGCCGGGGACGTCGTTGTTGTTGAAGTCGTAGACGCCCGCCTCGCCGCGTGAGACGAAGTCCGGGATGATGTCGCCGCCCATGTCGTGGTTGGAGTCCGGGCGGTCGCCGTCGCGCTGGACGGCGTCGATGAGCGCCTCCGCGTCGAAGACGTAGTTGCCCATCGAGGCGAGCACCTCGCCGGGGGAGTCGGGCAGGCCCACCGGGTCGCTCGGCTTCTCGCGGAACGCAGCGATCCGCTCCGGGTGCGCCGCGTCGACCTCGATCACGCCGAACTGGTCGGCGAGCGAGATCGGCTGCCGGATGGCCGCGACCGTCGCCGCCTGGCCCGAGTCGATGTGCGCCTGGATCATCTGCCCGAAGTCCATGCGGTAGACGTGGTCGGCGCCGACGACGACCACGATGTCCGGCTTCTCGTCGCGGAGCAGGTTGAGGCTCTGCAGGATCGCGTCCGCCGAGCCACTGAACCAGCGCTTGCCGAGGCGCTGCTGGGCGGGCACCGAGGCGATGTAGGAGTTCAGCATCCCGTCGAGGCGCCAGGTCTGCGAGACGTGGCGGTCGAGGCTGTGCGACTTGTACTGGGTGAGCACGACGATCTGCCGCAGCTGGGAGTTGATCAGGTTGGACAGCGCGAAGTCGATCAGCCGGTACTGACCGCCGAACGGGACCGCGGGCTTCGCGCGATCCGCTGTCAACGGCATCAGCCGCTTGCCCTCCCCACCCGCGAGGACGATGCCGAAGATCTTCTTGCCTGCTGCCATGACCCTTACAGTAGAGGCAACCCGGGGGCTGTACTAGCGTTCTCGACATGCGCGTTGATCTTCTGACCCGGGAGTACCCGCCGGACATCTACGGCGGCGCCGGGGTGCACGTGACCGAGCTCGTCCGGGCTCTCCGGACGGACACCGAGGTGATCGTGCGCTGCTTCGGAGCGCCGCGCGAGGAGGCCGACACGGTCGCCTATCGGGTGCCTGCGGAGCTGGCGGAGGCCAACGGGTCGGTCACGACGCTCGGCGTCGACCTGCAGATGGCCCAGGACTGCAGGGGAGCGGACGTCGTCCACTCGCACACCTGGTATGCGAACGCCGGCGGTCACATCGCCAAGCTGCTGCACGGCGTCCCGCACGTCGTCACCGCGCACAGCCTGGAGCCGCTGCGGCCGTGGAAGGCCGAGCAGCTGGGCGGCGGCTACCGTGTGTCCAGCTGGATCGAGAAGACCGCGTTCGAAGCCGCCGACCGGGTGATCGCGGTGAGCGAGGGGATGCGCCGCGACATCCTGAACTCCTACCCGTCGCTCGATCCGTCCGACGTGACGGTCGTCTACAACGGCATCGACCTTGAGCGGTGGCAGCCGCTGCACGACGAGGACCTGGCACGCTCGCTCGGGATCGACCCGAGCCGCCCCGCCGTCGTCTTCGTCGGCAGGATCACGCGCCAGAAGGGTCTCCCGTACCTGCTGCGTGCCGCGACGCTGCTGCCGAAGGACGTGCAGCTGATCCTCTGCGCCGGCGCGCCGGACACCCCGGAGATCCTGGCGGAGGTGACCGGGCTCGTCGAGCAGCTGCAGGCCGAGCGCGACGGCGTCGTGTGGATCGACCGGCTGCTCCCGAACGACGAGCTGCGGGCCGCGCTCAGCGCATCCACCGTGTTCGTCTGCCCCTCGATCTACGAGCCGCTCGGCATCGTGAACCTGGAGGCGATGGCGTGCGGGCTGCCGGTGGTCGGCACGGCGACCGGCGGCATCCCCGAGGTGATCGTGGACGGCGTGACCGGGCGGCTGGTGCCGATCCAGCAGCTGCAGGACGGCACGGGGACGCCGACGGACCCGGAGGGCTTCGTCCGGGATCTGGCGGCGGCGCTCACCGAGGTCGTCGGCGACCCGGAGCGGGCGGCGCGGATGGGCGAGGCCGGGCGTCGGCGCGCCGAGCAGGAGTTCAGCTGGGCCGCGATCGCCGAGCAGACCCGCGCGGTCTACCGGTCCGTCGCGTCCTCCTGACGCCGCGCGCCATCCGTTCCTGAGTACGTCACGCGACACGCCGCGCCCGAGTGTGAACTACTCCGGAAGCGATGGCGTCCCGCCGGCCGGCCTCTCGCCGAGCGGCACGTTGGTGTCGTTTTCGAGGCCCGAAAACGACAACGACGCGCCCCTCGGCGGCGTCAACGGCGTCCTCCTGACGCCGCTAGGCTAGAGGTCATGGCCAGCAGCGTTCTCCGACTCCAAGACGTGTCCGTGACCCGGGACGGCAACGCCGTCCTCGAGGGTGTCGACTGGACCGTGGAGCCGGACGAGCGCTGGGTGATCCTCGGCCCGAACGGCGCCGGGAAGACCACCATGCTGCAGATCGCCGCGGCCGCCCTGCACCCGTCCTCCGGTGAGGCGACTGTGCTCGGCGAGTCGCTGGGCCACAGCGACCTCTCCGAGCTGCGGCCGCTGCTCGGCTTCGCCTCCAGCGCCCTCGCCCGTCGCATCCCGCGCACCGAGCGCGTGCTCGACGTGGTGATGACCGCGGCGTACGCGGTCACCGGCCGCTGGAACGAGCTGTACGAGGAGATCGACGAGCGCCGCGCCCACCGGGTGCTCGCCGAGTGGCACCTCGACCACCTCGCCGAGCGCACCTTCGGGAGCCTCAGCGACGGCGAGCAGAAGCGGGTGCAGATCGCCCGCTCGGTGATGACGGATCCCGAGATGCTGCTGCTCGACGAGCCCGCCGCCAGCCTCGACCTCGGCGGCCGCGAGGAGCTGCTGCAGCTGCTCGGCGGCTACGCGAGCGACCCCAAGTCGCCCGCGATCGTGATGGTGACCCACCACGTCGAGGAGATCCCCGTCGGCTTCAACCGCGCGCTGCTGCTGAAGGACGGCCGGATCACCGCGCAGGGACCGATCGGCGAAGTGCTGACCAGTGCCTCCCTGAGCGAGACGTTCGGTGTGGACGTCGAGCTCGAGGAGAGCGACGGCCGGTTCACCGCCCGGGCGCGTCAGAAGACGATCGACTGACGGATCTGCTAAACTCGATAGCTGGTCCGGGAGTCGTGAGACGAATGCGGGCCGAAAGCTTCCCGTCCTCGCGCATCGAGCGCGGACTTGACCGACCGAACACTACGCAACAAGGAAGTCCTCATGAAGACTGACATCCACCCCGACTACGCCCCGGTGGTTTTCCGCGACCTGGCCTCGGGCGCGACGTTCCTCACCCGCTCCACCGTCTCCAGCGAGAAGACGATCGAGTGGGAGGACGGCAACACCTACCCGGTGATCGACGTCGAGATCTCCTCCGAGTCGCACCCGTTCTACACGGGCAAGCAGCGCATCCTCGACTCGGCCGGCCGTGTCGAGAAGTTCAACTCGCGCTACAAGAACTTCGGCAAGTAACCCGCCGCACCAGAAAGGCCCCCGTCGCACGACGGGGGCCTTTCTCGTGGTGCGCGGGGGACGTCAGTAGTTCTGGTACTGCGTGGCGGCGACGCCGAGGGCGATCGCCACGATGATGGCGATGATGATGCCGATCACGATCTCGGCGAAGCCGATGATGATCGCGGCGATCGCGAGGCCGCGGCCCTGCTCGCCGGTCTTCTTGATCTGGGACAGCGCGACGAAGCCGAGGATCACGCCGACGATGCTGACGAAGAACGCGAGGATGAACCCCACGATCGCGAGGACGTTCCAGCCCGGCTGCGCCGGCTGGTAGGCGCCGTACTGCGGTTGCTGCAGAGGCGGCTGCTGCTGCGGTTGCTGCTGCGGCGGCAGAGGCTGCGGGTTCAGGTCCGGATCGCTCATGGACGAACAGTAGCGCCCAGCGGACGCGGCGGAAACCCCCAGCGTGCGCGCGGGTCGTGGACGAGCGGCGCTCAGCGCAGCGGCCACGCCCCCGAGGCCGTGAACTCCGGGTCGCGCACACGGCGCATGTAGTCCTGGAAGTCGGCGGCCTGCTCCCGGCACCAGTCGACCTGCTTGTGGTGCAGCTCTGCCGCCTCCATCGCGAGCGCCTCGCCGTGCGCGCGGACCAGCGCCTGCGCGAGCCGGCCGGCGGCGATCGCGTCCGCCCCGGCGTCGTGGGCCGCGGTCAGTTCGACGCCGTAGTGCACGGCGGTCACGCTCAGGGTGCGCTTGCCTGGCCGGTAGCGGTCGACGGCGCGGTCGATCACCAGCGGATCGATGATCGGTCCGGGGGCGTCGAGCGGTTCGATGCCGTGGCGCCGCGCCTCGCGGTCGAGCAGCGTGAAATCGTACGGGGCGTTGTAGGCGACCACCGGAATGCCGCGGGCGAACAGCCGGCGCAGCTGGTCGACGATCGCGGCGACGGCCGTGCCTGCGTCCATCCCCTTCGCCCGGGCGAGCTCGGTGGTGATGCCGTGAACGGCGGTGGCCTCGGCCGGGATCTCGACGCCCGGGTCGACGAGCCAGTAGCGGCCGTGCCGCACCTCGCCCTGATCGCCGAGCAGTCCCACGTGCGCGGTGACGATGCGGGCCGTCTCCACATCCACACCCGTCGTCTCCAGATCGAAGACGCCGAGTTCGTGGTGCCAGGTGCTCATGAGCCCAGCGTAGGAACGACCACCGTCAGCCGCGGGGACCGCGCCCGGCGGGTCCGTGATCCGCCGGGGCGGGATCGGTGCCGCCGTGGCGTCCCCGGCCGTCAGTCCCGGCGCGGCTCGATGTGCAGCCAGTAGAAGTTCTGGGTGCCGAGCGTCAGCGTGAAGCGGCCGTCCTCCGCGATCGTCGGGAACTCCGCGCCGCCGAACAGGTCGTACAGGGCGCGACCGGCGAATTCCGGCGCGTCCAGGGTGACCGACACCGGATTGTGCGCGAACGAGAACACGCAGAGCACGTCCTCCGGCTGGTCGCCGAAACGCGTGCCGCTGCCCTCGTACGAGCGCACAAAGGCGAGCACCGACTCGTGGTTGGTCGGCAGCACGCGGATGTCGCCGAGCCCGAACACCGGGTGCGCCTTGCGCACGTGGATGACGTTGCGGATCCAGTGCAGCAGCGACCGCGACTGCGCCAGCTGCGCCTCCACGTTCACCTGGTTGTAGTGGAACACCAGCGACTGGACGACGGGGAGGAAGAGCTTGCCGGGGTCGGCGGTCGAGAAGCCGGCGTTGCGGTCCGGCGTCCACTGCATCGGCGTGCGGGAGCTGTCGCGGTCCGGCAACCAGATGTTGTCGCCCATCCCGATCTCGTCGCCGTAGTAGAGGAACGGGCTGCCGGGGAGCGAGAACAGCAGGGCGTGCGCCAGCTCCATCTCGGCGCGCGAGTTGTCCAGCAGCGGCGCGAGCCGGCGGCGGATCCCGATGTTCGCGCGCATCCGCGGGTCGTAGGCGTACCAGCCGTACATCGCCTGCCGGTACTCCTCGCTGACCATCTCGAGGGTCAGCTCGTCGTGGTTGCGCAGGAACACGCCCCACGCCGCGCCGTCGGGGACGTCCGTCGTCTCCGAGAGCACCCGGATGAGCTCGGAGGCCTGCTGGGAGCGCAGCGCGTAGAAGATGCGCGGCATCACCGGGAAGTCGAAGGCCATGTGGCACTCCGGCTCCTCCTCCGAGCCGAAGAAGGCAGCGACCTCGCGGGGCCACTGGTTCGCCTCGGCGATCATCATCCGGCCCGGGTAGTCGCGATCGACCATCTCGCGCAGCCGCTTGATGAACTCGTGCGTCGGCGGCTCGCCCTCGCCGTTGCCCTCGTCCGACTCGTAGAGGTAGGGGATGGCGTCGAGCCGGAAGCCGTCGACGCCGAGGTCCAGCCAGAACCGCACGATGTCGTGCATCGCCTCGTGCACGGCCGGGTTCTCGAAGTTCAGGTCCGGCTGGTGGGAGAAGAAGCGGTGGAAGTAGTACTGCCGGCGCGCCTCGTCGAACGCCCAGTTGGAGTCCTCGGTGTCGACGAAGATGATGCGGATGTCCGGCCACTTGTCGTCGGTGTCGTTCCAGACATAGAAGTCGCCGTACGGACCCTCCGGGTCGGAGCGGGACTGCTGGAACCACTCGTGCTGGTCGGAGGTGTGGTTCATCGGCAGGTCGATGATGATGCGCATGTTGCGCTCGTGCGCCTTGGTGACGAGATCCTGGAACTCGTCGATCGTGCCGAACTCCGGCAGGATCGCCTTGAAGTCGGACACGTCGTAGCCGCCGTCGCGCAGCGGCGACTGGAAGAACGGCGGCAGCCAGAGCGCGTCGACGCCCAGCCACTGCAGGTAGTCGAGCTTGGAGGTCAGACCGGCGATGTCGCCGGAGCCGTCCCCGTTGCTGTCCACGAAGGAGCGGACCATCACCTCGTAGAACACGGCGCGCCGATACCACTGGGGATCCAGGGTGAGTCCGGGCAACGTGATGGGCGCGGTGAAGCTCACGATTCTCCTTTCGGCACGCCGGCCGATGTAAGCGATTACAACCACAGAAGTCTAGGGGGTGGCAGAGGTGGCCTGTCCAGTCCTGCCTAGACTGGTCTGGATGATCTCCACCTCGCTCTCCGACACGGCCTCACCATACGCCGCGGCGCTCGCCCGGCTGCCCGTCCGCCGGTGTGAGGCGGAGCTGCTGGGCGGCACCACCCGGTACTGGGACTACGGCGACGCGGACGCCGCGACGACCCTGGTGCTCGTCCACGGATTCCGCGGCGACCACCACGGCCTGGAGCCGGTGGTGGCGCAGCTGGAGGGGATGCGGCTGATCTCGCCCGACCTGCCCGGCTTCGGGGAGTCGACGCCGATGACGGAGGCGTCCCACGACATCGAGGGCTACGCGCGCTGGCTGCGAGCCTTCGTCGCGGGGCTCGGACTCACTGGCCGGGTCGTGCTGCTCGGCCACTCGTTCGGCTCGATCGTGGTGTCGGCGACGCTCGCCGACCCGGCCGCCGAGCGCCCGGACGCGGTCGTGCTGGTGAACCCGATCGGCCAGCCGGCGCTGCAGGGCCCGCGCGGCATCCTGACCAGGCTGGCGATCTTCTACTACTGGCTGGCCGCCGCCCTGCCCGAACGTCTGGGCTTCGCCCTGCTGCGCAACCGGGTCATCGTCCGGGTGATGAGCATCGCGATGGCGAAGACGAAGCAGCCGGCGCTGCGGCGCTGGATCCACGGCCAGCACGACAGCTACTTCTCCGCGTTCAGCGACCGGCGGGTGGTGCTCGAGGCGTTCCGCGCATCCGTCTCGCACGACGTGAGCGAGTTCGCCGCGCGCATCCCGGAGCGGACGCTGCTGGTCGCCGCGGTGGACGACGACATCACGCCGATCGCGGCCGAGCGTCGGCTGCGCGGGCTGTTCCCGGATGCACGACTCGTGGAGATCGGGGGCGTCGGGCACCTCATCCACTACGAGAAGCCCGTGGAGGCGGCCACCGCCATCGAGGAGTTCCTGGCATGAGGGTCCTGTTCGACTGCCGGTACACCCGCATCGGCCGGCACGACGGGATCAGCCGGTACACGGCCGGCCTGGTCACCGCGCTGGCGAAGCGGCACGACGTCACCATGCTCATCAACGACCACCGCCAACTGGAGATGCTGCCGGACCTGCCGTGGGAGCTCATCGCGTCCCCGACGTCGGTGGGCGAGCCGTGGGTGGCGCGCCAGGTCAACAAGCTGAGGCCGGACGTGGTGTTCACCCCGATGCAGACGATGGGAGGCTTCGGGCGGCGCTACCGGCTCATCCTCACCGTGCACGACCTCATCTACTACCGCCACCCGACGCCGCCGCGCGACCTGCCGGCGTTCGTCCGGGCGCTGTGGCGGCTGTATCACCTCTCCTGGTGGCCGCAGCGGATGCTGCTCAACCGGTCGGACGCGGTCGTCACCGTCTCGAACACGACCAAGCAGCTCATCGCCGAGCACCGCCTGACCAAGCGGCCGGTGTACGTGGTGCCGAACGCGGCGGACATGCCGGCCATCCCGGAGGAGCGGGCGTCGCGCACCGCCCCCGAGAGCAAGAGCCTGGTCTACATGGGCTCGTTCATGCCCTACAAGAACGTCGACACGCTGGTCAGGGCGGTCGCGCTGCTGCCGGGCTACGAGCTGCACCTGATGAGCAAGGTCGGCGAGCACGAGGAGGAGCGCCTCACCGCGCTCGCCCCCGGCGCGCGGATCGTGTTCCACAACGGTGCGAGCGACGAGGAGTACGCCGAGACGCTGGCCAGGGCGACGGCGCTGGTGACCGCGTCCAAGGACGAGGGCTTCGGCATCCCGCTGCTGGAGTCGATGACGCTCGGGACGCCGGTGATCGTCAGCGACATCCCGATCTTCCGCGAGATCGGCGGCGACGCGGCACTGTACTTCCCTGCGGACGACCCGACGGCGCTCGCCGACCGGGTGCGGCACCTGGAGCAGCCGGAGGTGTGGGCGCAGCGCTCCGCGGCGTCCCGGCAGGCGGCGGCCCGGTACAGCTGGGACGCGTCGGCCGAGCACCTGCTGACGGTGTTGACGGCGACGATCGGGCGGGCAGGGAGGCGCCGCGGCTGACCGACCCCGCTCCGCCGTTCGCAACTCCGGACGCCCCGAGCACGACCTCGGAAAACTCCGGAGTCCCGGTCTCCTCGCCGGCGTGTCGGGTGAGATCTCCGGAGTCGTGGACAGCGGTCAGAGGCGGTACTTGAACCCGACGTGGCTGGGCGCGAAGCCGAGCCGTTCGTAGAAGCGGTGCGCGTCTGCGCGCGCCGCGTCGGACGTGAGCTGGATGAGGCCTGCGCCCGTGTCACGGGCCACCTGGATCACCCACTGCATCATCGCCGCGCCGAGGCCGCCGGAGCGCCGGTCCGACCGCACCCGCACGGCCTCGACCTGGAGGCGTGCCGCTCCCGCCCTGGCCATGCCGGGGATGAGCGTGAGCTGCATCGTCGCCACCGCACCGTCGTCCGGGTGCTCGAGAACGAGGAGGACGTTCGCGGGGTCGGCGTCGATCTCCCCGAATCCGCGTCGATATGCGGCCATGTCCTCCGGCCGCGCCCGGTCGCCGCGACTCGCGCTGATCGGGTCGTCGGACAGCAGCGCGACGACGGCGGGCACGTCGTCGACCGTCGCGGCTCGCAGGACGTGGCCGGCGAGCGGAGCAGGGAGCGGCAGGCGGAGCTCCACCGTCAGAGCACCGAGGCCGTGAGCAGGTCGTGGTCCTCCGGGCCCAGGTTGAACCGGTCGAGCGCGAGCGCGCCGTCCCGGTAGCGGAAGCGGTGCACGGAGCCGTTCGGGATGATCTCGCCGGGCCCGGGGCGCGCGTGGCCGGTGACGTGGCGGGCGATCGAGCCGATGACGCCGCCATGGCTGACGACGATCACGTGCTCCCCGACGTGCCGCTCGCCGAGCTCCAGCAGGGCGGGCAGCGCCCGCGCGACGACGTCGTCCCGCGACTCGCGGCCAGGCACCGGCTCGTCCTCCGGCCAGCGCTCAAGGATCTCGGCGCCCGTCAGCCCCTCCGCGTCGCCGTAGCGGCGCTCCGCCACCGCATCCAGCACGCGCGGCTCGCCGAGGCCCACGTGGCCGGCGATGATCCGGGCGGTGTCGAGCGCCCGGGAGAGCGGGCTCGCGTAGATCGCGTCGAAGCTGCCGCCGGCCAGGGCGCGGCCGGTCGCCTCCGCCTGCGCGCGACCCGTCGCGTTCAGCGGGATGTCGCTGGAGCCCTGGATGCGCTTGGCCAGGTTCCAGTCCGTCTGGCCATGCCGTACGAGGGAGATGAGGGTCACACGCGTCCTTTCGCCGCAGGACGCGCGGAGGGCTACGCGAGCCGGCGGGAGAGCTCGACCAGCGTCTCCGTCGTCCCCGCGTTCAGCTTAACGGTCGCGCGGCTGTCGCCCTTCGTCTCGCCGCGGTTGACGATCACGATCGGCAGCTTGCGGCGGCGCGCCTCCTCCAGCAGGCGGATGCCGGAGTTGACCGTCAGGGAGGATCCGGCGATCAGCAGGGCGTCGGCGGTCTTGACCAGGGCGCTCGCTTCGCGGTAGGTCTCCGGCGGGATGAACTCGCCGAAGAAGACGACGTCCGGCTTCAGGTGGCCACCGCACACCGTGCAGTCGGGGACGACGAAGGCGTCGACGTCGCGGACGATCGCGTCGCCGTCCGGGGCGATCTCGACCTCTCCCTCGGTGTCGAGCTGCGGGTTCGCAGCATCGATTCGATCCTTGATCGCGCCGCGGGCGAAGATCTGGCCGCAGACGAGACAGCGGATGCGCTCCACCGAGCCGTGCAGCTCCACCACGCGGCGGCTGCCCGCCTGCAGGTGCAGGCCGTCGACGTTCTGCGTCACGACGCCGTTGGTGACGCCCGCCTCTTCGAGGCGGGCGAGCGCGCGGTGGCCGTCGTTCGGCCGGGCGGCCGAGAACCGGGGGTAGCCGAGGTGGCTTCCCGCCCAGTAGCGCTTGCGGTAGTGGTCATCGCCCAGGAACTGCTGGAACGTCATCGGCGTCCGCTTGGGCGCACCCTCGCCGCGGTAGTCGGGGATACCGGAGTCGGTGGAGACGCCGGCGCCTGTGAGAACGGCCACCCGCCGGCCGGCGAGCACCTCGGTCGCCCGATCGAGCCCGTCGGCGAGCTCGGGGGTGAACGCGGGTGCGAGCGTGGGCATGGTGAACCTCCGAAGGGTCGTAACACCGAGTGTAAACAGGCCGTGTTTCGCACGTATTTCCGGCAGCTGGACCCGGGTCCTCGAAGGGAGGCGCCGGGGGCGCCGCGCGGCTGGCAGGGTAGAGGGGTGCACATCCAGCGGATCACCGACCTCGACGCCGACGGCCTCGCCGACTACTCACGCCTGACCGACGTCGCGCTGCGGCGGGTCACCGAGCCCGAGGGCGGCCTGTACATCGCCGAGTCGACCAAGGTGATCACCCGGGCGCTGCGGGCCGGCCACATCCCGCGCTCCGTGCTGCTGCAGGAGCAGTGGCTGCCGGACATCGAGCCGCTGCTCGCCGGCTTCCCCGACGTGACGGTGTTCGTCGGCGACGCCGCGACCCTTGAGCGCCTGACCGGCTACCACCTGCACCGGGGAGCCCTGGCCGCGATGCACCGGCCCGCCCTTCCCGACCCGGCGGAGCTGCTCCGCGACGCACGCAGGGTCGTCGTGCTGGAGGACATCGTCGACCACACCAACGTCGGCGCGATCTTCCGGAGCGTCGCGGGTCTCGGCGCGGACGCGGTGCTGGTCAGCCCGCGCTGCGCGGACCCCCTGTACCGGCGCAGCGTCCGGGTGAGCATGGGGACCGTGCTGCAGGTGCCGTGGACGCGCATCCCCGAGTGGAGGGATGCGGCGCCGCTGCTGCACGACGCGGGATTCGACATCGCCGCGCTCGCGCTCGCCGACGACGCCGTGAGCCTTGACGACTACGCCGCCGATCCGCCGGAGCGGGTCGCGATGGTGCTGGGTTCGGAGGGCGACGGTCTCTCGAGGAGCGCGCTCGCCGCTGCGGACACGGTCGTCACCATCCCGATGCTGCACGGCGTCGACTCCCTCAACGTCGCCTCCGCCAGCGCGGTCGCGCTCTGGGCGCTGCGGGCGCGTTCACAGCGGCTGCCGGGGGAGTGACCGAATAGAATCCGAGGGTGCCCCAGCAAGTGATCGCCGATCCGCCGCGCCGTCCGAGCCGCGAGGTCTACCGTCGCCGGCGCATCGTGGTGTTCGGCACGGGAAGCGTGCTGCTGGTCGCGTTCCTCTACCTCTTCGGGTCGCTCGTCGCGCCCGTGCCCGCGACGGCCGCCGTCACCCAGCACGAGAAGGCGATCACCCAGGCCGCGGCCCAGCTGGCCTGGCCGGGCTACGGCTCCGCCGCGATCACCGCCCCCGACTACCCGGGGACGACCGCGTCGCACGGCAGTGACGCGAGCATGCCGATCGCCAGCATGACCAAGACGATCACCGCGCTCGTCGTGCTCGACAAGAAGCCGCTGGACGGGTCGTCCGAGGGACCGAAGATCGCCTTCACCCAGAAGGACGTCGACATCTGGAACGAGGTGATCGCCGACGGCGGGTCGTGGGCTCCCGTCGAGGCCGGCACCTCGCTGACCGAGAAGCAGGCGCTCACGGCGATGCTCCTGCCGTCGGCGAACAACTACGCGATCTCGCTGGCGAACTGGGCCTTCGGCTCCACGAGCGCCTACGTGAAGGCGGCCAACTCCTGGCTGGCGTCGAAGGGCTTCACGGGCACCAAGGTGGTCACCCCGGACGGACTCGACCCGGGCAACGTCAGCAGCACGAAGGACCTGATCGGCATCGGCAAGCTGGTGCTCGCCTCCCCGACCCTCTCCTCGATCGTGTCGCAGAAGACCGCGACGCTCCCCGGCGCGGGCGCTCAGGACAACACGAACTCCCTGCTCGGCGTCGACGGCGTCGACGGCATCAAGACCGGCAACACCGACGAGGCGGGCTACTGCCTGCTGTTCTCCGCCGAGGTGCCGGTGGGCAAGGCGAAGGTCCGGGTGCTCGGCGTCGTGCTCGGTGCGCAGGACCACGACACCCTGTGGGCGGGCGTGAAGGGGCTGCTGGAGAGCATGCGCGCCGGATTCCACGAGGTGGACGCCTCGAAGACCGGGCAGGTGTTCGGCTCGTACTCGACGCCGTGGGGCGCGTCCTCCAAGCTGGTGGCCACCTCGGCGACGTCGTTCGTGGTGTGGTCGGACACGCCCATCCAGGTGGATGTGACGACCCGCCCACTGCAGTCGGGGTTCAAGGGCGACGTTGTGGGGCGCGTGACGTTCACGCTCAACGGGAAGAGCGAGACGGCCGAACTGGCCCTCGCGAAGGACGTGCCGGACCCCGGCTTCGGATGGCGCCTCGCGCATCCGGGCGGGCTGGGGACCTGACCGGCGCGACGATGAAGGGGGCGGCATGACGATCGAAGCCGACAGTCACGACCTGATCCGCGTGCACGGCGCGCGGGAGAACAACCTCAAGGACGTCAGCGTCGAGCTGCCCAAGCGCCGGCTCACGGTGTTCACCGGGGTCTCCGGCTCCGGCAAGAGCTCGCTCGTGTTCGGCACCATCGCCGCCGAGTCGCAGCGGATGATCAACGAGACCTACAGCGCGTTCGTGCAGGGCTTCATGCCGTCCCTCTCCCGGCCGGACGTCGACGTGCTCGAGGGGCTGACCACGGCGATCATCGTCGACCAGGAGCGGCTCGGCGCGAACGTGCGCTCCACGGTCGGCACCGTGACCGACGCGAACGCGATGCTGCGCATCCTGTTCTCCAGGCTCGGACAGCCGCACATCGGCTCGCCGCAGGCGTTCTCGTTCAACATCCCGTCGGTGAGCGGCAGCGGGGCCATCACCGTCGGCGGCAAGACCGAGGAGCGCACCTTCAGCCAGACCGGAGGGATGTGCCCGCGCTGCGAGGGCATGGGCACGGTCTCCGAGATCGACCTGACCCAGCTGTACGACGAGACGAAGTCCCTCGCCGGCGGCGCGATCACGGTCCCCGGCTACACCGCAGACGGCTGGTCGGTGCGGATGTTCAGCGAGTCCGGCTTCTTCGACGCGGACAAGCCGATCGCCGACTACTCCGAGACCGAGCTGCACGACTTCCTGCACCACGAGCCGGTCAAGGTCAAGATCAACGGCATCAACCTCACGTACGAGGGACTCGTCCCGCGCGTGCAGAAGTCGATGCTGTCGAAGGATGTGGATGCGATGCAGCCGCACATCCGCGCGTTCGTGGAGCGGGCGGTCACCTTCGCGCCCTGCCCGGAGTGCGGCGGGACGCGGCTGAGCGAGGGTGCTCGGGCGTCGAAGATCGCCGGCGTCAGCATCGCGGACGCGTGCGCGATGCAGATCTCCGACCTCGCGGAGTGGGTGCGGGCGCTGGACGAGCCGTCGGTGGCGCCCCTGCTCGCGAACCTGCGGCGGACGCTCGACTCGTTCGTCGAGATCGGCCTCGGCTACCTGTCCCTCGATCGCGCGTCAGGGACGCTGTCCGGCGGCGAGGCGCAGCGCACGAAGATGATCCGCCACCTCGGATCGTCGCTGACCGACATCACCTACGTCTTCGACGAGCCGACGGTGGGCCTGCACCCGCACGACATCCAGCGGATGAACCGGCTGCTGCTGCAGCTGCGCGACAAGGGCAACACCGTGCTCGTCGTCGAGCACAAGCCGGAGGCGATCGCCATCGCGGACCACGTCGTCGACCTCGGGCCGCACGCGGGCGCGGCGGGCGGCGAGGTCGTCTTCCAGGGCACGGTCGACCAGCTCCGCGCCAGCGGCACGCTCACCGGCAGGCACCTGGATGACAGGGCGCGGCTCAAGGACGACGTGCGCTCGGCCACAGGCGCGCTCGAGGTGCGCGGCGCGAACGAGCACAACCTGGTCGGCGTCGACGTGGATGTGCCGCTCGGCGTCCTCTGCGTCGTCACCGGCGTCGCCGGCTCGGGCAAGAGCTCGCTCATCCACGGCTCAGTGGCCGGGCGCGACGGCGTCGTCTCGGTCGACCAGAGCGCGATCAAGGGGTCGCGGCGCAGCAACCCTGCCACCTACACGGGGATGCTGGAGCCGATCCGCAAGGCGTTCGCGAAGGCGAACGGCGTCAAGCCGGCGCTGTTCAGCGCGAACTCGGAGGGCGCCTGCCCCACCTGCAACGGCGCAGGCGTGATCTACACGGACCTCGGCGTGATGGCCGGCGTCTCCACCGTCTGCGAGGTGTGCGAGGGCAAGCGCTTCGACGCATCCGTGCTCGGCTACCACCTCGGCGGCAAGGACATCAGCGAGGTGCTCGCGATGCCGGTGGACGAGGCGGCGGAGTTCTTCGCCGCGGGCGAGGCGCGCATCCCCGCCGCTCACGCCATCCTGGAGCGGCTCTCGGACGTCGGCCTCGGCTACCTGACCATCGGGCAGCCGCTGACCACGCTTTCCGGCGGCGAGCGGCAGCGCCTGAAGCTCGCGACCCACATGGCGGAGAAGGGCGGCGTCTACGTGCTCGACGAGCCGACCACCGGCCTGCACCTCGCCGACGTGCAGCAGCTGCTCGGGCTGCTGGACCGGTTGGTGGACTCCGGCAAGTCGGTGATCGTCATCGAGCACCACCAGGCCGTGATGGCGCACGCCGACTGGATCATCGACCTCGGTCCCGGCGCCGGCCACGACGGCGGCCGTGTCGTGTTCGAGGGCACGCCGGCCGACCTGGTCGCGGCGCGCTCCACCCTCACCGGGGAGCACCTCGCCGCGTACGTCGGAGCCTGACGCGCCGACATTTGTGCCTAATCGTGGTTCTGGGCCCGTCAGAGCCACGATTTGGCGCAAATCTTCGGTGGAGGGGCCGGAGCTCGGGCTCAGTCGCCGCTCTCGACGAGGAACGGACCGGCGTCGGGGCGTTTCGGCAGCACGTGGTCGCCGGAGGACTGGTGACGGATGCGCCGCAGCACCCACGGGACGAGGTACTCGCGCGCCCAGGACAGGTCCTCGGAGCGGGCCTGGCGCCAGGTGCGCGGCGGGAGCGGCTCCGGCTTCAGCGGCTGCAGATCGTTCTCCACGTTGAGTGCGGCGAGCACCATCCGCGCGACCGTGTGGTGGCCGAGCGGCGCGAGGTGGAGGCGGTCGGGCGCCCACATCCGCTGGTCCTGGATCTCGGTGAGCGACCACTGGTCGGCGACGATGCAGTCGTGGCGCGCGGCGACGGCCCGCACGTTCTCGTTGTAGATCGCCACCTTGCCGCGGATGCCGCGGAACACGGGGGAGAAGCCGACGTCGACGCCGGTGAACACGACGATCGTCGCGCCGTCAGCGCTGAGCCGGGTCACCGCCTCGTCGAACAGGGCGGCGATCTGGTCGGGGTCCGTGCCGGGGCGGATGACGTCGTTGCCGCCGGCCGAGATGGTGATGAGATCGGGGCGCAGCGCGAGCGCGGGCTCGACCTGCTCGTCCAGGATCTGCTTGATCAGCTTGCCGCGCACGGCGAGGTTGGCGTAGGCGAAGTCGTCGGTCTGGGCGCTCAGCACCTCGGCGACGCGGTCGGCCCAGCCACGGTGTCCGCCGGGACTCGCCGGCTCGGGGTCGCCGATGCCCTCCGTGAATGAGTCGCCGAGGGCGACGTAGCGGGACCACGGGTGCTGCGCTTCGACCATGCCTCCATTCTGCAACGGCTGTCGGCGGCACCCGGTAAGTTGGATGCAAGTGGATACGACAGCAATGCCAGGGCCAGTCCTGCCGGAGCCCGGGGAGGCCGGAGAACCGCCCGCACCCGGCGAGGCCGTCTCGAGCGGACCCGGCGCACACGCCGGCAGTTTCGCCGCCGAGCACCTGTCGCCGTCCTTCCCGGAGCGCGCGGCGTGGGGAACCGCCGGCAAGCTGCGCGCCTGGCAGGCCGAGGCGCTCGACACCTACTTCGCCACCGAGCCGCGGGACTTCCTCGCCGCCGCGACGCCCGGCGCCGGTAAGACCACGTTCGCTCTGCGGCTCGCCACCGAGCTGCTCTCCCGCCGCATCGTGGAGCGGGTGACCGTCGTCGCACCCACCGAGCACCTGAAGCGGCAGTGGGCCGAGGCGGCGTCCCGGGTCGGGCTGAACCTCGACCCGGACTTCCGGAACTCCGAGGGCAGGTACGCGCGGCACTTCAAGGGCGTCGCCGTCACCTATGCACAGGTAGCGATGCGGCCGAGCCTGCACAAGGACATCACCGAGTCGTACCGCACGCTCGTCATCCTCGACGAGGTGCACCACGGCGGCGACGCGCTCAGCTGGGGCGACGGGATCCGGGACGCGTTCGAGCGGGCGACGCGCCGGCTCTCGCTGACAGGGACGCCGTTCCGCTCGGACACCGCGCCGATCCCGTTCGTCACCTACCTGCCGGACCGCCAGGGCATCCGCACCTCCGTCACCGACTACAACTACGGCTACGGGCGCGCCCTGGAGGACGGCGTCGTGCGTCCCGTGATCTTCATGGTCTACGCGGGCCACATGCGCTGGCGCACCAAGACCGGCGACGAGATGGAGGCGCGGCTCGGCGAGGGCAACACCAAGGACATCACCTCGCAGGCCTGGCGGACGGCGCTCGACCCGCGCGGAGAGTGGATCCCGGCCGTCCTGAGCGCGGCGGACCGTCGCCTCACCGAGGTGCGGAACTCCATCCCGGACGCCGGTGGCCTGGTGATCGCCACCGACCACTACACCGCGCGGGCGTACGCCGACCTGCTGCAGCAGATCAGCGGCGAACCGGTCACCGTCGTGCTCTCCGACGAGAAGGAGGCGAGCGACAGGATCGAGGAGTTCGCCAAGGGCGACACGCGGTGGATGGTCGCGGTGCGGATGGTCTCGGAGGGCGTCGACGTGCCGCGGCTGGCGGTCGGGGTGTACGCGACCAGCGCATCCACCCCGCTGTTCTTCGCCCAGGCGATCGGGCGCTTCGTGCGTGCACGGCGCCGCGGCGAGACCGCGTCGGTGTTCCTGCCGAACGTCCCGATGCTGATGGCGCTCGCGAACGCGATGGAGCTGGAACGCGACCACGCGCTCGACCGGCCGTCCGAGGAGGGCGGGGAGGGCGACCTGTGGAATCCCGAGGACGCGATGGTCGCCGACGCGAACCGCGAAGAGCGGGCGTCGGAGTCGCTGACCGAGGAGTTCGCGTTCGAGGCGCTCGGGTCGGAGGCGAACTTCGACAAGGTCGTTTACGACGGCCGCGAGTTCGGCAGCTTCGCCGTGCCCGGCACGGACGAGGAGCTCGACTTCATCGGCCTGCCGGGCATCCTGGAGCCGGAGCAGGTGCACGAGCTGCTCATGCAGCGGCAGCAGCGCCAGGCGCGGCGGCACTCGGCGCGTCCGGCCGCCGCGGAGGGGCATCCGCCCGCGCCGCTGCACCGCACCCTGAAGGAGCAGCGCCAGCTGCTGAACAGTCTGGTCGGCCTCTACTCGAAGAACTCGGGGGAGCCGCACGGGCTCATCCACGCCGAGCTCCGGCGGGTGTGCGGGGGCCCTGCGGTCGCCCAGGCGAGCGTCACCCAGCTGCAGGCCCGCATCGAGTTCCTGCGCAAGCGCCTCGGCCGCTCCTGACGCCCGGCCCCGGGCGGGTGACTGTCGGCGTTCGGTACGACTGCCCGTGCGCGAGCAGGGGCACGACGTACCGAACGACGACAGTCGCGGAGCGGGGACGCTAGATGACGCCGAGCGCGAGCATCGCGTCGGCGACGCGCACGAAGCCGGCGATGTTGGCGCCGAGCACGTAGTCGCCCGGGGCGCCGTACTCCTCGGCGGTCGCCGCGCAGCTGTCGTGGATGCTGTTCATGATCTCGGCGAGGCGCTGCTCGGCGTACTCGAACGTCCACGCGTCCCTGGACGCGTTCTGCTGCATCTCCAGTGCCGAGGTGGCCACGCCGCCCGCGTTCGCCGCCTTGCCCGGCGCGAACAGGATGCCCGACTGCACGAGCACCGCCACCGCCTCCGGCGTGCACGGCATGTTCGCGCCCTCGACCACCGCGGCGACCCCGCCGGCGGCGAGCGTCGCCGCGGCAGCGGCGTCCAGCTCGTTCTGGGTGGCGCAGGGGATGGCCACGTCGATCCGGGTCTCGCTTGCGAGCGCCCAGATGTCGCCGCCCGCGCGGTAGTCGGCGGAGGGGCGGCGCTCGGCGTACGCGCTCAGCCGGCCGCGCTCGACCTCCTTGATCTGGCGCAGCAGTTCCAGGTCGATGCCCTCGGGGTCGTAGACGACGCCGGAGGAGTCGGAGCACGCGACGACCGTGCCGCCGAACTGGTGCACCTTCTCGATCGCGTAGATCGCGACATTGCCGGAGCCGGAGACGAGCACGCGGGCGCCGTCGAAGTCGCGCCCGCGGGTGGCCAGCATCCGCTGCGCGAAGAAGACCGCGCCGTAGCCGGTCGCCTCCGTGCGGACGAGGGACCCGCCCCAGCCGACGCCCTTCCCGGTGAGCACGCCGGACTCGTAGCGGTTCGTGATGCGCTTGTACTGGCCGAAGAGGTAGCCGATCTCGCGGCCGCCGACGCCGATGTCGCCGGCGGGCACGTCGGTGTGCTCGCCGAGGTGGCGATAGAGCTCGGTCATGAACGACTGGCAGAACCGCATCACCTCGGCGTCCGACTTGCCCTTGGGGTCGAAGTCGCTGCCGCCCTTGCCGCCGCCGATCGGCAGCCCGGTGAGCGCATTCTTGAAGATCTGCTCGAAGCCGAGGAACTTGACGGTGCCGAGCGTCACGCTGGGGTGGAAGCGCAGGCCGCCCTTGTACGGGCCCAGCGCCGAGTTGAACTCCACCCGGAAGCCGCGGTTCACGCGCACGCGCCCGGAATCGTCGGTCCACGGCACCCGGAAGATCAGCTGGCGCTCGGGCTCCGTGAGACGTTCGAGGACGGCCGCCTCCGCGTAGCGGGGATGCGCGGCGATGACCGGCTCCAGCGACCCGAACACCTCGCGCGCGGCCTGGTGGAACTCGGGTTCGCCGGCGTTCCGGCGGAGGACGTCGTCGAGGAGGGAGGAGAGCACGGAGGTCAAGTGGGGCCTTTCTCATGAAGCGATATTTCTGAGCCTACTCTCACGCACGAGGCCCTCCTGCCACGCGTACCGCGGCCTCCGCGGGGTTGCATGGGGGGATGGACAGGGCGCGCATCCTCGAGCGGACGTTCCGCATCACCGTCGTGCTCAAGGGCATCGACGGGGTGCTGGAGCTGGTCGGCGGCATCCTGCTGCTCTTCCTAACGCCCGAGCGCCTCGGCCTCGTGGTGGGCTTCCTCACCCAGCACGAACTCGATCAGGACCCCGACGATCCGATCGCGAACGCCGTCGTCAGGATGAGCCACCACGTCACCGGCTCGGCCACCCTGTTCGGCGCCGTCTACCTGCTGCTGCACGGCGTCGTGAAGGTGGTGCTGGTGTGGGCCGTGCTGCGGAGGCGGTTCTGGGCGTATCCGTGGATGATCGGCTTCCTGCTCGTCTTCATCGGCTGGCAGTGCTGGGAGCTCACCCGGCACTTCGGCTGGGGGCTGGTCGCGCTCACCCTGTTCGACATCCTGGTCGTGGCGCTCACGGTGCGCGAGTGGCGCGTGCAGCGTCGGCTGCGGGAGGCGGAACGGGCGGAGACGGCGACGGAGGCGGAGCGGGACGCGCACCCGGCCGAGTGAGGTTTGCCTCGGCTTGCTGGCCGTGGCTCGACGGGCTTCCTAGGCTGGGCGCATGACCGCAGACACGATGAACGGACGGCACCCGGGCGAGCCGCACCGGGAGGGACTCGCCCAGCGCCTGAACTGGCTGCGCGCGGGGGTGCTCGGCGCGAACGACGGCATCGTGTCCGTCGCCGCCGTGGTCGTCGGCGTGGCCGGCGCGACCGAGTCGGTGCCCGCGATCCTGACCGCAGGCCTCGCCGCTCTCGTCGGCGGCGCCATCTCGATGGCCCTCGGCGAGTACGTGTCGGTGAGCAGCCAGCGGGACAGCGAGCACGCCCTGATCGAGAAGGAGCGGCGCGAGCTCGCGGAGATGCCGGAGGAGGAGCTGGCCGAGCTCGCCGGGCTCTATGAGGCGCGGGGCCTCAGCCCGGAGACCGCCCAGCGGGTGGCCGTCGAGCTGACCGCGCACGACGCGCTGCGCGCCCACCTCTCGACGGAGCTTGGCATCGACCCGGACGACGTCGTGAGCCCGTGGCACGCGGCGCTCGCGTCGGCGGTCGCGTTCACGATCGGCGGCATCCTGCCCCTGCTGGTCATCCTCACCCCGGCTGCCGTGCGCGTGCCGCTGACGTTCGGCGTCGTGCTGGTGGCGCTCGCGATCACGGGCTACGTCGCCGCGTGGATCGGTGGCAGCTCGCGAGGCCGGGCGATGCTGAGGGTCGTGATCGGCGGAGCGCTCGCCCTGGCGGCGACGTTCGCGATCGGCGCGGCGCTCGGGACGACGGTCGGCTGAGAGGGGAGACGCCGTGAAGGAGAAGCTGGAGATCGTCCGCGACTGGCTGCCGCGGTACACCGGGACGCCGCTGGAGGAGTTCGGCGACCACATCCTGCTCACGAACTTCGGCGACTACGTCGACCGGTTCGCCCAGTGGTACGGCGCGGAGGTCAGGGGAGCGGACCGGGCGATGCCGAACGCGACCGCCGACGGCATCACGATGATCGACTTCGGGATGGGCAGCCCCAACGCGGCGACGGTCATGGACCTGCTGGGAGCGGTCGGCCCGAAGGCGGCGCTGTTCCTGGGCAAGTGCGGCGGCGTCAAGAAGAAGAACCAGCTCGGCGACCTGGTGCTGCCGATCGCCGCCATCCGCGGCGAGGGCACCTCGAACGACTACCTGCCTCCCGAGGTCCCCGCGCTTCCGGCGTTCCAGCTGCAGCGCGGCGTCTCCACCACGATCCGGGACTTCGGCCACGACTACTGGACGGGCACCGTCTACACGACCAACCGCCGGGTGTGGGAGCACGACGACGCGTTCAAGTCGTTCCTGCGCCGCACCCGCTGCATGGCCGTGGACATGGAGACGGCGACCGTGTTCGCCGCGGGCTTCGCCAACCGGATCCCGAGCGGCGCGCTGCTGCTCGTCTCCGACCAGCCGATGATCCCGGAGGGCGTGAAGACCGCCGAGAGCGACCGCGGCGTGACGGCGCAGTTCGTGGAGCGGCACATCCGGATCGGCGTGGAGTCGCTGCGCCTGGTGCGCCGGAACGGCCGCAGCGTGCGGCACCTGAGGTTCGAGGACGAGTAGTCGCGCCGGGTCAGTGGCCGGTGAGCGGCGCCATCGCCTTCGCGACGAGCGAGGGGCGGCCGGTCAGCCGCTCCTCCAGGTCGGCGCCCTCCATCGCGACGAGGCCGGCGTTCGCGCCGACGAAGCGCAGCGGCTCCGGCTCCCACGACGGCGAGCGGTGGCCGACCCAGGGCAGCTCGGTCAGCGCCGTCCGGCGCCCGCTGAGCAGGTCGGCGAGCGTGCGACCGGCCAGGTTCGTCGTGCTGAGCCCGTCGCCGACGTAGCCGCCGGCCCAGGCCTCCTTCGCCGCCGGGTCGAAGCCGACGCCGGCATGCCAGTCGCGCGGCACGCCGAGCGGTCCGCCCCAGTGGTGCGTCACGCGCACCCCGCTGACCGCCGGGAACAGCTCGGTGAGCGCGCGGACGAGGTGGTCGCGCACGCGCGGGGAACGGTCGTAGTCGGTGCGGATGGTGCTGCCCAGGTGGTAGCGGGCGCCGCGGCCGCCGAACGCGAACCGGTTGTCCGCGGTTCGCTGACCGTAGATGATCAGGTGCCGGAAGTCGGCGAAGGTCTGCCCGTGCTCGATGCCGATCCGCTCCCACGTCGCCTCGGGCAGCGGCTCCGTCGCGATCATCAGCGAGTACAGCGGGAGGATGCGCCTGCCCACCTGCGGCAGCTGCGAGCCGTAGCCCTCCGTCGCGTTCACGACCGTGCCCGCGCGCACGACGCGGTCGACGCCGTCCGCGGTCACGCGGACGACCCCGTTGCGCCAGCCGCGTACCTCGGTGCCCTCGGCGATCGTCGCGCCGCGGCGCTCGACGGCGCGGGCGAGGCCGCGCACCAGCTTGGCCGGGTGGACGCGCGCGCACGCCGGCGTATAGGTCGCTGCGAGGGCGTCCGGCACCCCGAACCGCGAGCGCACCGTCGCCGTCCCGAGCAACGAGACCCGGTCGACGCCGAACTCCTCCGACTCCGCGAACTCCGCCCGCGCGGCTTCCAGCTGCACGCGGCCGCGGGCGAAGGTGACGGTCCCGCCGCGCACGTAGTCGCAGTCGATGCCCTCTGCCTCGGCCGCTCGGCCGACCTCGTCCACGGTCGCGACCATCGCAGAGCGCAGCGCGACGGCGGCATCCCGGCCGTAGCGCTCGGCCAAGGCCGACGCCGACCACGGGAACAGCGACGACGCCCAGCCGCCGTTGCGCCCGGAGGCGCCGAACCCGGCGACCTCGCGCTCGAGCAGCAGGATGCGCAGGGCCGGGTCGAGCTCCTGCAGGTAGTACGCGGTCCACAGCCCGGTGAGCCCGGCGCCGACGATCGCGACGTCGACGGTGGCGTCCTCGGCGAGGGCGGGACGGGGACGGAAGTCGTCCTCCGCCTCCGCGATGGAGTCGAACCAGAAGCCGACGCCGCGGTAGTCCATGTCTCTCCTTGCTGCTCTCGTGCCCGGATGCACGAATCCGCAAGCCGCTCGGGTGGTCGGCTTGCGGATTCGCTCTGTGGGGGTCTCGCTGGCTGGTTGTGGCTTACAGGTGGTTGGTCGCCTCGGTCAGCACCGACTCCAGGATCTGCCGGATCTCGACGAACTCGTCCGGGCCGATCGTGAGCGGCGGCGCGAGCTGGACGACGGGGTCGCCACGGTCGTCGGCGCGGCAGTACAGTCCGGCGTCGAAGAGGGCCTTGGAGAGGAACCCGCGCAGCAGGCGCTCCGACTCGTCGTCGTTGAACGTCTCCTTGGTCGACTTGTCCTTCACCAGCTCGATGCCGAAGAAGTAGCCGTCGCCGCGGACGTCGCCGACGATCGGGAGGGCGAGCAGCTTCTCGAGCTCGGCGCGGAAGAGCGGCGAGTTCTCGCGGACGCGCTGGTTGAGGCCCTCCTCCTCGTAGATGTCGAGGTTCTCGAGCGCGACAGCGGCCGAGACCGGGTGTCCGCCGAAGGTGTAGCCGTGGTAGAACGACGTGTTCCCGTGCTTGAACGGCTCGTAGATCTTGTCGCTGATGATCGTCGCGCCGATGGGGGAGTAGCCCGAGGTCATCGCCTTGGCGCAGGTGATCATATCCGGCACGTAGCCGTACTGGTCGCACGCGAACATGTGCCCGATGCGGCCGAAGGCGCAGATGACCTCGTCGCTGACCAGCAGCACGTCGTACTTGTCGCAGATCTCGCGCACGCGCTGGAAGTAGCCGGGAGGCGGCGGGAAACAGCCGCCCGAGTTCTGGACCGGCTCGAGGAAGATCGCGGCGACGGTCTCGGGACCCTCGAACTGGATCATCTCCTCGATGCGGTTGGCGGCCCAGACGCCGAAAGACTCGATGTCGTCGCTCGGGGCGCCCATCTCGTCGGCACGGTAGAAGTTCGTGTTGGGGACGCGGAACCCACCGGGGGTCAGCGGCTCGAACATCTCCTTCATGGCCGGGATGCCGGTGATCGCCAGCGCGCCCTGCGGGGTGCCGTGGTAGGCGACCGAGCGCGAGAGCACCTTGTGCTTGGTGGGACGGCCCTGCAGCTTCCAGTAGTACTTGGCGAGCTTGAACGCGGTCTCGACGGCCTCGCCGCCGCCGGTGGAGAAGAAGACGCGGTTCAGGTCGCCCGGCGCGTAGTTCGCGAGGCGGTCGGCCAGCTCGATGGCGTTGGGGTGCGCGTACGACCAGATCGGGAAGAAGGCCAGCTCCTCCGCCTGCTTGGCGGCGGCCTCGGCGAGCCGCTTGCGGCCGTGACCGGCGTTCACCACGAAGAGGCCGGAGAGACCGTCGATGTAGCGCTTGCCGTGCGAGTCCCAGATGTGGTGGCCCTCGCCGCGGGTGATGATCGGGACGCCCTGGCCCTCCTCCATCACCGACTGGCGGGCGAAGTGCATCCAGAGGTGGTCGCGGGCTTTCGCCTGCAGCGCCGCCTCGTTGGCCGCGATCGGCTCGCCGAACGTTTCTACGGTTGTCGTCATGGTTATCGCGTTCCCCAGTTGTAGAACTGTTTGTGGAGTTTGAGATAGACGAACGTCTCGGTCGACAGCACGCCGTCGAGCGTCCGGATCTCCGAATTGAGCATCGTGATGAGGTCGAGGTCGTTCTCGCACACCACCTCGGCGAGGATGTCGAACGTCCCGGCCGTCAGGACCACGTAGTCGACGGCCGGCATCGCGGCCAGCTTGTCGGCCACGGCCCTCGTGTCGCCGGTGACGCGCACGCCGATCATCGCCTGGCGGTAGAAGCCCAGCTGCATCGGGTCGGTGACGGCCACGATCTGCATCACACCCGACTCGGTCAGCTTCTGGACGCGCTGCCGGACCGCCGCTTCGCTGAGACCGACGGCCTTGCCGATCTCCGCGTACGACTTGCGTCCGTCCACCTGCAGCTGCTCGATGATCGCCTTGGAGACGTCGTCGATGACCGCAGCCTTCGCGCCATTCGTTGCCCGAGGGGTACTCATGGAGCGATTCTGTCAGTGCACGGGCACTCTGGCAAGCGAATCCGCACATTCTCGACCGATTCGATGACGAAATCAGTAGACTCCCGGCATGAGTTCATTGACGAGCACTGCAGAACTGAAGAACTTCGTGAACGGCCGCCGCAGCGACGCGCGGGGGGACGCGAGCATCGACCTCGTCGACCCGGCGACCGAGGAGGTCTACGCGCAGTCGCCCGTGTCCACCGCTGAGGACGTCGCCGAGGCCTACGGTGCCGCGCAGGCCGCGTTCGAGGAGTGGGGCCAGACCACCCCGGCCGAGCGCTCGCTCGCCCTGTTCCGCATCGCCGACGCGATTCAGGAGCGCGCCGAGGAGTTCGCCGACGCCGAGTCGCAGGACACCGGCAAGCCGCGGGCCACCCTCGTCGACGACGAGATCCTGCTCTCGGTGGACCAGATCCGCTTCTTCGCCGGCGCCGCGCGCAACCTGGAGGGCCGCTCCGCCGGCGAGTACATGAAGGACCACACCTCGTTCATCCGCCGCGAGCCGATCGGCGTCGTCGGGCAGGTGACGCCGTGGAACTACCCGCTGAACATGGCCGTGTGGAAGTTCGCGCCGGCTCTCGCCGCCGGCAACACCACGGTGCTGAAGCCGTCGGACACCACTCCGCTCTCGACGCTGCTGCTGGCGGAGGTCGCGAGCGAGTTCCTGCCGGCGGGCGTGCTGAACGTCATCCTCGGCGACAGGACGACGGGCGCGGCGATGACGGAGAACCCGATCCCGCAGCTGATCTCGATCACCGGCTCCGTGCGGGCGGGCATGGAGGTCGCGCGGGCCGCCTCCTACGACCTCAAGCGCGTCCACCTGGAGCTCGGCGGGAAGGCGCCCGTGATCGTCTTCGACGACGCCGACATCGAGAAGGCGGTCGAGGGGATCGTCGCCGCGGGCTACTTCAACGCGGGCCAGGACTGCACGGCCGCGACGCGTCTCCTGGTTCAGGAGGGCATCCACGACGAGTTCGTCGCCGCACTCACGGCGTACGCCCGCGCGAACGCGCGCACCGGGGGACCGCGCGAGGACGGCATCCTGTACGGCCCGCTGAACAACGCGAACCAGCTCGCCCAGGTGAGCGGGTTCGTCGACCGTCTTCCCGACCACGCGAACGTGGAGCTGGGCGGCCGCCGCCAGGGCGAGAAGGGCTACTTCTGGGAGGCGACGATCGTCTCCGGGCTCCGTCAGGACGACGACGCTGTGCAGAACGAGATCTTCGGGCCGTTGCAGACCGTCCAGAAGTTCGCCGACGAGGCCGAGGCGCTGCGGTGGGCCAACGGCGTGAAGTACGGCCTGGCGTCGAGCGTCTGGACGCGGGACCACGGCAGGGCGATGCGCTTCGCAAAGGGCCTCGACTTCGGCTGCGTGTGGATCAACACGCACATCCCGATCGTCGCCGAGATGCCGCACGGCGGCTTCAAGCACTCGGGCTACGGCAAGGACCTCTCGATGTACGGCTTCGACGACTACACGCGCATCAAGCACGTGATGTCGTACATCGGCGAGTGACACGCCCGAAAATCAATCATCCTGTCCTATAGGTATCCGGCCTCCGCCTCCGCTACGCTGCCTCCACACACATCGTCGTGTGCAGCTGACCCGGAAGGCATTCGATGTCTGCAGATTCCTCGTCCTCGCACCTCGAGGACGGCGAGCACCTCGCCGTCCTCGGGTACGAGGACTCGTTCAACCGGTCCATGACCCTGTGGGCCAACTTCGCCCTCGGATTCACCTATCTCTCGCCGCTCGTCGGCGTCTACTCGCTGTTCGCCGTAGCGATGGCCACCGGAGGGCCGCCCTCCATCTGGTGGATCATCATCGTCGGAGCGGGCCAGTTCCTCGTCTCGCTCGTCTTCGGCGAGGTCGTCTCGCAGTACCCGATCCACGGCGGCATCTACCCGTGGGCCCGGCGGCTGTGGGGCAAGCGGTACGCCTGGATGGCCGCCTGGGTCTATATCTGGGCGATGATCGTGACGATCACCGCGGTGGCCTCCTACGGCAGCGGCTTCCTCGCCAGCCTGTTCGGCATCCCGGCGACCAAGGAGGTCACGTTCGGGCTCACCGTGCTGCTGCTGGTGGTGGCGCTCGCGCTCAACTTCACGGGCACGAAGACGCTCGCGACCGTGGCACGGATCGGCCTCGCCGCCGAGCTGATCGGCGTGATCGCGGTCGGGCTCTACCTGCTCATCTTCCAGCGCAAGCACCCGTTCTCGGTGTTCTTCGACTCGATGGGTGTCGAGGGCCACGGCTCGTACCTGGTGGCGTTCCTCGGGGCCGCGCTCGCCGGCCTGTTCCTCTTCTACGGGTTCGAGGCGTGCGGGGACGTGGCGGAGGAGGTCGCGAACCCGGCCCGCCGCATCCCGAAGGCGATGATGATGACGATCCTGGTCGGCGGCGTCTCGGCGCTGTTCGCGTTCGGAGGCTACGTGCTCGCCGCGCCCGACCTGGAGCGCATCGTGGCGGGGAACGACGTCGACCCGATCCCGGAGATCCTGCAGTCGACGCTCGGCACGGTCGGCGCGAAGATCTTCCTCGTCGTCGCCGTCACGGCGTTCCTGTCCTGCGTGCTGAGCCTGCAGGCCGCCGCCAGCCGGCTGCTGTTCTCGTTCGCACGCGACGGGATGATCCCCGCGCACCGCTGGCTCGCGAGGGTGTCGCCGCGCACGAAGGTGCCGGTGAACGCGCTGATCGTGGCGTGCAGCATCCCGGTGATCATCAGCCTGATCGTCTACCTCGGGCCGGACGGCCTGATCACGCAGGTCACCGCGTTCGCGGTGCTCGGGATCTACGTGGCGTTCCAGTCGGTCGTTCTGGCGTCGCTGCGGCAGCGGCTGAAGGGCTGGCGCCCGGCCGGACCGTTCAGCCTGGGCGGCGCGGGCATCGTGATCAACGTGCTGGCACTCGCCTACGGCGTCTTCGCGATGATCCTGCTCGCCTGGCCGACGGCGACGGGCAGCGTGTTCAACGACTGGATCGTGCTGATCGGGCTCGGGATCGTCGCCGGCGCGGGGCTGCTCTACCTGTTCCTCGCACGCCCGGACAAGGCGTCCGACGCGCCGGAGGGCGACGCCATCCGGGTCGCCGAGCTGTTGCGCGCCCGCCGTGCGGCGCCGGCGGCGCCGGCCGCGGCCCCGGTGCGGGAGCCCTGACGCGAGAGGGGACGCGACACGCCGCCGGCCGCTCGGGCGGACGGCGTGTTGCGTCCCCTCTGTGCCGTCCCCTGTGTGCTGTCCGCTCTGTGCCGTCGTCAGGACTGGCGGCGCGGGACGCCCAGCGGGTTGCCGTCGCGGAGCTCCGGCGGCAGGACGTGCTGCGGCGCGTCCTGGTAGGCGATCGGCGTGAGCCAGCGGCGGATCGCGGTCGCGCCCACCGAGGTGTGCACGCTCGCCGTCGTCGCCGGCCACGCGCCGCCGTGGTGCTGCGCCCAGCCGATCGCGACGCCGGTCGGCCAGCCGTCGAACAGCAGGCGTCCGGCCACCGCCGCCAGCGCCGCCGCCGAGTCGGTCACATCTTCGTCGGCGGCGCGGTGGATGGTCGCCGTGAGGGAGGGTTCCAGCGCGTTCAGGAGGCGCGGCAGGTCGTCGTCGCCGTACCGCACCAGCACCGTGACGGGTCCGAAGCACTCCGCGAGGAAGGCGTCTGGTTCGGCCAGGTACGCGGCGGCGGGGACGAGCACGACGGCCGGCGCCGATTCGCCCTCGGCCGCGGCGCCGCGCAGCACCTCAACGCCCGGGCGCGCCGCGAACGCGGCAACGCCCTGCGCGAAGGCGTCGGACATCCCCGGGGTGAGCTGAACGCTCGACGGCGCGCCATCGAGTCCGGCGCGCACCGCGTCCTCGACGCCGCCGCGCTCGGGGACGAACACCAGGCCGGGCTTCGTGCAGTACTGCCCGGCGTCCCGCGTGAACGAGCCGACGAGCCCGGCGCCGATCGCCTCGGCCCGCTCGCCGGCCGCGGCCCGGGTGACCAGCACCGGGTTGATGCTGCCGAGCTCGCCGTAGAACGGGATCGGGTCGGGTCGCGCGGCGGCGAGGTCGAACAGGGCGCGCCCGCCGCGTTCGGAGCCGGTGAACCCGGCCGCGCGCACGAGCGGGTGCTGAACGAGCGCGACTCCCGCCTCCATCCCCTCGACAAGCGCGAACCAGCCGGCGGGCAGCACGGCGGTCGCGAGCGCGGCGGTCCGGCGCGACAGCTCGGGATGCCCGGGGTGCGCCTTCACGATCACAGGACATCCCGCCGCGAGGGCCGAGGCGGTGTCGTTGCCGAGCACCGAGAAGGCGAACGGGAAGTTGGACGCGGCGTACACCGCGACCGGACCGAGCGGGCGCAGCATGCGGCGGAGGTCCGGACGGGGCGGCACGAGCGTCGGGTCGGGCGACTCGACGACCGCCTCCAGGTAGCCGCCCTCGCGTGCGACGCCCGCGAAGAAGCGCAACTGGGCCGCGGTCCTCGTCACCTCGCCGTCGAGGCGCGCGGGCGAGAGGTGCGTCTCCTCGCCCGCGATCCGCACCAGCTCGTCGCGGTCGGCCTCCAGAGCGGTCGCCAGCGCCTCCAGCCAATCCGCACGCTCCTCGCGCGTGGTCGGGATGCGCGCGGCGGCCGCCGCGGCGACGGCCGCGTCGTGCACGGCGCCGCTCACGCGAACGCCGCCAGCCCGGTCAGCGCGCGCCCGAGCACGAGCGTGTGGATCTCATCGGTTCCCTCGTAGGTGCGCACCGACTCCAGGTTGGCCATGTGCCGCATCACCGGGAACGCGTTCGTGATCCCGTCGCCGCCGAGGATCGTGCGGGCCTCGCGCGCGATCGCGAGCGCCTCGCGCACGCTGTTGAGCTTGCCGACGCTGATCTGGGTCGGCGTCAGCCGCCCGGACTCCTTCAGCCGGCCGAGGTGCAGGGCGAGCAGCACGCCCTTCTCGTATTCGACGAGCATGTTCGCGAGCTTCTCCTGGATGAGCTGGGTCGCGCCGATCGGCCGGCCGAACACCTCGCGGGTCGTCGCCCGCCGGATCGACACCTCCAGGCAGTCGCGTGCAGCGCCCATCGCGCCCCAGACGATCCCGTAGCGGGCTTCGTTGAGGCAGGAGAACGGGCCGGAGAGCCCCCGGGCGCCGGGGAGCATCGCATCAGCGGGGACGCGGACCTCGTCCAGCACGATGTCGCACTGCACCGAGGCGCGCATGGAGAGCTTGCCGTCGATCGCGGTGGCGGCGAAGCCGGGCGTCGATGTCGGCACCACGAAGCCGCGGACGCCGTCGTCGGTCGCCGCCCAGACCACCGCGACGTCGGCCAGCGCGGCCAGACCGATCCAGCGCTTGCTGCCGGAGATGATCCAGTCGTCGCCGTCGCGCCGGGCGCGGGTGCGCATCGCCGCGGGATCGCTGCCGCCGTCCGGTTCGGTGAGCGCGAAGCAGCCGATCGCCTCCCCGCGCGCCATCGGCGGGAGCCACTGCGCCTTCTGCTCGTCCGAGCCGAACTTCGAGATCGCGCTCATCGCGAGCGAGCCCTGCACCGAGACGAACGTGCGCCAGCCGCTGTCCGCCGCCTCCAGCTCGTGGCAGACCAGCCCGTAACTGACCGCGCCGGCGCCGGCGCAGCCCTCGTCCTTCAGGTGCATCCCGAGGAAGCCGAGCGCCCCGAGCTCGGCCACGAGTTCGGTGCGGAAGTGCTTGTCCTCGAAGTCCTGCTCGATCACCGGACGGATCCGGTCGGTGGCGAAGGCGCGCGCCTTGTCCCGCCAGGAGATCTCCTCGGGCGTCAGCAGGTGGTCGATGCTGAACGCCTCGTCGAGTGTGGTCGTCACGGTTCGGTCCTTTCACCGGGGTGGTCGTGCTGCTGGGCCCAGCGGGCGTCGTGCTCGCCGAGCAGCGGGGCAGGGGTGCGATGGGCGGCGGGCGCCGTGTCCAGGTGGATGGGCGTCGCCGGCTGGCGGGAGACGCGTCCCGTCGCCGGGTCGGTCGTCGTCACGACGGGGTCGAGCCCGAGGGAGGCGGCGAACGCGAACGCCTCGGCGACGTTGTTCACGAGCCCGGCCGGGACGCGCGCCGCGGAGAACGCGCTCACCCACTCGGCCGCGGGGCGCGCGGCGAGCGCCGGTTCGATCGCCGCGCGCAGCGCATCGCGGTTGCCCACCCGCGCCTCGTTGGTGGCGAAGCGGGGGTCCTCGGCGAGGGAGGACGCACCGAGCGCCTCGGCGAACGCGGCGAACTGCCGATCGTTGCCGACGGCCACCACGAGCTCGCGGTCGGAGGCGCGGAACAGCTCGTACGGCGCGATGCTGGGATGCGCATTGCCGAGCCGGGCGGGTGCGCGCCCGGTGGCGAGCGTGCTCGACGCCTGATTGGTCAATGCGGCGAGCAGGGAGCCGAGCAGGTCGACGTCGACGCGCGAGCCGCGGCCTGTCGCATCCCGCTGCCGCAGCGCGAGCAGGATGCCGGAGAACGCGTTGAGTCCGGTGAGCACGTCGACGAGCGCGACGCCGACCTTGCTCGGCTCCCCGTCCGGCGAGCCGGTGATGCTCATCAGCCCGCCGACGGCCTGCACCAGCAGGTCGTAGCCGGGAAGAGCGGCCCCGGCGTCGCGGCCGAACCCGGTGATGGAGCAGTACACGAGGCCGGGGTTGACCGCGCGCAGGCTCGCTTCGTCGAGCCCGAAGCGCTCCATCACGCCCGGGCGGAAGTTCTCGATGACGACGTCGGCCGTCTCTGTCAGGCGCTTCGCGGTGGCGAGGCCCTCGTCGGTGCCCAGGTCGCAGACGACCGAGCGCTTGTTGCGGTTCACCGCGCCGAAGTAGGTGGATTCGCCCGCCGCATCCACCGGCGGCCGCCACGAGCGGGTGTCGTCGCCCGCCGGGCTCTCGATCTTCACGACGTCGGCGCCGAAGTCGGCGAGCATCATGGTGGCGTAGGGGCCCGCCAGCACCCGGGAGAAGTCGGCGACGCGGATTCCCGCCAGGACACCGTCGGCCATACCCGCTCCTTCGCTCAGTGCGATTCATCCTATACCGGATGATTCGCTCGGGATATCGTGGACGGGTGACCACCGTGACCACGCGAGCGACCCCGGGTGCCCGGGACGCCGTGTTCGCGCAGCTGGCCGATGCGGGCCGCGCGGAGCAGGTGTCCCGCCGGCTCGCCGATGCCATCGTGCTCGGCGTGCTGACGCCGGGCGAGAGGCTGCCGAGCGAGGCGGAGCTGGCGCGCCGGTTCGGCGTCGCTCTCGTCACCGCGCGCGAGGGGCTCGGGATGCTGCGCGAGGCCGGCCTCGTCGAGACCAGGCGCGGGCGCGAGGGCGGCAGCTTCGTTGTCCCTCCCGGGGACGCGGACGACGCCATGCTGACCGCGCGGCTCCGCGGGCTGTCCCTGGTGGAGCTGAGCGACCTCGCCGTCTACATCACGGCGATCGCGGCCGGCTGCGCGGACCGCGCGGCGGAGCGTTCGACAGCGCCGGACGTCGAGCGGCTGCGCGCCTGGCTCGCCGCGGCCGACTTCGGAGCGCCGCCGCAGGCGCGCAGGAACGCGGGCGGGTTCCTCCTGGAGCTCGCCGTGCTCAGCCAGTCGACCCGCCTGGTGCGCGAGCAGATCCGGCTGCAGGCGGAGTTCGGCCCGCTGCTCTGGCTCGGGATGCGCGACGCGGAGCTCCGCGCGACGGCGGCCCGCTCCGCGACGGCCATCGCCGACGCGGTCGCCGCGCGCGACGCCTCGGCCGCGCGCGCCGAGGTGAGCGCCCTGCTCTCGGCCGTCGCGCAGTGGCTGCTCGCCGCGAAGGCGCGCATCGAGGCCGGGGGGACGATCGATGGCTGACACCACGCTCGGGAGCGGGATCGACGCCGCAGCGGACCGTGTCGCCTCGCTGTTCGCGCGCATCCAGGACGCGCTGGCCGGCTGGCGCACCGCGATCCTTGCGGGCGCGGGGGAGACCAGCGGCCCGGCGGAGCTCGACGACCGCGTCGGCGCACTCGTGCTGCCGTCGCTCGAGGAGGACGACCCGTTGCTCGTCGGCGCGGGGTTCATCGCCGCGCCCGAGTTCGCCGGCGGCAGCGAGCTGCACTTCTCCTGGTGGCTCGGACCGCTGGAGGACAACCCGGTGCTCGGTGCGACGACCGGGCCCACCAAACTCGACCTGGCGGCGCGCTCGTACTCCGACTACCTGCGGGACTTCCGCTCGCTGGAGTGGTACCGCGTCCCGCAGTCGACGCACCGCACGCACATCACCGGCCCGTACGTCGACCACCTCTGCGCGTGTGACTACATCGTCACGGTCACCTCGCCGGTGGAGCGGGACGAGCGGATGATCGGCGTCGTCGGCGTGGACGTGTACGTGAAGCGGCTGGAGCGGGAGCTGCTGCCTGCCATGCTGCGTGCCGGGGGCCCGCTGGCGCTCGTCAACGAGTCCGGCCGCGTGATGGTCTCCACCGACCCGGCCGTCGTCGTCGGCACCGTCCTCGACGCCGCAACCGCCGCCGTCCCGTGCCCCGGCACCCCGTTCCTCCTGGTCCCCACGACCTGACCCGGCCCGCGAGCACAGGAAAAGTGCTCCGAATCCGCGCGAATCGAAGCACTTTTCCTGTGCTCGGCGGCCGGTGGCCTACACTCGGTGCGAGCGTCTTGCACTTCGGGGAGCAGCCCCGCCGACACACGAACCAGGAGGACCAGCCGTGGCTCCCGGTTTCACCCGCTACGCGCCGACGGCCGGCCCCTCGCGCTGGCTGCTCGTCGCCGGACGACGCTTCGTGGCCTGCGTCGAGAGCACCGTCCCCGACTCCATCGTCGACGCCGTGTGGTGGCTCGCCGACTCCGATCTCGCGACCATCGAGTCCGTCGTCGGGGCCTTCCCGCTGGCCGGACCGGACAGTGTGCGCTCGTTCGCGGTCGCCGAGCTCGGGGAGCCGAACGCCGCGGGCGAGGTTCTGGTGACCGCCGTCGTGCGGGGCTCCGCCGCGATCGACGTGTTCTCCGTCGGCGGCTCGCGCCGGTTCAGCGCGGCAGGTGTGCAGCCCTGGGTGCTCGCCGAGTTCCGCACGGTCACGGGCCTCGTGCTCGGCGGGGACGACCTGCAGACCGGGCCGGTCGCGCGGTTGAGCGTCGGCTCGCTGCCGCTCGGCCTCGGCGTCGTCGACGGCGAGCTGCTGACCTGGACGCTCTCGCCGATCGAGCGCGTCGAGCGCAGCGCACCGGTCCCGCCGGCCGCCGTGGAGTCCCGGGCCGCGGAGCGGCCGGCGGTGGAGTCGACGGCCGTCGCCGAGGAGACGATCATCCGCGGGCGGTCGCGCTCGTCCAGCCTGTTCGCGCACGCCGCGCCCGAGGCGGCGGAGCCTGACGCGGAACCCGCCTCGGCGCATCCCGTCGCCCACGAACTGCCGGGAGCGGTCGACATCGAGCCGCCCGTGACCGCCGACACGCCCGGCCCCCTCGCGACGGTGTCGGGCGAGGAGCCGTTCCCCGCCACCCAGCCCGTCGTCCTGCCGCCGCCGCCGACATCGTTCGGCCTGCGCGGGCCGACGGGGGACATCCTGCCGCTTGACGTCCCCGTCCTGGTCGGGCGCCGGCCCACCCCGCCGCGGGTCGATGTCGGCGTGCTGCCGCGGCTCCTGACGGTGCCGTCGCCGACGCAGGAGGTCTCGGGGACGCACGTGCGGATCGAGCAGTCGGGGGACGCGGTCGTCGTCACCGACCTGCGCTCGACCAACGGAACGCGCCTGCTGCGGCCCGGCTCCGACCCGGTGGCCCTGCGGCCGGGGGAGTCCGCCGTCGTGCTCCGCGGGACCGCGGTCGAGATCGGCGACGGTAATATCATCGAGATCACGGCCGTGCCATCGGGCTCTCCGATCGGAGCGGCACCGTCTTCGGGCGGGGATGACCGTCGAGGAAAAGGACTCGAGTGACCCAGATCGGTCGCAGCAACAGACGCCACACGGTGGCCGTCCCCGGCGCAGGGGACGCGCGTATCAGCCTCGCCTGGGCGGCGCTGAGCGACACGGGCTACCGCCGCAGCGTCAACGAGGACAGCCTGCTCGCCCGGTCGCCGATCTTCGCCGTCGCCGACGGGATGGGCGGCCACACAGCGGGCGACTTCGCCAGCACCGCGGTGGTCACCCGGCTCGCCGAGCAGGTGAGCACCGACTTCGTGACCGAGGGCTCGCTCACCTCGGCGCTGCGGAGCGCGGTCGATGACATGGGCCGCGGGGTCGGTCACACCGACCTCGGGACCGGGACGACGGTCACGGGACTCGCCCTCACGCTCGTGGACGGCTCCCCGTACTGGCTCGTGTTCAACATCGGCGACTCGCGTGTCTACAGCTTCCGCGACGGCGCCCTCGAGCAGCTGACGGTGGACCACTCGATCGTGCAGGAACTCCTCGATGCCGGGGCGATCACGCCGGCCGAGGCGGAGGTGCACCCGCACAGCAACGTGATCACCCGGGCTGTCGGCTTCAACGAGGACCCGGTTCCCGACTACTTCCTGTTCCCGATCGTCGCCGGCTCCCGGCTGCTGGTCTGCTCCGACGGGCTGACGAAGGAGCTCACCGAGCACGGCATCCGGTACTTCCTCGGGGAGGGGTCGTCGCCGCTGGACGCCGCGCAGCAGCTGATGGATGCGGCCCTCGGCAACGGCGGCCGCGACAACGTGACCGTCGTTGTGGTGGATGTGCTGGCCACCCCCGAGAGCGGCTCACACCGGGGCGAGGACTCGCCGCGTCGCGCCGCACGCCGGCACTGACGCGGGCCGTATGCCCCCCGAGTTGGGGGTGAAGGGGTTGTCCCCAGTGCGGGTCGAGGCCCTCGGAGCGCTCCTGCCTCCTGCCTACAATTGGTGAACGCCGTCGCACCCGCGATGCGCTGACCGGACGAACGGAAGGAGCCATTTGGCCAGGCGTCTGCCTTCTCAGCCGCCGAACCTCCCTGGCTTCTCGTATGTGCGGGTGCTGGGAAGCGGAGGCTTCGCCGACGTGTTCCTGTACGAGCAGAACATGCCGCGGCGACAGGTCGCGGTGAAGGTCATGCTGGCCGAGGTGGTCACCAGCCAGGTCAAGCAGATGTTCCAGGCTGAGGCCAACCTGATGGCCCAGCTGAGCACGCACCCGTCGATCCTGACCGTCTACCAGGCGAGCGTCTCCGCCGACGGGCGGCCCTACCTCGTCATGGAGCTGTGCTCGTCCGCGATCGGCCAGCGCTACCGCAGCGAACCGTTGCCGGTCGCCGAGGCGCTGAGCGTCGGGGTGCGCATCGCGAGCGCCGTCGAGACCGCGCACCGGGCCGGTGTGCTGCATCGCGACATCAAGCCGTCCAACATCCTCACCACCGCGTACGGGCACCCGGTGCTCAGCGACTTCGGCATCGCGGCGACGCTCAGCGAGGCCGACGTCACCGAGGCGATCGGACTGTCCATCCCGTGGTCGGCACCGGAGGTGCTGCTGGACGAGACGAGCGGGACGATCGCGAGCGAGGTCTGGTCGCTCGGCGCGACCATCTACTCGTTGCTCGCCGGCCGGTCGCCGTTCGAGATCCCCGGCAAGGAGAACACGTCCGCCGAGCTCATCCAGCGGATCACGAAGGGGCGGCCGCAGCCGATCGGCAGGGCCGACGTGCCCGCGCGCCTGGAGCAGGTGCTGCTGCGCGCGATGTCGCGCAAGCCGTCGCAGCGGCAGCGCAGCGCCCTCGAGTTCATCCGCGAGCTGCAGGCGGTGGAGGCGGAGCTCGGGCTCGCGCAGACGCCGATCGAGGTCGCGATGGACGACTGGGCGCTCGCGACCGCGGGCGACCCGGAGGACCGCACGCGCGTGAAGGGCGTCGTCGCCGTCGACCCGGGGCCCGCACGCCGGCGTCGCAAGCAGTCCGCGTCGGCGACGGTGCTGCGGGCGCCGACGAGGACGGTCGTGCGCGAGAGCGGGGCCGCCCCCGGCACCGCGCCTCCTCAGCCCGCCGCCCGGGTCTCCCGAGCGCTCCTGATCTCCCTGATCGCGTGCGCCCTGCTCGTCGTCGTGCTGGGTGTGACGGCCGCCGTCGTGCTGGTGCGCGCCGGGTCGGCGGGCGACATCCCGACCGTCCGCGACCTGAGTGGCCGAGTCTCCGGGAGCACCATCGTCTTCAGCTGGTCCGATCCGGGGATCGAGACGGACGACAGCTATCAGGTGGCCGTCGACGATCAACCGCCGAGCAGCCAGCGCTCGACCGAGTTCCGGGTGGATGCGAAGCCAGGGCAGACCGTGTGTGTCACGGTGACCGTGAACCGGGACGGACGCACCGGCGACCCGAGCGGCCAGAAGTGCGTGCAGAGGGCGGGCTCGTAGGTGTTCCGGTCCTGGCTCCTGGCGCACAAGTCCCTCGCGGCGACGTTCGTGAGCGGCACGGCCGTCGCTGCGCTCGTGACCACGCTTGCCGTGGTGTCCGGGGGTTACAGCGCTCAGCACCTGCAGCTGAACGACTCGTCGGTGTGGGTCGCCAGCGACGCCAAGAAGTCCCTCGGCCGGGCCAACACCCAGATCGAGAAGCTGAACTCGGTCGTCGCCGGCACCGGTGAGGCGCTCGACGTCGTGCAGGACGGCGAGAATGTCCTGCTCCTCGACCGCGAGGCGAACACCGTGGCCGTCGTCGATCCCGCGACGGCGGAGGCCGGCAAGTCCGTCGCGCTGCCGCCGCGGTCGCCGCAGGTGTTCATCGCAGGGAACCAGGTCGCGATGCTGTCCCAGACCACCGGCCAGCTCTGGCTGACCACCGTCGACCAGCTGGACCAGTTCAACTCCGGCTCGGCCCCGACGATCGACCTCGGCGGCCGCGTCGTCGCCGCGATGGACCCGTCCGGCGTCCTCTACGCGTACCAGCCGTCGACGCGTTCGCTGGTCCGCGTCGACCTCTCCGGCGAGCAGCCGGCGAGCACCACCGAGAAGGTCCCCTCGCGGGGGGAGGGCGCGAACGTCCAGCTCACCGCGGTCGGCGGTCACTGGGCGCTGTTCGATCCCGACGAGCGGATGCTGTGGTCGGCCGCGGGCGGCTCCTCGCTGAGCGGGCTGCTCCAGGACGGCGCCGACCCGGTGCTCCAGCTGCCCTCCGCCGGGGGCGATGCCGCGTGGGTCGCGACGACGACGGCGCTCGTGCGCGTCCCGCTCGACGGGGCGAAGCCGACCAGACCGTTCACCGGCGCCTCCGGCGCACCCGCCGCGCCGGTGGAGTCCGACGGCTGCCTGTACGCCGGCTGGAACGGGGGAGCGGCGTGGCGTTCCTGCTCCGCGGACGGCAACGGGTCGCGCTCGACCCTGCCGGACGTCCCAGCGGGCGCCGTGCTCGCCTTCCGCGTCAACGGGACACGAGCGGTGCTCAACGACACTCGTTCCGGCGTGTCCTGGGCCGTCCAGAGCGGCAACACCCGGATCGACAACTGGGACGAGCTGGAGTCGAAGAAGACGACGCAGCAGCTCGTCGACCAGTCCAAGCAGGACAACACCCCGCAGTACGAGAAGCAGGAGGAGCCGCCCGTCGCGGTCGACGACCGGTTCGGCGCTCGGCCGGGGCGCGTGACGCCGCTGCCCGTGCTGCTGAACGACTACGACCCGAACGGCGACGTCCTGACGATCGACTCGTTCACGGCCATCCCCGACACGCAGGGGACGCTCGAGCTCACCAACGCCGACCAGCAGCTGCAGCTCTCGCTGCCCGACGACGCGAGCGGCGTGATCGCCTTCGACTACACCATCTCCGACGGACGCGGCGGCACGGCGACCGCGCACGTCACGGTGGCCGTGCGCGGGGCCGCCGAGAACACGCCGCCGGTCTGCGTGCGCACCGCGAAGGCCGTCGTGCAGGCCGGCGGTCGCGTCAACACGGCGGTGCTCGGCGACTGCTACGACCCGGACGGCGACCCGTTCTTCCTCGCCTCGGCGACCGTGCCGGCTCCGGACACCACGACCTACACGCCCCAGGGCCAGGTCGCCTTCTCCGACCACGGCAAGGGCGGCGACCTGAAGGACGTCGCGCTCGTGCTCTCCGACGGACGCTCCGAGGGGACGGGGCAGCTCGCGGTGACCGTCCGACCGCCGGGGCAGGTTCCGATCATCGCCGACCCGTTCGCCGTCATGACCTACCAGGGTCAGGAGGTGACGGTGAACCCGCTGGACCACGTGCGCGGCGGAAACGGCACCGTGCGGCTCTCCACGGTGCCGTCCAAGGCGGACGCGACCCTCACGCCCGATTACCAGGGCGGCACCTTCCGGTTCGAGTCCGATCAGCCGGGCACCCACAACATCGAGTACTCGGTGACGGACGGGGTCGTCACCTCGACCGGGCTCGTCCGCGTCGAGGTCAAGGCGCCTCCGGGCGCGAAGACGGCACCGATCGCCGTGCCGCACACCGCGTTCATCCGAGAGCAGTCGACGCAGGACGTCGACGTGCTCTCGACCGACATCGACCCCTCCGGCGGCGTGCTGCTCGTGACCGGGGTCACCGATCCCGGGCCGGCGACCGGCCTGCGGGTGCAGGTGCTGCAGCAGCGCACGCTGCGCGTGACGCTGTCCCGCCCGCTCACCCAACCGGTCGACTTCCACTACCGGCTCAGCAACGGCCTGGCCGACACCGAGGGCACCGTCACGGTCATCCAGCTGCCGCCGCTGACGGTGCACCAACCGCCGATCGCGGTCCCGGACAGCGCCGCCGTGCGCGTCGGCGACGTCGTGGACATCCCGGTGCTGGCCAACGACGTGCAACCGGACGGCGACAAGCTGACCCTCGACCCGAAGCTGGCGACGCCGCTGCCCGCCGGTGCGGGCCTGCTCTTCGCGAGCGGCGACCACTTGCGCTACCTGGCGCCGGGCAAGCCGGGCAACTACACCGCCGCCTACCGCGTGTTCGGCGAGGACGGGCAGTGGGCGACCGCCGAGGTGAGCATCGCGGTGCGCGAGCGCGACGCCTCCACCAACAACCCGCCGGTGCCCAAGACGGTCACCGGCCGCGTCATCGCGGGCGACACCGTGCGGATCACGGTCCCGCTCTCCGGCATCGATCCGGACGGCGACTCCGTGCAGTTCATCGGCCAGGAGACCAACCCGCAGAAGGGCGCCGTCGTCGCCTCCGGCACCGACTGGATGGACTACCAGCCGGGCGACTACGCCGCGGGCACCGACACCTTCACGTACGCCGTGGTGGATGCGCTCGGCGCGCGGGCCACCGGAACCGTCCGGGTCGGCATCGCGCCGCGTGTCGACGGGGCCCGCAACCCCGTCGCCGTCGAGGACGACGTCACGACCCGGCCCGGCAAGACCCTGAACGTCCAGGTGCTGGCGAACGACAGCGACCCGGATGGCAGCCCGCTCAGCGTGACCTCGGTCTCCTCCCTGGACGGCAAGGCGCGCGCGAAGATCACCGGGGATGTCGTCGTGGTGACCGCGCCGCAGGCTGAGGGATACTACGGCTTCCTGTACACGATCCAGAACGAGCACGGCGGCACGAGCCAGGCGTTCCTCCGGGTGACCGTCGACAAGAACGCGCCGCCGGCGCGCCCCGTCGTGAGCGACACCACGCTCGGTCTCTCGGACATCCTGGGCAAGTCCAGCGTCTCGGTGAACGTGCTCGCCAACATCTTCTTCGCGGACGGGCCGGTGTCGACGCTGAAGCTGTCGGTGGTCCCCGGGTACGGGAACACGGCGCAGGTGACGGCGGGCAAGCGCATCCGGATCGCCGTCGGAGCCAAGAGCCAGATCATCCCGTTCAAGGTGGCGAACCCGGAGGACGACTCGTACGCGTCCTACGGCTTCGTGCGCGTTCCCGGGTACGACGACGCGCTCCCGCAGCTGAAGCGCGGCGCGCCGAAGCTCACGGTGGTCAGCGAGAAGACCCTGACCATCCACCTGAACGACTACATCGTGGCCGTCGGCGGCCGCAAGGTCCGGCTCACCGATGCGGCGACCGTGCGGGCGACGCACGCCAACGGGGACGACCTCGTCGTCAGCAACGACACGCTGCAGTACACGTCGACCCCGCGGTACTTCGGCCCCGCCTCCATCTCCTTCCAGGTCACCGACGGCACCAGTGCGACGGATCCGGACGGCAACGTCGCGACGATCGTGCTGCCGATCCAGGTCACGCCGCGGCAGAACCAGCCCCCGGTGTTCACGGGAGCGCTCATCGACTTCGAGCCGGGTCAGACCAAGACCGTCGACCTCACCAAGCTCACGAGCTATCCCTACGTCAAGGACCAGGGCGAGCTGCAGTACAGCATCCAGAATCCCCGCCCCGACGGTGTGAGCCTCTCGCTGTCCGGCACGAAGCTCACCATCGGCGTCGGCGCCGGCGTGAAGAAGGGCAGCAGCCCGTCGATCGCGATCGGCGTCAAGGACGCGGTCAACGCCGGCGAGGCGGGCAGGATCGATCTCAGCATCGTCCCGTCGACCCGCCCTCTCGCGAGCCCGCAGCCGGACCGGATCGTCGCACCGCGCGGGCAGACGACGACCGTGGACGTGCTCGCCAACGACCAGGCGACGAACCCGTTCCCGAACAAGCCGCTGCGCGTGCTCGCCGTGCGCGGCCTCGGCGGCCAGCTGCCTTCCGGCGTCTCGATCACGCCGAGTGCCGACAACTCCGAGCTGAGCATCAGCGTGTCGGATGCGGCGGCCCCGGCCGACACGACGCTGCAGTACGAGGTCGCCGACGCGACCGGCGATCCTGACCGGTACACCTGGGGGACCGTCGTCGTCTCCGTGCAGGATCGGCCCGCGCCGGTCTCGAACGTGCAGATCACGTCCATCGGCGACCGCAGCCTCACGGTCAGCTGGACGCCGGGCGCCTTCAACAACTCGCCCATCACCGGCTTCCAGGTGACCGCGACCGTGAACGCGACCGGCGCCACCTACTCGACGACGACCTGCACGGCCACGGTGTGCGCGATCCAGACGCCCGGTAACGGCCCGGACAACGCGGTGCAGCTTGCCGTGCGGGCCCAGAACGCGCTCGGGCTCTCCGACCCCACCTCGTACATCGAACCGGTCTGGTCGGACGTCGTGCCGAACGCGCCCTCCGGCGTCTCCGCGCTCCCGCTCGACCACGGCCTCCGCGTCACCTGGACGAAGCCGGCGAACGCACCGGGGGCGAGCCCGATCACCTCGTACCTGATCACCCTGGGCGGGATCACCAACGCGGTGCAGGTGAACGGGTCGGACGCACCGGGCACCGCGTACGCGCTGAACATCACCGACCCGGGGATCGCCAACGGGGCCTCGATCGGCTTCACCGTGGCCAGCCGGAACCAGTTCTACCAGGGCAGGACCACCTGGAATCAGACCGAGGGCAGCGGCGTCCCCGCCGGCGCTCCCGTCCTGACCGGGACGGCGCCCGTCGCCACCCCCGATCAGTCCGACGGCACGAGCGCGACGCTGAGCTGGTCGAGCGTGTTCGGCTCCAACGGCAAGGCGGTCACGGACTACTACGCCGGCGTGTTCCAGGGGAGCGCGCAGCCGCGCTGCTCGGTCTCCGGCGTCGATACCGGCAATCCCGTCCGGTCGACCGATCCCGAGTCGTCGACGTTCCAGCACGTGCAGGGCGGAAGCGTCCGGTTCACCGGCCTGCAGGCGAATCAGACCTACAACTTCGTGGTCTACGCCTACAACGGCCAGGGCTGCACCGCCAGCCAGATCGTCTCGGCGACGCAGCGGCAGGAGCCGGGGTCGGTGCGGGATGTGACGATCACCGGGCCGGTCCCGAACCTCGACCGGTACTGGGATTTCCAGGCATCGGTCGACTACCAGAACGGCAGCGGCTCCAGCCCGATCGTCGACTACCAGCTGGTGGGTGACAACGGTGTGGTCGAGGCCGGCCAGCTCAAGGGCACAAGCGGGCTCGTCGCCGGCGTGAACGGGGCGCACTACGGGACCGGCCTCACGCTGCGGATCACGCGCATCTGCGAGACGTATCCCGACGGATCCCAGCTCTGCACGGCGCAGTCGTTCAGCAAGCGGATGGGCGTCGCGGCGGACACCGCCATCGACGGTCAGCGCTTCGACGCGACGACGAACACCTTCACATGGACGAGCTGGCCGACCGGCGCCGGCTATACGCGGGTCACGTACGACTGCGGGGCAGGCGAGCTCGACATGCCGGCGGTCGGCTCGACGGCCACCTGCGTCGCGCCTCCCGGACAGAGCGCCCCGGTCCTGACGGTGCGCGTCTACGCGAACGGCGACACGTACACGAAGGCCTATCCGGCTTCAGGGATGGGATGACCGTGAAACGGCATACTGAGGACGGCGCGCCAGCGCCCCGACACCATCCCACTCCCGCACCGAGAGAGGCAGCAGCATGACGATGACCCCCGAGCAGGCCGAATGGTTCTCCGGCGTGTTCGAGCGGCTCGTGCAGAACATCGACCGGGTGCTGCTCGGGAAGACGCACGTCATCCGGCTCGCCCTCACCGCGATGTTCAGCGAGGGGCACCTGCTGCTCGAGGACTTCCCTGGCACGGGCAAGACCTCGCTCGCGCGCGCCATGGCGGAGAGCGTGCGCGGCACGACGAACCGGGTGCAGTTCACGCCCGACCTGCTGCCGGGCGACATCACCGGCGTGAACATCTACGACCAGCGCACGAATACGTTCGAGTTCCACCGCGGCCCGGTGTTCGCGAACATCGTACTGGCCGACGAGATCAACCGGGCGTCGCCGAAGACGCAGTCGGCGCTCTTGGAGGTGATGGAGGAGCAGCAGGTCACCGTGGACGGCGTCCGGCACTCGGTCGGCACCCCGTTCATGGTCATCGCCACGCAGAACCCGATCGAGCAGGCCGGGACGTACCGGCTGCCGGAGGCGCAGCTCGACCGCTTCCTGATGAAGGCCTCGATCGGCTACCCCGACCACGAGGCGACGCTGCGCATCCTGGAGGGCTCGGAGCGCCGGGCGCACGAGGTGATCGTGCCCGAGGTGATCTCGGCCGCGACCGTCGTGGAGATGGCGAGCATGGCCCGCGGGGTGCACGTCGACCCGACGATCAACGACTACGTCTCCCGGCTGGTGGATGCCAGCCGCACCGCCGACGAGATCCGGCTCGGCGTGAGCGTGCGCGGTGCGCTCGCGCTCGTGCGCGCCGCGAAGACCCTCGCCGCCTCCGCCGGCCGCTACTACGTCACCCCGGACGACGTGAAGGCGCTGGCAGAGCCGGTCCTCGCGCACCGTCTGGTGCTCGACCCGGAGGCGGAGTTCGAGGGGGTCACCACCTCCAGCGTCATCGGTCAGCTCCTCATCGAGGTCCCGCCGCCCAGCGATCGGGCCGCCGTGTGAGCACCACGATCGGCCGCACCCAGACCGAGCTCACCAATGCGCGGGCGCGGATCGTCGGCGAGCGGGAGGGGATGCTCGCCGACGCGATCGTCTGGGCGGTGCGCACCGGTTCCACCTTCGGCCGTGGCGTCGCGCGGGTCGCTGTGCGGGTGGGCGGCGTCGTCACCCCGCTCGGCTGGTCCGTCGGCCTGTTCGCCGTGCTCGCCCTCGTTGCCGGCTACGCCTTCGGCTGGACGGAGGCGGTGGTGTCGGGCTGGAGCGCGGTCGCGCTGCTGCTCATCGCCTCCCTCTACCTCGCCGGGCGCATCGGCTTCGACATCGGCCTCGCGCTCCCGACCAACCGCGTCGTCGTCGGTGACCGCGCCCCCGGCGAGGTCACTGTTCGGAACCCTGGCCGGCGGCGGCTCGCCGGCGCGCGCGTCGAGGTCCCGGTCGGCGCGGGCCTCGCCTCGTTCGCCTCGCCATCGCTCGCCGGCGGCGAGGAGCACTCCGACGTGTTCGTCGTGCCGACGAGCCGACGCGGGATCGTCCCGATCGGCCCGGTGCGCACCGTTCGCGCCGACCCGGTCGGGCTGCTGCGCCGGGAGCTGGTGTGGGCAGACTCGCTCGACCTCTTCGTCCATCCGCGCACCATCGCGATCCCGAGCATGAGCACCGGGTTCGTCCGCGACCTGGAGGGCGCGCCGACTCGCGACCTCACCGCGAGCGACGTCGCCTTCCACGCCCTGCGCGAGTACATGCCGGGGGATGAGCGGCGCAACATCCACTGGAAGAGCACCGCGAAGACCGGCAGCTACATGGTCCGCCAGTTCGAGGAGACCCGGCGCAGTCACCTGCTCGTCGCGCTCAGCCTCGCCTCGGCGGACTACGCGAGCGAGGAGGAGTTCGAGCTCGCCGTCAGCGCGACCGGGTCGCTCGGTGTGCGGGCGATGCTGGACTCGCGGACCGTGTCGGTCGTCGCGAGCGCCGCGACGCCGGAGTTCGCCAAGCGGATGGTGCTGGGCGTCCGGCGGCTGAGCACGGTCGGCCGCGGCCGGCTCCTCGACGACCTGTCCGGGGTCGAGGTCTCGGACTCGATGCTGCGGCTCCCCGAGCTCGCCCAGGTCGCCGCGGAGGACGCGGCCGGCATCTCCATCGCGTTCCTGATCTGCGGGTCGACCATGACGGCGGCGCAGCTGCGTGCGGCCGCCGCGCACTTCCCGCTCGGCGTGGACGTCGTCGCCATCGTCTGCGACGAGGGCGCGGTGCCGTCCATGCGGCGGGTGTCGGACCTCAGCGTGCTCACGATCGGCTACCTGGAGGACCTCCAGCGCAGCCTGGCGAAGCGGCTCGCGACATGATCGGCCGGCTCGCCTGGCGCAGCGCCGCCGTCGACACGGCGTTCGCGATCGCCGCGGTCGCCCTCGCCGGGTGGTCGTTCTGGCCCGTCTACCAGTCGGGTGAGTTCGTCACGCTGCTGGCGGTGACGCTCGTGCTCGGCGCCGCCGTCGCCGTGGCGGCCGCCGCCTTCCGCTGGCCCAGCATCGTCGTCGCCGGCCTCATCCTCGTGGTGTACCTCAGCGCGGGCGTGCAGCTGGCCGTGCCGGGACAGGCCGCCGCCGGCGGGATGCTCCCGAGCGGGCCCGGCCTTCTCCAGCTCGTGCAGGGCACATGGCTCAGCTGGAAGCAGCTCGTGACCATCTCCGTCCCTGTCGGCGGCTACCAGGCTCTGCTGGTGCCGCCGTTCATCCTGGTGCTCCTCGCGATCGTCGTGACGGTGTCGATCGCGCTCCGGTCGCGGGTACCAGAGTTCGCCGCCCTTCCACCCGTGCTGCTGCTGCTCGCCGGGATCGTGCTGGGACCCGCCGTGACCGCCGTCCCGCTGTGGCAGGTCCTCGGGCTGCTCGCGCTGCTGCTGGTCTGGCAGATCCGGCTGCGGCTTCGACGACGTTCCGCGGCGGTGCGCACGCTCCGCGAGCAGAGTGGATTGACCGTGGAGAGCCGGAGCGAGCGACGGACGACGGCCGCGCTCACGGCGACGGGCGCCGCGGTGATGCTCGCGGGGGCGGCCGTCGTCGGCATCGGAGCGTCGGTGCTGATCCCACCGGCGAGCGACCGTCAGGTGGTGCGGACCGCGGTCGAGCAGCCGTTCGACCCTCGCGCCTACCCGAGCCCCCTGAGCGGGTTCCGCTCCTACCTGCAGGCGCCGAAGGCGGACGACCCGATGCTGAGCGTCACCGGCCTGCCCGCGGACCGGCGGCTCCGCATCGCCACGCTCGACACGTACGACGGCGTCACATATTCGGTGGGCAGCGCCGCGGTCACCAGCGCGTCCGGTGCGTTCACGCGCGTGCCGTACCGTCTCGACCAGTCCGACGTCCGCGGCGCATCGGCGTCCATCATGGTCACGATCCGTGACTACCGCGGACCGTGGATCCCCGGCACCGGCCAGCTGGAGCAGTTGAGCTTCCTCGGCGCGGACGCCGACCGGCTCACGGGCGCGTTCTTCTACAACGACGTCACGGGCAGCGCCGCGGTGACGGCGTCGCTGCGCTCCGGGGACACCTACACCGCCGACTCGGTCGAGAAGCCGCTTCTGACGGCCGCGCAGATCGCCACGGTGCAGCCCGGCTCCGATGCGGTCCCACGGCCGACGGTGATCCCCGACGAGCTGCAGTCGACCCTGCAGAAGTACACGGCAGGGGTGAACGGGGCGGGCGCCAAGCTCTCCGCCGCGCTCAAGGGGATCGCGGCCGACGGCTACATCAGCCACGGGATCGGTCCGGACGAGCCCGCCAGCCGTTCCGGGCACGGCGCCGACCGGATCACCGAGCTGCTCACCGACATCCCCATGCTGGGAGACCAGGAGCAGTACGCCGTCACGGCCGCGCTCATGGCCAGGCAGCTCGGCTTCCCGGCGCGGGTGGTCGTCGGCTTCGTCGCCCCGCAGGACGCGACCGGTGTTGTCACCTTCACCGGCTCGGACATCTCGGCGTGGATCGAGGTGCAGACGACGAAAGGCTGGGTGACGGTCGACCCCACCCCGCCGGTGCGTCCCGTCCCTCCGAAGCAGCCGAATCAGCCGACCGAGATCTCGCGGCCGCAGACGAACGTGCAGCCGCCGGTGGACGACACCCCGCAGCAGAACCAGGAGCCGCCGCAGGCGCAGGTCGACACCACCAACCCGCAGCCGCCGAACCCGGTGCTCGAGACGCTACTGGGCGTCCTCGTCGCCGTCGGCTGGGCGCTCCTCGTGCTCGCCCTGCTCGCATCCCCGTTCCTCGCGGTCGTCGCGGCGAAGTGGAGGCGTCGCGCCCTGCGCCGGTCGGCGGGCACCTCGATCGAGCGGATCGTCGGCGGCTGGCGCGAGTTCGCGGACGCGGCCGTCGACCACGGGTTCGACCCGCCGCCCGCTGCCACCCGCCGGGAGTTCGCGGCGACCATCGGCGGCAACCGCGCCGCCGCGCTCGCCCGTGTCGCCGACCGGGCCGTGTTCAGCCCGCTGCCGCCGACGCCGGAGGAGGCGGATTCGGTGTGGAGGGCGGTCGACGAGCTCCGCGGACAGCTGGATAAGCGCGACACGCGCTGGAAGCGGCTGCGCGCGGCGGTCTCCCTGCGTTCTCTCGGATACCGTGGAGGGAGCGGAGAAAGGAAGAGCAAGCGATGACGTGCCGGGTGTGCGGGGCCGAGCTGGCCGAGGGGACGCTGTTCTGCGGCAAGTGCGGGAGTTCGGTCACGGCCTCCCGGGTGCGTCCGCCCGAGGTCGCCGACCCGCGGCCGTCCGACACCTCCATCGTCGACCGCCTGCCGAAGCCCGCGATCGCCGGGCGTTTCCCCGGCGCGGACGAGCTCGACGAGGACGGCCTGCCCGCCACCCAGGCGATGACGGTGATCCCGATCGAGACGGCACCGCCGAGCGCCCCGCGCCGGGTGTACACCCTCAGCTTCTCGACAGGGGAGAGCGTCGAGGTGCTCGGCAGCGGTCTCGTCGGCCGCCGCCCGATCACCCAACCGGGCGAGCACGTCGACCAGCTCGTCACCGTCTCCGACCCCGCGAGGAGCGTCTCCAAGACGCACCTCGAGTTCGGCCTGGAGGGCGACGACCTCTGGATCTGCGACCGCTACTCGGGCAACGGCACGGTCGCCCGTCCCCTCGGCGACGTCGCTCGCCAGTGCGAGGCCGGCCGGCGCTACCGCGTGACCCGCGGCACCCGCGTCGAGATCGGCGACCAGTGGTTCGACGTCAGCTGACGTCCCCCCTCCACGCGTCCTGAGCCGCCGGAACTCCGGACATCCGGAGCGACACACCGCCCCAAACACCGAAACTCCGGAGATCCCGCCGGGATGAGGCGAGTTCTCCGGAGTTCCGGATCGCGTGGGCGCCGCGTCAGGCCAGGGCGTCGGCCACGGCGACGGCCTCGAGACCGTGGGCCTCCGCGACACCCGCGTTCGTGACGGATCCCGCGTGCACGTTGAGGCCGAGCGCGAGCGACGCGTCGGCACGCAGCGCATCCTTCCAGCCGCGGTTGGCGATCGAGCGCGCGTAGGGGAGCGTCGCGTTCGTCAGCGCGTAGGTGGAGGTGTGCGGCACCGCACCGGGCATGTTCGCCACGCAGTAGAACAGCGACTGGTGCACCGTGAAGGTCGGGTCGGCGTGCGTCGTCGGGTGCGAGTCGGCGAAGCAGCCGCCCTGGTCCACCGCGATGTCGACGAGGACGCTGCCCGCCTTCATGCGGGAGACCAGCTCGTTGCTGACCAGCTTCGGCGCCTTCGCGCCCGGCACGAGCACCGACCCGATGACGAGGTCGGAGGCGACGACCGCCTTCTCGATCTCGAAGCTGTTGGACGCGATCGTCTTGATGCGGCCGGCGTAGAGCGCGTCGAGCTCGCGCAGGCGCTGGATGTTCGTGTCGAGCACCGTCACCTCCGCGCCGAGTCCGACGGCGACGGAGATCGCATTGGTGCCGGCGACGCCGCCGCCGAGCACGGTGACGACGGCCGGATGCGTGCCGGGGACGCCGGGGACCAGGAGGCCGGGGCCGCCGTTCGGCTTCAGCATGGTGTTCGCGCCGACGATCGGGGCGAGCCGCCCGGCGACCTCGCTCATCGGGGCGAGCAGCGGCAGCGCGCGGCTCGGCAGCTGCACGGTCTCGTACGCGATCGCGATGACGCCCGAGTCGATCAGCGCGCGCGTGAGCGCCTCGTCGGCGGCCAGGTGCAGATAGGTGAAGAGCACGAGACCGTCGCGGAAGTAGCCGTACTCGCTCTCGATCGGCTCCTTGACCTTCAGGATCAGGTCGCCCGCGGCCCAGGTGGCGGCGGCGTCCGGCAGGATGGTCGCACCCGCGCCCGCGTAGAGCTCATCCGGGATCGAGGAGCCGACGCCGGCGCCCGTCTCGACGAAGACCTCGTGTCCGGCGCCGACCAGGTCGTGCACTCCAGCCGGGGTGATGGCCACCCGGAATTCGTTGTTCTTGATCTCGCGGGGGATCGCGACCTTCATGGGGCTCCTCACACTTCGACGTGATGTTCGATCCCACCTTAGCGGGCTCGACGGAGGATTTCGATAGCGATCCGCAGATGATCATGCTGATTCCGTAAATTCCGTGTCGAACTAGCGTGGATATCGTCTGTTCGTCTCACGCGCGGTCGAGCGCAGCCTCTCCGGATGCGGTTTCGCCAGTGAAACCGGCCGCTCGGCACTGATTCCGTGACGATCATGTTTCGATATCGAGGTTTTGCGCTTTCATGCGTGCGTATGGCTACGGGTGTGTGCCAGTATCGACCCACCGCAGAGCACACTGGAGTGCCCGGCGGGACGTCGATTCGCATGACGCGTTCCATCCCGAAGGAGAACCGCAGTGAAGGCCAGACCCCTCCCCACCGACCCGATGATCCGCCAGCTGGTGCAGTCCGCTCGAGCGTCTCAGCTCACGCGGCGCGGACTGCTCGCCGGCGCAGGAGCGGGGGCGGCCGCCCTCGCACTCGCCGCCTGCTCGACCGGAGGAGCGTCGAGCAAGCCCACCGCGGCGAAGGACCAGTCGGCATCCGACAAGACGATGACCTGGGCCAACTGGCAGGCCTACCTCGACCAGGACGACAAGGGCAACTATCCGACGCTGCAGGCGTTCGAGAAGCAGTCGGGCATCACCGTCAAGTACGACGTCGCCGTCGATGACAACAACACCTACTACGCGAAGGTCAAGGACCAGCTCGCGCTCGGCAAGGACATCGGCGCCGACACCGTCTGTCTCACCGACTGGATGATCGCGCGCTGGATCCGGCTCGGCTACGTGCAGTCCTTCGACGAGTCGGCCATCCCGAACAAGAAGAACCTCGTCTCCAACCTCGTCGACGTGGACTTCGACAAGGGGAGGAAGAAGTCGCTGCCCTGGCAGAGCGGCTTCGCCGGCATCTGCTGGAACAAGGAGAAGCTGCCGAACGGCCTGAAGTCGATCGACGACCTCTGGAAACCCGACCTCAAGGGCAAGGTCGGCGTCCTCAGCGAGATGCGCGACACCATGGGCCTGCTCCTGCTGCAGCAGGGCGTCGACATCTCGAAGGACTTCAGCGACGCCGACTACGAGAAGGCGATCGAGACGCTCACCAAGCAGGTGAACGACGGGCAGATCCGCAACATCAAGGGCAACTCCTACCTCAACGACCTGAAGTCGGGCGACACCCTCGCCGCGATCTGCTGGTCGGGCGACATCACGCAGCTGAACGCCGAAGCGGGCGACAACTGGCAGTTCGCCATCCCGGAGGCCGGCGGCACACTGTGGAGCGACAACTTCGTCATCCCGATCGGCTCGCCCAGGAAGGCGAACGCCGAGAAGCTGATCGACTACTACTACCAGCCGGAGGTGGCCGCCGAGGTCGCCGCCTGGGTGAACTACATCACGCCGGTGCAGGGCGCGAAGGAGGCGGCGATCAAGATCGACCCCGCCCTCGCGGACAACCAGCTCATCTTCCCGAACGACGACACCCTCTCCCAGGTGAAGATCTTCCGCACGCTGACCAGCGCGGAGGAGCAGAAGTACCAGGCGTCGTTCCAGAAGGTCATCCTGGGGGCCTGATGCCGAAGGGAGTCTTCGCCGAGTCCGGCGCCGACCTGCAGCTGGTCGGTATCACCAAGCGCTTCCCGGGGTTCACCGCCATCGAGCGGCTGGACCTGACCATCCCCGCCGGCTCGTTCTTCGCCCTGCTCGGGCCGAGCGGGTGCGGCAAGACCACCACCCTGCGTCTGGTCGCCGGCCTGGAGGAGCCGACGGAGGGCTCCATCCTGATCGGCGGTCAGGACGTCACGAAGATGAAGCCGTTCCAGCGGCCCGTCAACACGGTGTTCCAGAGCTACGCGTTGTTTCCGCACATGACCATCCTGGAGAACGTTGCGTTCGGACTGCGCAGGCGCAGGATCGGCGACCCGGTCGTGAAGGCGCACGAGGCACTGCGGCTGGTGGAGCTCGACCACCTGGCCGCGCGCAGGCCGGCGCAGCTGTCGGGCGGCCAGCAGCAGCGCGTCGCGCTCGCCCGTGCCGTCGTCAACCGCCCGGCCCTGCTCCTGCTGGACGAGCCGCTCGGCGCGCTCGACCTGAAGCTGCGCCGCCAGATGCAACTGGAGCTGAAGGCCATCCAGACCGAGGTCGGCCTCACCTTCGTGCACGTCACGCACGACCAGGAGGAGGCGATGACGATGGCGGACACCGTGGCCGTCATGAACAAGGGCCGCATCGAACAGATGGGCGCCCCGGAGGTGCTGTACGAGCTGCCGTCCACGGTGTTCGTCGCCAACTTCCTCGGGCAGTCCAACCTGTTCGCAGGTCCCGTTGTGGAGACGGGGGAGACCATCGGCATCGACGTCGGCGGCCACCGGATCCGTGTCCCGCGCGCCCGCGCGCAGCGCAGCTCCGGACAGGTCACGGTCGGCGTGCGCCCCGAGAAGCTCAGCCTGCACGCGTCGGCCGAGTCCGTCCCCTCCGGCGCGAACGCGCTCGGGCCGGGCCGGGTCACCGACGTGTCCTTCAGCGGGGTGAGCACGCAGTACCTCGTCGACGTCCCCGGCATCGGGACTGTGATCGTGTTCGCCCAGAACATGACGAGCGGCCCGGTCGCCGCGCTCGGCGCGGAGGTCTGGGTGTCGTGGGACGCCGACCACACCTTCGTGCTCGCCGACGAGCCTCCCGCGGACGGCCGCTTCGTCGACGACACCGACACCAGGGCGGTCGCCGCCCAGGCGAAGGAGCGGATGCTCTCCGAGCTGGAGGAGGCGTAATGGCGATCGCCGCCTTCACGGGCGCGCCGCCGACGCAGGACCAGGAGCCCGCTGTCCGGAGGAAGAGCGGGATCGCGCTGGTCCTGCTGCTGCCGGGCGTGCTGTACCTGGTGCTGTTCTTCCTCACGCCCCTGATCTCGCTCATCATTACCTCGTTCCAGGCGCCGGTGCCGGACGGCGACATCGGCCAGTACCAGGCCGCGTTCCAGTGGAGCAACTACACGGATTCCATCGCCGAGTACTGGCCGCAGATCATCCGCTCGTTCGTGTACGCGCTCATCGCGACCGCGGCCGCGCTCGTGATCAGCTACCCGCTGGCGTACTTCATCGGTGTGAAGATGCGGGGCAGGGCGGTGCTGCAGAACCTGCTGATGACGCTGGTGATCGCGCCGTTCTTCATCAGCTTCCTGCTGCGGACCCTCGCCTGGAAGTCCATCCTGAGCGATGACGCCTGGATCGCCAGCACCCTCAAGGGACTGTCGATCCTGCCACCGGACGCGCACATCACCGGCACGCCGTTCTCGGTGATCTTCGGTCTGACCTACAACTTCATCCCGTTCATGACGCTGCCCCTCTACTCCACGCTGGAGCGGCTCGACATCCGGCTGCTGGAGGCGGGGCAGGACCTGTACGCGAACGCGTGGACGACGTTCCGCAAGGTGACGGTGCCGCTGTCGATGCCGGGCATCGTGTCCGGGACGCTGCTCACGTTCATCCCGGCGGCAGGCGACTACATCAACGCGTCGCAGGACTTCCTGGGCGCGGCGGACACCTCGATGATGGGCAACGTCATCGAGTCGAACTTCCTGGTGCTGCAGAACTACCCGGCGGCGGCGTCGATGTCGGTCATCCTGATGGCCGTCATCCTCGTCATCGTCGGCGTCTATGTGCGGCGGAGCGGGACGGAGGATCTGCTGTGAAGCGCTTCCGGTTCACGGGCCTCGGCCTCAAGGTCTACGCGTTCCTCGCTCTCGCGTTCCTGCTCATCCCGATCGTGTACACGTTCGTGTTCTCGTTCAACGCGGCGATCAAGAACAACATCGCCTGGCGCGGCTTCACGCTGCGCAACTGGACGAACGTGTGCGATGCGGTCGGGATCTGCGACGCGTTCATGGCGAGCATCATCATCGGCATCATCTCGACGGTGATCGCGACCGTCCTCGGCACGATGATCGCGATCGCGCTGATGCGCTACCGGTTCCGGTTCCGCTCACAGACGAGCCTGCTGCTGTTCCTGCCGATGGCGAGTCCCGAGGTCGTGCTCGGCGCGGGTCTGGCCGCGCAGTTCCTCAGCCTCGGCGTGAACAAGGGCTTCGGGACGATCATCATCGCGCACGTGATGTTCTGCATCAGCTTCGTGGTGGTGACGGTGAAGGCGCGCGTCGCGTCCCTCGACCCGGCGCTGGAGGAGGCGGGCCGCGACCTGTACGGGTCGCCGAACGCGGTGTTCTGGCGGATCACGTTCCCGCTGCTGCTGCCGGGCATCCTGTCGGCAGCGCTGCTGTCGTTCTCGCTGAGCTTCGACGACTTCATCATCACGAACTTCAACGCCGGGGCGGTGACCACGTTCCCGATGTACATCTACATCGCGGCGTCGCGCGGCATCCCCGCGCAGGCGAACGTGATCGCGTCCGCGGTGTTCATCCTGACGATCCTCGTGGTGCTGATATCGCAGCTCACCGCGGCCGCCCGCGCCAAGCGGCTGGCGCGGGCGACGCAGTAGGGATCAGGCGTACGAAGCGCGGATCTCGCCGACCGGCTCGCCACGGCCGAGCACGGCGAGGTCCAGCTTCGGCGCGACATCGGCGACGGCAGAGCGGTCGACAGCGCCGGCGTCCGCGAGCAGCGAGAGCGCGACGATGGTGGCGGCGCGCAGGCTGCCGTCCAGCATCTTGAGCGTCACGGTCGTGCCGTTCGGCGCCGCCATCACCATGACGCCCTCGGCGCCGCCCTTGGCGAAGACGCCGAGCTCGTCGATCACGACGGTGTTGGCCCGGCGCGGGCCGTCGATCGCCCAGCCGTCGGCGAGCACCGCGTTCTTCAGGATGGCGGCGTTGCGGAACAGCGCGAACGGCGACGCGTCGGACGCGGTCGCGATGCGCTGGATGCCGCGGGCCAGCGCGAGCAGCGACATGGCGTGCACCGGAGCGCCGCAGCCGTCGACGCCGGTCGCGACGACCTTCTCACCCGTCAGGCGCTCCACCGTGTCGCGGATGTGGTGCTGCAGCGGATGCTGCGGGTCCAGGTAGCTCTCCAGCGGCCAGCCGTTGACCCGGCAGGCGAGGAGCATGGCGGCGTGCTTGCCGGAGCAGTTCATGAAGACGGGCGCCTTCTGCGAGCCCGCGCGGATGACCTCGTCGCGCGCCGCAGAGTCCAGCGGCCAGTCAGCCGGGCAGCGCAGCGCATCCTCGCCGACCTGCGCCTGCGCGAGCAGCTTCCTGACCACCGAGAGGTGGGCCGGGGTGCCCGCGTGGCTCGCGGTGGCGAGCACCGCGCTCGCGCCCTCGAGCGTGACGCCGGCGCCCATGATCGCCACGGCCTGGAACGGCTTCATGGTCGAGCGCGGGAAGACCGGCGCCTCCGGCGCGCCGAGCGACCGGACGATCTCGCCGTCCTGGCCGAGCACCACGGCGGAGCCGACGTGGCGGGACTCGACGAAGCCGCTGCGCTCCACGACGGCGAGCTCGACCGCCTGCGCTCCGCTGAAGACCTGGGGCATTCCGGTGTCCCCGCTCACAGGGCGGCGAACGCGTCGTCGAGCACCGAGACGGCGTCGGCGATCAGCGCGTCGGACACGGCGAGGCTCGGCAGGAAGCGGAGCACGTTGCCGTAGGTGCCGGCGTTGAGGAACAGGATGCCCTGCTGGGCGGCGGCGGCGACGATCGCGTTCACCGCTTCGGGGTTCGGCTCCTTGGTGGTGGAGGCGGTGCCCGGCTTGACGAGCTCGATGGCGACCATCGCGCCGATGCCGCGCACGTCGCCGATGATGTCGTACTTCTCCTGCAGCTTCTCGAGCGCCGGCTTCAGCGCGTTCTCGATGCGGGCGCCCTCGGCGAGCAGGTCGTTCGCCTCGATCTCCTCGAACACCGCGACAGCGGCGGCGGCGGCGACCGGGTTGCCGCCGAAGGTGCCGCCGAGGCCGCCGGGCTGGGCGGAGTCCATGATCTCGGCGCGACCGGTGACGGCCGCGAGCGGCAGGCCGCCCGCGATGCCCTTGGCGCTCAGCACCATGTCGGGCACGAGGCCGAAGTGCTCGCTGGCGTAGTAGGCGCCGGTGCGGGCCATCCCCGACTGGATCTCGTCGGCGATGAAGACGACGCCGTTGGCCGTGCACCACTCCTGGAGCGCGGCGAGGTAGCCCTCGGCGGGGACGATGAAGCCGCCCTCGCCCTGGATGGGCTCGGCGACGAGGCAGGCCAGGTCGGTCGCGCCGATGACCTTCTCGAGGTAGGCGATGGTGCGGGCCGCCGCCTCCTGGCCGGTGAGGCCGTCGCGGTAGGGGTAGGAGTTCGGGGCGTGGTAGACGTCCCCGGCGAACGGGCCGAAGCCGGTCGCGTAGGGCATCGCCTTGTAGTTCATCGCCATCGTGAGGTTCGTCCGGCCGTGGTAGGCGTGGTCGAGCACGGCGACGGCGCGGCGGCCGGTGTGCTTGCGGGCGATCTTGACACCGTTCTCGACGGCCTCGGCGCCGGAGTTGACGAGCACGGTCTTCTTGGCGTGGTCGCCGGGGGTGTGCTCGGCGAGCAGCTCGGCGACGCGGACGTACTCCTCGTACGGCGTGATGGTGAAGAGCGTGTGAATGACGTCCTGCAGCTGGTCCGCGGCGGCCGCGACGACCGCGGTCTCGGTGTGGCCGATCGTGGTGACGCCGATGCCGGCGCCGAAGTCGACGAACTGGTTGCCGTCGACGTCCACGAGGATGGCGCCGTTGGCGCGGGCGATGTACACGGGCAGTGCGGAGGAGACACCCGTCGGCACGACCGCGAGGCGGCGCTGGTGCAGCTCCTGCGACTTGGGCCCGGGGACGGCGGTGACGATGCGGCGTTCTTGCGCCACGGTGAAGACGGGCGCGCTCAGGGTCTCAGTCATGATGAGTCGAGCTTATCCCGGGTGGCAGAATCGGACCATGAAGCTCGAGCACCGATACGCCGTCGACCTCCAGTGGACGGGGAACCGCGGCACCGGCACCAGCGGGTACAAGGACTATGGACGCGACCACACGGTGAGCGCCGAGGGCAAGCATCCGGTCGAGGGCTCCGCGGACCGCACGTTCTTCGGCGACAGGGACCGCTGGAACCCGGAGGAGCTGCTGCTGGCAGCGCTGGCGCAGTGCCACATGCTCAGCTACCTGGCCGAGGCAGCGCGCGCAGGCGTCGTGGTCGTCGGCTACACGGATGCCGCGACCGGCGTGATGGAGCAGACCTCGAACGGAGGCGGCCACTTCACGGGCGTGACCCTCCGCCCCCGGGTGACCATCGCCGACCCCGCGCAGGCGGAGCTGGCGATGTCCCTGCACCACCCGGCGGCGGAGAAGTGCTTCATCGCCGCGAGCGTGAACTTCCCGGTCGGTCACGAGCCGGAGCTGCTCACGCTGGTCTGAGTCGTGGGCGTCCGGGGTCAGGCGCAGCCGAGCCGCGGAGCGGCCGCGGGGGCCGGTGCCGGCGCGACGGTCTGAGCCGGCTCGGCGCTGGCCCAGCGGTGGATGGCGGCCACCCAGCGCTCGTCGCGCGTGAGCGGACGGGGCTGGGCGATGCCGGAGTCGCGCTGTGCGCGCTCGAGCGCCGAGACCTGCTCACGCTCGGAGAGGTCGTGCGATGCGATGGACCAGAGAACCAGGGGATGCATGTTGATAACCACCTATCTGCGTTGACTGGTTATAGGTTACCGTAACCGGCTAATGAGATACAATGGTTACATGCGTACGAATGCTCCCGAGCTTGGCGCCGACTTCCTGGTCGCGTTCCTGAACACCCTCGACGTGGAGGACGGCACCGACCGGCTCGCCGACGACGCCGGCTTCGCCGCGTGGGCGGGGGAGCACGGCGTGCAGCCGGGAGACCGCGCCGAGACCCTGGGCGTCCGCGAAGCCCTGCGCGCGATCGTCGACGGCGAGGAGGCCTCGCTTCCGCCGGTCGGGCTCACCACCTCGTGCGGCGAGCACGCGGTGGAGCTGCGTGCACGGACGGCGGCGGAGGCGGCGGTCGCCAGCTCGGTGGTGCTGAGCATCCAGGGCAAGCTGCGCCGCGTGAAGCTGTGCGGGGGAGAGGACTGCCGCTGGGCGTTCTACGACGAGTCCCGCAACGGCTCCCGGCAGTGGTGCAGCATGGAGATCTGCGGCAACCGGCAGAAGGCGCGCACCTACCGCGCCAAGCGCGAGGGCTGAACCGTCTCCGGACGCCATCGCGCGTCAGCAGGCATGCTGACATGTGCGCCAAATCTCGGTACCCACCGCGACACATGCCGACATTTGGCACAGATGTGGTCGAGCGGAGGTGCCCGCGTCGGCCGCTAGAGGCGCTCGGGACGCAAGGCGCGCTTGACGCGCTCCACCGTGCTCGCCGGCGGCGATTCGTTGTAGGCGTTGGCGAGCTCCTGGCCGGTGAGGTCGTGGATCGCCGCCATGATCTCGTCCGTCGCCTGGCGCCGGGCGCGTCCGGACTCCGCCGGGCCGTAGTGCGAGACGTCGATGGGCTTCCCGAACGCGACGGTCACCCGGCGCACCCGCGGGAACGCAGCGCCGACGGGCTGCATCTCGGCCGTGCCGATCAGGCCCACCGGCACCACCTTGGCGCCGGTCGTGAGTGCGAGCCAGCCGATCCCCGTCCTGCCCTTGTAGAGACGGCCGTCGAGCGAGCGCGTCCCCTCGGGGTAGATGGCGAACGCGGCTCCGGTGTCGATGATCCTGCGCGACTGCTCCAGCGCCTCCTGGGCGGCCTGGCCGGCCCCGCGGCGGACGCCGACGGCGCCGATCGCGGTGAAGAACGCGCGGGACACCCAGCCGCGGAAGCCGGTTCCCTCGAAGTAGTGCGACTTCGCGAGGAACTGCACGCGCCGCGGCGAGGTCATCGGGATGAGGACCGAGTCGATGAACGAGAGGTGGTTGCTGGCCAGGATGATCTTGCCGTGGCGGGGGACGTTCTTGGTGCCGAGCACGCGCGGGCGGTAGACGAGCTTGGCGAGCGGCGCGACGATCCACCGCCCGACGAAGTAGAGCACGCCGGGGCGGGGGATGGCGTCGGGTTCGGCGTCGAGCCCGTCGTCGGGGTGGTTCTGGGTCACGTGACGAGCGTAATCGCGTCCGTATGCCGTGCGGGGAATGCGCCGATCAGGGGGCGAACGGGTTCATCGGCGGGCAGGGGATGCCGTTCGTGTAGACGAGGCAGGGCGGGATGAGGCCCGAGTAGCGCACCGCGAGCGGGTCGCCGAACCAGCGGTCGTAGAGGCGGGAGAAGTTCAGGTTGCCATAGGTGGAGCAGTCGCCCGCCGGACCGGAGGGATGCGCGAGCGTCTGCGCGTCCGGCTGGTACGGCGTGTAGTTGTAGAGGTTCGCCGTCGCCTGGTTCGCGATCGTGACCGTGCCGGCGCCGCACGTGGCATCCGGGTGGTACTGGATGCTGTTGCGGCCGATGCGGTACCGCCAGTCGCCGGGATGGACGGTGTACTCCCGGAACTGCCACGCCGCCCGGTACACCTGGTTGAAGAAGCCGAAGTAGCGCTTGTCGCACTCCGCGGTGTCCGGGCAGGCGTAACCCGTCGCCTTCTGATAGCCGGAGGGACTCGGCGCGGTGAGCAGCGACTGCTCCTTCTGCAGCAGCACCAGCAGTACGCGCGGGCTGATCGTGCAGGCCGCCGCGACCCGGGCGATGATGCTGCTCGCGCGCTCGCGGTCGCGGCCGGCGATGGCGTCGCAGCGCTCGGCGGAGGCCGGGGTGTCCGGCGTGTCCATCCGGAAGTCGGCGAGGCACGGGCTCCCGCCCTTCGGCCGGCACGTTCGGTCCTCGAGGAAACGCTGGATCTGAGCGGCGGTCATCGCGTCCGGATTGAAGAAGCTGTCGTCGCTGATGATCCGGCCCGGATCGAATGCGCCGTCGGAGGACACGCGCTGCGACGAGACCGCGGGAGCCGCGTCGGCCGCCGCTCCCGGCGTCACGGCCGGCGTCACGCCCGCGAGCGTCGCCGCCGCCACGAGCGTGGCGGCGGCGACGGAGAGCGCACGCCGCACGGTGCCCAGCACGAAGCAGACCTCAGCCGAGGCGGCCGAGGGCTTCCTCGATGACGGTCGCGGCGTCGTCGATCAGCTCCTCGCTGATCACGACCGAGGGAAGCAGGCGCAGGACGCTGTCCCAGCTGCCGGCGTCGAGCGGGATGACGCCGTTGGCGGTGGCATGCGCGAGCACGGCCTTCAGCGCCTCCGGGTTCGGCTGCTTCGTGCCGGGCACGACGAGCTCGATGCCGAACATCGCGCCCTTGCCGCGCACCTCGCCGACGACGGCGAACCGGTCGGCCCAGTCGCCGATCCGGGCCCACAGCGCCCTTTCGACGCGCTGCGCCTCCGCGAGCAGGTCCTCTTGCTCGAACACGTCGAAGACGGCGAGAGCCGCCGCTGTCGAGACCGGGTTGCCGCCGAACGTGCCGCCGATGCCGCCGGGCTGCACGGCGTCCATGATCTCGGCGCGGCCGGTCACCGCGGCGAGCGGGAAGCCTCCCGCGATGCCCTTGGCGCTCGTGACCAGGTCCGGCACGACGCCGTGGTGCTCGATCGAGTACCAGGTGCCGGTGCGGCCGATGCCGGCCTGGATCTCGTCGGCGACGAACACGATCCCGTTCTCGGCGCAGAACTCGGAGAGCCGCGCGAAGTAGCCGGGGGCGGGGATGATGATGCCGCCGTCGCCCTGGATGGGCTCGACGAACAGCGCGGCCAGCTCGGTGGCGCCGATGTGGGTGCGGATGTAGTCGATGGTCCGCTCGGCGGCCTCCTCGCCGGTCATCCCCTCCGGGTCGCGGAAGGGGTAGCTGATCGGCACGCTGTAGATCTCACCGGGGAACGGGCCCATCCCTGCGCGCTCCGGCCAGGGGCGGTAGGTCATCGCCATGGTGAGGTTCGTGCGGCCGTGGAAGGCGTGGTCGAGCGTCGCGATGGCGCGGCGCCCGGTGTACTTGCGGGCGATCTTCACCGCGTTCTCGACAGCCTCGGCCCCGGAGTTCACAAGGATGCTGTGCTTCTCGAAGTCGCCGGGCGTGATCTCCGCGAGCTTCTCGGCGACGCGCACGTAGTTCTCGTACGGCGTGACCGTGAACAGGGTGTGCGTGAGCTTCGAGGCCTGCTCGGCGGCTGCGGTGGCCACCGCGGGGTGCGCGTGACCGATCGTGGTCACGCCGATGCCGCAGCCGAGGTCGATCAGCCGGTTGCCGTCGACGTCGACCAGGATCGCGCCGGACCCGGACTCCATGTAGATGTTCGCGAGCGTTCCCGCGCCGCGGCTGACCGAGGCGACGCGGCGCTGCTGCAGTTCGACCGAGCGCGGACCGGGGAGCTCGGTGACGAGATGGCGTGACTGAGGGACGGAGAATTCGCGGGTCATGGCCTCCATCGTATGCGGCGCGTTCAGCCGAATCCTGTGCCGCTGTCAGGCGAGCCGCAGGCGGATGCGGCAGACTTGTCCACCGTGCGCAGATCCCTCTCCCTCACCACAGCCCTGATCGTCTCCGGACTGGCCGTCGCGTCCCTGGCGGCGTGCAGCTCGTCGTCGCCGTCGGCGAGCTCGACCGCGACCTCGACGCCCGCCTCCGCCTCGTGCCAGAACACCAAGGCGGGCAGCGTCTCGGATTCGGTGAAGGTGACCGGCGCCTTCCACGAGACTCCGACGATCACGTTCGCCACCCCGCTGAAGGTGAAGGACGTCCAGCGCACCGTCCTGATCAAGGGCGACGGCGAGAAGGTGAAGGCGGGTGAGACCGTCGGACTCGCCCTCGCCGCGTACAACGGGACGACCGGCAAGGCGATCGCTGCCGACGAGGGCTTCGGCAAGCAGGCCGCCGTCTCGGCGCCGCTCGACGACAAGAAGTTCCTGCCCGGCTTCGTCCGCGCGGCGGAGTGCCTGTCCGTCGGGTCGCGTGCGGTCGTCACCGCGACGGCCGAGCAGGCGTTCGGCACCGCGTACTCTCAGCTCAACCTGAAGAAGGACGACCCGGTCGTGCTTCTGACGGACATCGTCAACATCCCGCCGAAGCTGCCCACCAAGGCGAACGGGACGCCCGTCGCACCCACCGCGGGATTCCCGACGGTGAAGCTGAGCACGTCCGGCGAGCCCACGATCACCATCCCGAAGGCGGACCCGCCGAAGGAGACCCGGATCGCTCAGCTCAAGAAGGGCTCCGGCGAGACGGTGCTCCCCGGCGACACCGTGACGGTCCAGTACAAGGGCGTGCTGTGGCGGAACGGTCAGATGTTCGACTCGAGCTGGAGTCGCGGCGAGACCGCGTCGTTCCAGACCACGCAGGTCGTCAAGGGATTCGGTAAGGCATTGGAGGGACAGCCCGTCGGCTCCCAGGTGATCGCGATCATCCCGCCGGCGGACGGCTACGGCGCCGCAGGCCAGGGCGAGATCAAGGGAACAGACACCATGGTCTTCGTGATCGACATCCTGGGGACGACCCGCTGATGTCCGTCCGCCGCGTCGTCATCCTCGGCTCCACCGGTTCCATCGGCACCCAGGCGCTGGATGTCGTCGCGGCGAACCCGGACCGGTTCCGGGTCGTCGGCCTCAGCGCCGGACGCAACGGCGAGCTGATGGCCGAGCAGGCCGAGCGCTTCGGCGTCGCGGACACCGCGCTCGGCGCGGAGGACTCCGAGCGGCTGGTGCGCTCGATCGAGGCGGACGTCGTCCTGAACGGCATCACCGGCTCTGTCGGCCTCGGGCCGACCCTTGCCGCCCTGGAGACCGGGGCGAGCCTGGCGCTGGCGAACAAGGAGTCGCTGATCGTCGGCGGCGAGCTGGTGAAGCGGGCCGCGGCGCCCGGCCAGATCGTCCCGGTCGACTCCGAGCATTCGGCGCTCGCCCAGGCGCTCCGTTCGGGATCCGCGTCCGAGGTCCGCAGGCTCGTGCTGACCGCCTCCGGCGGCCCGTTCCGCGGGCGGACCCGCGACTCGCTGCGGGAGGTGACACCGTCCGAGGCGCTCGCGCATCCCACCTGGGACATGGGCCTCGTCGTCACCACCAACTCCTCGACCCTGGTCAACAAGGGGCTCGAGGTGATCGAGGCGCACCTGCTCTTCGACGTGCCGTACGAGCGGATCGACGTCACGGTGCACCCGCAGTCGGTCATCCACTCGATGGTCGAGTTCGTCGACGGATCGACCATCGCCCAGGCGTCGCCGCCGGACATGCGGCTGCCGATCTCGCTCGGCCTCGGGTGGCCAGACCGCGTGCCCGGTGTCGGCGTCCCGCTGGACTGGACGACCTCGCACACCTGGACGTTCGAGCCGCTCGACGACGAGGCGTTCCCCTCCGTGGCGCTCGCCAAGCGCGTCGGGGCCGCCGGGTCCACCTATCCCGCGGTGTTCAACGCCGCCAACGAGCAGGCCGTCACCGCGTTCCACGCCGGCGCCATCGGCTACCTGGACATCGTCGACACGGTGGAGCGCGTCGTCGACGCCCACGAACCGGCCGCCGAGCTCACCCGCGAATCGCTGGCGGAGGCCGAGCGCTGGGCGCGTGCCGCCGCCGACGCGGCGATCGCCGCCGACGGCGCTCGACGCGCCTAGAGGTGGCGTGACCTCTTAGCCCGCACCCACCCCGTTGGCGGCTGGTTCCAAGCCTGCCGCGACTAGCCTGTACCCGTGGATTCCGTGCTGCTGTTCATCCTGGGCGTCGTTATCATCCTGATCGGCCTCGCCCTGTCGATCGCGCTGCACGAGATCGGCCACCTGGTTCCCGCGAAGCTGTTCGGCGTCAAGGTGACCCAGTACATGATCGGATTCGGGAAGACGCTGTTCTCGTTCCGCCGCGGCGAGACCCAGTACGGCGTCAAGGCCATCCCGCTCGGCGGCTACATCTCGATGATCGGGATGTTCCCGCCCGGCAAGGACGGCAGGGCCGGCCGCAACTCCACCACCGGCTTCATGCAGGCGATGGTGCAGGACGCCCGCACCGCGAGCGCGGAGACGGTGGCGGTGGGCGAGGAGGATCGCACCTTCTACCGGCTGCCGGTCTGGAAGCGCATCGTCATCATGTTCGGCGGACCGTTCATGAACCTGGTGATCGGCATCGTGCTGTTCGGCGTGCTGCTGATGGGATTCGGGACGCCGCAGAGCTCCACGACCATCGGCTCGGTGAGCCAGTGCGTGCTGCCGGCGACGAGCGCGACGACCACCAAGACCTGCACCTCCGCCGACCCCGCGGGCCCCGCGGCCGCGGCCGGCCTGAAGCCGGGCGACACGCTGGTGAGCATCGACGGCACGAAGATCACGTCGTGGGCGCAGTCCACCGCGATCATCCGCGAGTCCGCCGGACGGACGCTCTCGGTCGTCGTGGAGCGGGACGGCGTCGAGCGGACGGTCGCCCTCACCCCCAAGACCAACCAGGTCGCGAAGACCGATGCGGCGGGAAAGATCGTGACCAACCCGGACGGCAGCACCGCCGTCCTCACCGTCGGCTTCGTCGGTATCGGCGCCATGCCGGAGCTGGTGCCCCAGCCGATCACGGCGGTGCTGCCCGCCGTCGGCGAGCAGACCGGCGCGGTGGTGAACGTCTTCCTCCATCTGCCGCAGCGGATGGTCGATGTCTGGAACGCGGCGTTCGGGTCCGGCGAGCGCGACCCGAACGGGCCGGTCAGCGTGGTCGGGATCGGGCGCGCGGCGGGGGAGCTGACCGCGCTGGACGGCGTCCCGCTGATCGACAAGATCTACACGATGCTCGGGATGCTCGCCTCGCTGAACATCGCGCTGTTCGTCTTCAACCTCGTGCCCCTGCTGCCGCTGGACGGCGGCCACATCGCCGGCGCCCTCTGGGAGGGCTTCCGCCGCACGATGGCGAAGCTGTTCAAGCGCCGCGACCCCGGACCGGTCGACATGGCCAAGCTGATGCCGCTCACGTTCGCCGTGGTGATCGTCCTCGGCGGGATGAGCGTCCTGCTGATGTACGCGGACATCGTCAAGCCGATCAATCTGTTCGGCTGACCGCGCTCACGAGCAACGCCCAGCCGGCTCCCACCGGCGCGCGTAGGATTGTCGGGTGGCAGCAATCAATCTGGGGATGCCCAAGGTCCCCGAGACTCTTAGCCCCCGTCGTAAGTCCCGTCAGATCCGCGTCGGCAAGGTCCTGGTCGGCGGCGACGCCCCCGTCAGCGTCCAGTCGATGACCACGACGCCGACGACGAACATCAACGCGACCCTGCAGCAGATCGCCGAGCTCACCGCCTCCGGTTGCGACATCGTTCGCGTCGCCGTGCCGAGCCGCGACGACGCCGAGGCGCTGCCCATCATCGCGAAGAAGAGCCAGATCCCGGTCATCGCCGACATCCACTTCCAGCCCAATTACGTCTACGCGGCGATCGACGCCGGCTGCGCCGGTGTGCGCGTCAACCCGGGCAACATCCGCAAGTTCGACGACCAGGTCGGCAAGATCGCGGCCTACGCCAAGGCGGCCGGTGTCTCGCTGCGCATCGGCGTCAACGCGGGGTCGCTCGAGCCGAGCCTGCTGCAGAAGTACGGCAAGCCCACCGCGGAGGCGCTCGTCGAGAGCGCCGTGTGGGAGGCGAGCCTGTTCGAGGAGCACGACTTCCACGACTTCAAGATCTCGGTCAAGCACAACGACCCGATCGTCATGGTGAAGGCCTACCGCCAGCTCGCCGAGCGCGGCGACTGGCCCCTCCACCTCGGCGTCACCGAGGCAGGTCCCGAGTTCCAGGGCACCATCAAGTCGGCGACCGCGTTCGGCATCCTGCTGGCGGAGGGCATCGGCGACACCATCCGCGTCTCGCTGTCGGCTCCTCCCGCGCAGGAGGTCAAGGTCGGCCTGCAGATCCTGCAGTCGCTGAACCTGCGCGAGCGCAAGCTGGAGATCGTCTCGTGCCCGAGCTGCGGTCGCGCCCAGGTGGACGTGTACTCGCTCGCGAACAACGTCACGGAGGGCCTGCAGGGGATGAGCGTCCCGCTGCGCGTCGCGGTCATGGGCTGCGTCGTCAACGGTCCGGGCGAGGCGCGCGAGGCGGATCTCGGCGTCGCGAGCGGCAACGGCAAGGGCCAGATCTTCGTCAAGGGCGAGGTCATCAAGACCGTCCCCGAGGCCGAGATCGTACAGACCCTCATCGCCGAGGCGAACCGCATCGCCGCCGAGATGGAGGACGCCCCCTCGGGCGAGCCGACCGTCACCGTCGGCCACTGACGCGGGTAGCGGGAGGCGCGCGACAGCACCGATAACATGGGACGGTGCCTACTCGCCTGACCAACTATTTCCTCCGTACTCTTCGTGAAGATCCCTCGGACGCCGAGGTCGCCAGCCACAAGCTGCTGATCCGCGCCGGCTACATCCGACCGCAGGCAGCCGGCATCTTCGCGTGGCTGCCGCTGGGGTTGCGGGTGAAGGCGAAGATCGAGGCGATCATCCGCGAGGAGATGGCCGCCGCCGGCGCGCACGAGGTGCACTTCCCGGCGCTGATGCCGCGCGAGGCCTACGAGGCCACCGGCCGCTGGGAGGAGTACGGGGACCTGCTCTTCCGCCTCCAGGATCGGAAGGGCGGCGACTACCTGCTCGCCCCCACCCACGAGGAGGCGTTCACGCTGCTCGTGAAGGATCTGTACTCCTCGTACAAGGACCTGCCGCTGGCGATCTACCAGATCCAGGACAAGTACCGCGACGAGGCCCGGCCGCGCGCCGGGCTGCTGCGCGGCCGCGAGTTCACGATGAAGGACGCGTACTCGTTCGACGCGACCGACGCCGGGCTCGACGCGAGCTACCAGGCGCAGCGCGACGCCTACGAGCGCATCTTCACACGGCTCGGCCTCGAGTACGTCATCGTCCAGGCGGACGCCGGTGCGATGGGCGGCTCCCGCAGCGAGGAGTTCCTGCACCCGACCCCGGTCGGCGAGGACACCTTCGTGCGCTCGGCCGGCGGCTACGCCGCGAACGTCGAGGCGTTCACCACGGAGGCGCCTCCCGCCCGCTCCTACGAGAAGCTGACGCCGCAGGAGGTGCTCGACACCCCGAACACCCCGACGATCCAGACGCTCGTCGACGTGGCCAACGAGAAGCACCCGCGGCCGGACGGCCGGGCGTGGACGGCCGCGGACACGCTGAAGAACGTTGTGCTCGCCCTGACCCACCTGGACGGCACGCGCGAGCTGGTCGTCGTCGGCCTTCCCGGCGACCGTGAGGTCGACATGAAGCGCGCCGAGGTGGCGTTCGCGCCCGCCGAGGTCGAGGCGGCGACCGACGAGGACTTCGCCAAGAACCCCGGTCTGGTCAAGGGCTACATCGGCCCCTGGTCCGCCGACGGACCTGTGCTCGGCGAGGAGGCCGCCACCGGCATCCGGTTCGTCGTCGACCCCCGCGTGAGCGACGGCTCGGGTTGGATCACCGGTGCCAACGTCCACGGCAAGCACGTCTTCGGCCTGGTCGCGGGGCGCGACTTCGGCTGGGACGGAGTGGTCGAGGTCGCCGAGGTCAAGGCGGGCGACCCCGCGCCGGACGGCTCCGGCCCTGTCGAGCTCGCCCGCGGAATGGAGATCGGCCACGTCTTCCAGCTCGGCCGCAAGTACGCGGAGGCGCTGGGCCTGAAGGTCCTCGACGAGAACGGCAAGCTCGTCACCGTCACCATGGGCTCGTACGGCATCGGCGTCACGCGCATCCTGGCGATCATCGCCGAGGAGAACAACGACGAGAAGGGCCTCGCCTGGCCGGAGACCGTCGCGCCGTTCGACGTGCACGTCGTGGCCGCCGGCCGCGACCAGGTCGCGTTCGACGTCGCCGAGCGCGCCGCCCTCGACCTCGAGGCCGCCGGCCTCGATGTCCTCTACGACGACCGCCCGAAGGTCTCTCCCGGCGTCAAGTTCGGTGACGCCGAACTGCTCGGCGTTCCGCGCATCCTCGTCGTCGGCCGCGGCGCAGCGGACGGCGAGGTGGAGCTCTGGAACCGCCGGACGGGCGACCGCAGGACGCTGCCCCTCATCGAGGCGATCGCCGAGCTCACGGCCTGATCGCGGCGGCGCGACGCACCCGCCGACACCGGCGCCTGTTCTCAGGCGCCGGTGTCGTCGTCTCCGGTGATCTCCGAGTGGATCCGCCGCAAGTCCTCCATGAGCGACCCCAGCAGCACCCAGTGCCGCGGGTTCGGCGTGGCGACGACCAACGGCGCCGTCAGGACGGGGATGCCCGCCGTCTCGGTGCCCGGCTCGTGAGCGGGCGCGTCCGGATCGCGGCTCAGCAGCCGCAGGTCGTGGGCCGCACGCCGCAGCTCCTCCGCGATCGCGCTGAGCGTCGGCTCGTCGACCAGGCTGTCGTCGTAGTGGTCGTGGAACGCGCGGGTCATGCCGAGCGCCCGCGTGATCAGCGGCTTCAGCCGAGCGAACAGGTCGACGTCGTGCTGGAGCACGGCGCGATGGCGTGACTGGCGCGGGTTCAGTGTCAGGCTCTCGTCGGCCGCGGTGAGCGCCGCCTCCGCCTTCTTCTCCATCGGCCGGAGCAGGCGCGCCTCGATGAGCAGGGCATCCCGCTCGCCGGGGGTCTGCGGCGACACCAGCGCCTGGGCCAGGCGGTCGAGGGTGGCGGCGATCTCGGTGCCGAGCCCGAGGACGGCCGTGCGGGCGGGCCCGGTGAGCACCGGAGGCACGACGGTGATGTTGATGACGACGCCGATGACCGCGCCGAGGACCGTCTCGATGATGCGCGCGAACGCGTACTCCGGGTTGGATGCGCCGATCGCCAGGACCAGCATCGCGGTGATCGGCACCTGGTTCGCGGTGCCCGGCGTGAGCTTCAGCGCCCAGGCGATCAGGAGGGAGGCGACGACCGCGACGAGCACGATCCAGCTGTTCGTGCCGAACGCGAGCCCGATCACGTAGGCGACGATCACGCCGACGATGACCCCGAGCGAGCGCTCGATCGCCCGGCCGACCGACTGGTTCACGCTCGGCTGCACCACCAGGAGCGCGGCGATCGTGGCGAAGACCGGGAGCTCGCCCGGCACGAGGACGCCCGCGACGACCCAGGCCAGGATCATCGCGGCGGCGGTCTTGGCCACCTGCAGGAAGGGGACCCTGGTCGTCGCCCGGATGTTCGCCGGCAGGGGGATCTTGACCGGGAACTTGGGAGCCACGTCCTCCAGGTTAGTCGGCGAAGCGGCGGTAGGCCCGAGCGCTCCTGGCGAGTGCGGCCCGCTGCCCGGCGCCGAGCTCGCCGAACGGACGCGCCTCGGGCTCGCCCTTCGCGCCTCCTGTCCGCCAGGTTCCGACGATCCGCCCGCGCGCGACGATGATCGGCTGGAAGACGCCGTTGCCGCCCGGGACGATCGCCGCGGCGTGCTCGTCCTCGAGGATCGGCGAGCGGTCCTGGAAGCCGAGGAGGTACTCGTCGAAGCCCGGGAGGAGGTGCACGGCGTCGCGCTCGGACCGGCGCTCGGGATGGGCGGCCGCCCGGTCGGCCAGCTCGGCCGTCACCAGGTAGCTCGTCCCCTCCACCTCCAGCGTGGTCACGGCGTCGCCGAGCACCGCGAGGCCGCGCTTGGCACCCGCGACCGTCCCCTTGGTCCACCAGACGAAGTCCTTGAGCGTGGCAGGGCCGTGACCGGTGAGGTAGCGCAGCAGGAACTCGGCGTGCGCCTCGTCCTCCTCGAGCGACCTGCCCTGCGGCGCCCACTCGTCGAGCAGCACGAGCGCCTGCTGGGTGCGATGCGTCGGCCCCCAGCAGACCACGCCGGTCTGCGCGAGGTAGTAGATGAGGTGGTAGCCGCGCTGGCCCGCCGTGGCGATCCCGTTGCCCTCCCAGAGGGCCATCAGGTCGGCCCGGCCGATGCTTCGACCGCCTTCGAGCTCGGCGACCAGGAGGTCGCGTGCGCGGCCGAAATCGTGATCGGCCAGCTCCAGCTCGGCGTGGCGTCGCGCGAGACCGGCGACCATCCGCTCCGTCGTGACCGACAGCATCCAGCGCAGATCCTCGGTAGGGACGAAGTGCAGCGTGCCGCGCATCGGCCAGGAGCGGACGATCCGGCCGGCGTCCAGGTCGGCGAGGACGTCGGAGCGCGTCGCGTCCGTCGTGCGGAGGCCCAGCGCCCAGCACGCGGCGCCGAAATCCTGCGCCTGCACGGCGAGCATCCTGCGGACGACGTCGGCGGGGGAGTGCTCGCGATCGCCGTCGATCGCCTGCGCCAGTCGGCGCATCCTGAGCACGTCGGTGCGGGAGGCGGTCATCTCAGGGGAGCAGCCCGAGCTCGGTGAGCTGCTCGCTCAGGCCGGCGCCGTCGGGCGCGTAGACCCAGGGCGCGCCGGAGATCTCGCTGTGCTTCTCGGCCTTCGACCGGCCACCGGCGAGCACCGCCTCCCCGCTGGAGAGCTGGCGGATGGCGACGGCGGCGACATTGTCCGGATGCGCGGTGGAGAACTCGCCGTAGAGCTGCTCGTCGTGCTGGCCGTCGTCGCCGATCAGCAGCCACTTCAGTCCGGGGAACTCCTCGGCGAGCCGGGCGAGACTGGTCTGCTTGTGCTCCCTGCCGCTCCGGAACAGCCGGTCGTGCGTGGGCCCCCAGTCGGTGAGCAGCAGCGGGCCGGCGGGGAAGAGGTTGCGGGAGAGGAAGCGCGTGAGCGTCGGCGCGACGTTCCAGGCACCGGTCGAGAGGTAGATCACCGGGGCGCCGGGATGCGCGGCCGAAAGCCGCTCGAGCAGCACCGCCATGCCGGGCGTCGGGACGCGGGCGTGCTCGTCGAGCACGAAGGTGTTCCAGGCGGCAAGCAGGGGGCGGGGGAGTGCGGTGACCATCACGGTGTCGTCCACGTCGGAGACGATGCCGAAGGTCGCCTTCGGGTCGACGACGTAGACGGGCGCCTCGAAGACGCGCGTCGACTCCGGGGTGGAGAGCCGGACGGTGTGCCAGCCGGGAGCGAGCTGCACGGGGACGACGGTGTCGATGACGCCGCCGCGATCGGGCATGACCTCGTGGGTCACGCCTTCGATCTCGATGGTGACGGGGGCGTCGGCCACGGGCACGGAGATGAAGGAGCGCCATCCCCTGATCGACTCCTCGCGCCTGCGGTGCTTGCGCTCGGCCCTGCTGCCCGGCTTCGGCTCCCTGACGAGGAGGACGCGGCCGAGGATCCGCACCCAGGTGGGCGAACCGTAGCCCGTGTACGGCACCACGGTCGCGAGGAAACCGCGCTTGCGGGCGCGGCGCGCGCGGAACTCGTGGAACGCATCCTCGATGCGGGCGGCGCGGTGCATGATCGGCTCGACGCTCGCGGCGCGCTTGGCTGGGGTAGCGGTCATAGAGGTACCAGTTTCTCATGCCGTGCAGGATCGCCTCTGCGCGTCCCCCAGATCTGGGGGCGCATTCTGCGGCGCGTCGCAGGTTTTTCCCGAGCAAAGGTGAGGTTTCCCCGAATATGATCCGTTGTGTGCGACGACACCGCCGTCGCCGGGCTGGGGGGCCCGTAAGACGTATCGTGGACGACAGAAAGAAGGAGTCACCCTCGTGCCCATCAACGACCTAGTCGCCGGTCAGAACACCATCGGAGCGCCGCTCGTGCGCACCGAGCCGATCCAGGAGCGCAGCGCGGCGAGGATCGACGCCCTGCTGGACGCGGCGGCCGAGGTGGTCGACGAGATCGGCTTCGACCGGCTGACGACCGCGATGGTCGCCGAACGCGCCGGTGCGTCGATCGGGACGGTGTACCGCTACTTCCCCGACCGCATCGTCCTGCTGCAGGGCCTCCGCGACCGCGCGGTGCTCCGCTACCGGCACTCGGTGGTCGCCGCCATCCACGCACAGAGCCCCGCGCACTGGTGGAACGCCGTCGAGTGCGCGATCGACGCGTTCGTCGGGATGTTCCGTGACGAGCCGGGGTTCCGCATCATCCGGTTCACCGACGCCGAGCGCGCCGGAAGCGCCGAGGAGGAGGTGTCACGGGACGTCTCGTTCGCGACGCAGTTCGCCGAGATCCTGGCCGACGAGTACGGCCTTCCCGCGGGCGACGACCTCGCCTTCCGGCTCGAGGTGGTCGTGGAGATGATGGATGCCCTGATCAACCGGGCGTTCGTCGTCGACCCCGCGGGTGACGAGCGCTACATCGCCGAGGCCCGCACGGTCGCGCGTGAGTATCTGGAGAGGCGCTACGACGCCGAGAACTGATCGCCGTGAGCGGGAATGTCGGTGGCCGGTGGCAGGTTGTCGACATGGCACGACCCGCCACAATTCGACTCAATGCGTTGAATATTCGGCCGAACGCTGTTTGGGTGGAGGGGATGTCCCCGAATTATCCGCGACGGAGAGTTGAGACCCGATGATCGAGTTCCGCTCGGTGACGAAGCGGTTCCCTGACGGGACCGTTGCGGTCGACGACTTCTCGCTCGTCATCCCGTCCCGCAAGATCACCGTGCTGGTGGGCTCCTCCGGCAGCGGCAAGACGACCATCCTGCGCATGATCAACCGCATGGTCGACCCCACGAGCGGCACGGTCGAGATCGACGGGGAGGACGTGCAGTCGCTGAAACCGGTCCACCTGCGTCGGAGCATCGGCTACGTGATGCAGAACTCCGGGCTTCTTCCGCACCGCAAGGTCGTCGACAACATCGCCACCGTCCCGCTGCTGCGCGGTGAGAAGCGCAAGAGCGCCAGGAACAAAGCCCTCGAGCTGATGGACACCGTCGGGCTCGAGCGCTCGCTTGCGGACAGATACCCCGCACAGCTGTCCGGCGGCCAGCAGCAGCGCGTCGGCGTCGCCCGCGGGCTCGCGGTCGACCCGAACATCCTGCTGATGGACGAGCCGTTCGGCGCCGTCGACCCGATCGTCCGCGACGATCTGCAGAACGAGCTGCTGCGCCTCCAGCGCGAGCTCGACAAGACCGTGGTGTTCGTCACGCACGACATCGACGAGGCGTTCCGGCTCGGCGACCAGGTGGTGATCTTCCGGAAGGGCGGGATCGTCGCCCAGAAGGGCACGCCCGCCGAGATCCTGGCCGCGCCCGCCGACGACTTCGTCGCGACGTTCGTCGGCGCGGACCGCGGCAAGCGCGCGCTGCACATCGAGCAGACCCCGACGGGGTCGGTGCTCGTCGACAGCGACGGGCGAACCGCCGGCGTGCTCAGCGCCGGCGGATCCGAAGCAAAGGCCACGACCGTCCCGGTCGTGGGTGCTGCGGCGCAGGGTGAGGACCCGACGTGAGCTTCTTGTGGTCGAACCTCGGCCAGGTCTGGAATCTCACGGTCTCCCACGTGTGGTTGAGCGCCATCCCGATCGTCCTCGGGTTCGTGGTGTCGTTGCCGATCGGGTGGGTGGCGAACCGGTACCGGCTCAGTCGCCCCGTGCTGCTGACGCTGGGCGGCATCCTCTACGCGATCCCGTCGCTGCCGCTGTTCTTCGCGATGCCCGCGCTGATCGGGACGAAGATCCTCGACCCCGCGAACGTCGTCATCGCGCTCAGCATCTACGCCGTGGCGCTGATGGTCCGCACGACCGCCGACGCCCTCGCCTCCGTGCCCGGTGACGTCGTCCAGTCGGCGAACGCGATCGGGTTCTCGGGCTGGCGCCGGTTCTGGTCGGTGGAGTTGCCGCTCGCCGGGCCCGTGCTGCTCGCCGGGCTGCGCGTCGTCTCCGTCTCCACGGTGAGCCTGGTGAGCGTCGGCGCGCTGCTCGGCGTCCCGAACCTCGGCCAGCTGTTCACGGACGGCATCAACCGGTCCTACCCGGAGGAGGTGCTGGTCGGCATCGTCATGATCATGATCGTCGCGCTCGTGTTCGACCTCGTGCTCGTGCTGCTCGGCCGGCTGCTGCTGCCGTGGTCGCGGCTCGACGAGCGCAGCGGCCGCCTCGGCAGGAACGCGGCGATGAAGGCGGTGACGGGCGCATGACCGATTTCGTGGCCGCGTTCGGCTGGCTGTTCGACCCGGTGAACTGGGCCGGTCCGAGCGGCATCCCTGCACGCACGGGCGAGCACATCGTGTACTCGCTGCTCACGCTGCTGCTGGCCGGAGCGATCGCGTTGCCGGTCGGCTTCGCGATCGGGCACACCGGACGCCTCCGCGGCCTCGCCGTCGGCGTCTCCGGCGCGCTGCGGGCCGTGCCGACGCTGGGACTCGTCGTGTATCTGGCGCTCATCACGTCGAACATCACCATCGTCCCTCCGCTGATCGCGCTGACCATCCTCGCCATCCCTCCGCTGCTGGCGGGTGCATACTCCGGGCTCGAATCCGTCGACCGCCGGACCATCGACGCGGCCCGCGCGGTGGGGATGACCGAGTGGCAGATCTTCACCAAGGTGGAGCTGCCGCTGTCTCTCCCGCTCGTCATCGGGGGTCTGCGCTCCGGCGCACTCCAGGTGATCGCGACCTGGACGGTCGCGGCGATCCTCCCGGTCGGTGGCCTCGGCCGCTTCCTCTTCGACGGGCTCGCGGTCCAGAACTACCCCGAGATGCTCGGCGGCTCCATCATCGTGGTCGTGCTCGCCCTCGTCGTCGACGGCGTGTTCGCCCTCACCCAGAAGCTCGTCGTGCCACGCGGCGTCGTCGCCGGGCGCGTGTCCGGCGAGGGCAAGACCAAGGACCCGTGGCGCGCCTTCGGCATCACCGTCCCCGGGCGGCAATCCGTTCCCTGATCCCCTTACGAACCTGCACCGATCCCATCGCACAGTCGAAAGAGAGAGAATCACATGTTCGCATCCACCAAGAGCCGGCTCGCGGCCGGCGTGCTCGCGGCGGGGGCCCTGCTCGCCCTCAGCGCGTGCTCGTCGGGCGGAGGCGCGTTCAACTCCGACAGCCCGACCTCCGCGTCCGGCGGCGGCAGCAGCAGCGTCACGATCGGCTCCGCCGCCTTCGGCGAGTCCGAGATCCTCATGCAGATCTACGGCCAGGCCCTGGCCGCCAACGGCGTGACCGTCAACTACAAGCCGAGCATCGGCCAGCGCGATGTCTACCTGAAGGCGCTCCAGGACGGCTCGATCGACCTGATCCCGGAGTACTCGGGCAACCTGCTGCAGTTCTACGACAAGAACAACACCGCCTCCTCCAGCGACGACGTCTACGCCGCGCTCAACGACGCCCTGCCGAAGGGCTTCGAGGTGCTCGACCAGTCCAAGGCCCAGGACGCGGACTCCTACAACGTCACCAAGGAGTTCTCGGACAAGTACAACGTGACCAGCCTGGAGGACCTCAAGAACGTGAAGGTCCCGCTCACGGTCGGCGCGAACCCCGAGTTCGGGACGCGTCCGTACGGCATCCCGGGGCTGAAGTCGGCCTACGGCGTCACCGCGACGCTCAAGCCGATCAGCGACTCCGGCGGCCCGCTCACCGTGGCGGCGCTGAAGAACGGCGACGTGCAGCTGGCGGACATCTACACGACCACCCCGGCCATCAAGGACAACGGGTTCGTCGTCCTCAAGGACCCGAAGAACCTGATCGCCGCGCAGAACATCCTGCCGCTGATCAACAGCTCCAAGGCGTCCGCGAAGGTCAAGGAGGTGCTGAACAAGGTCTCGGCCGAGCTCACCACCGACGACCTCATCACCATGAACGGCGAGAACCAGGGCTCGAGCAAGACCCAGCCCGACGTGATCGCCAAGGAGTGGCTGAAGGATCACCCCATCAAGTAGGCGCGGATCACTCCACGTCGGCAAGCGGCGGCTCGGGTTCCCGGGCCGCCGCTTCCATGTGTGCGGCCTCCCGCTTGCCGAGGATCTTCTTGACCAGGAAGACGACGAGCACGAACGCGGCGATGATCGCCACGAAGACGTAGCCGGCCCAGTGCAGCTCCTGGGAGAGCTCACGGTAGCCGCCGGCGGTGAGCGAGCCTACCGTGACGTAGGCGAGCGCCCAGAGCACGCAGGCCGGCGCCGTCCACGCCATGAACGTGCGGTAGCGCATCGGGCTCATCCCCACCGTCAATGGGATGAGGGAGTGCAGCACCGGCAGGAAGCGCGAGAGGAACACCGCGATGCCGCCACGGCGTGCGAGGTAGGCCTCGGCGCGATCGAAGTTCCGCTGACCGAGCCTGCGGCCGAGGCGGCTGCGGCGGATGCGCGGGCCGAACCAGCGGCCGAGGCCGAACCCGATCGACTCGCCGCACAGGGCGCCGGCGACGACGGCGACGACGAGCGCGATGTACTCGACCGGCCCGCCCACGGCGGTGCTCGCGACCAGCACGACGGTGTCGCCCGGCACGATGAGGCCGATCAGCACCGAGGTCTCCAGCAGGATGCCGAGACCGGCGAGCAGGGTCCGCAGCACCGGGTCCACCGACTGGACGAGGTCGAGGATCCAGGTGAGCGCGTCGTTCACGCGGGGCCGGCCGTCCGGATCAGCGAACGGAACGCGTCCAGAGCCGTCGCCATGTCGGCGGTCTCGTCGAGCATCCACTGCACCTGCATCCCGTCGGCGACGGCGACCGCCAGCCGGGCGAGCGAGCGCGGATCGGCGTCGGACCGGACGCGCCCCGCCTGCTGCTCGGCGCGGATGTGCTGCTCGAGGCCGGCGACGATCGTCGCGTAGCGGTCGACGAAGTAGGCGTGACCGGGGTGGTCGGGGTCCGCGGCCTCGGCGGAGATCGTCGCGTAGAGCTGGACCAGGCCCGGCACCTCGGCGTTGTGCCGCACGATGCCCACCAGGCCGTCGAAGGCGTCCGTGCCGTCGATGTCGAAGCCGGTGCTGCGCGAGTCGACCTCGTCGCGCTTGCGCAGCACCTCGGCGAAGAGCTCCTCCTTGGAGGAGAAGTGGTGCAGCAGCCCCGCCTGGCTCAGCCCGACCGACTCGGCGATCTCGCGCAGCGACGCCTTGCGGTAACCCTTCTCCGCGAACACCTCGAGCGCGCGCGCGAGGATCTCCTCGCGCTTCGCGATCCCCTTGGCGTACCCTCTCCTGGCCGTCATACCCACCAGGCTACTGGGCGCCCGCTGGTCAACTGGTGAGGACGAGCACCGGCGGCACGACCACGAGCAGCACGCCGACCGTGACGACGAGGGCGCGCAGCGCGGGCCCGACGGTGCGGTGCCCGGTGGTCAGCCGATCCTCGCGCGCGACCAGCGCCGCCCGCCGCTGCTCGGGGGTGCGCCGGTCCTTGGGTGCGCCGAGCGCGGTGCCGGCGCTGCCGGTCTCGTCGACGATGCGAATGGCCTCGGCCAGCACCGCATCGCCGGAGCTGCGGCGGGCCGTGTCGTCGGCCAGCATCTCCACGAGCAGGGCGACGGCGTCCTGCGCACGCGTGGCGATCGGGAACCAGGGCAGCGCGCGCTTCCATGAACGGAAGGCGTCGAGGAGCAGGTGGTGCTTCTGCCGCAGGTGGGCGCGCTCGTGGGCGACCACCGCGTCCAGCTGCTCGGGGCTGAGCAGGGCGATCATCCCCTCCGACAGCACCGTGACGCTGCGCGCGCCGGGCAGGCAGTACGCGGCGGGCGCGGGGTGGTCGATGACGCGCGTGCTCGGCGCGTCGGGCAGGGGCGAGCTGAGCAGGCTGAGCAGTTCCATGTGCCGGTGGCGTTGTCGTCTGCTGCGCACGGAGGTGAGGGCGAGGTTCAGGACGAGGTGGGCGGTCAGCAGCACGGCGGCGCTCAGGGCGAACGTGTGCAGCAGCGTCACGCCGGCAGGCAGCGGGCCCGTGAAGAGATGGGAGGCCGCTCCGCCGATCCGGCTCCAGAGGTCGTCGCCGAACGGCTGCAGGCCGGCGAGCAGCAGGGAGCCGATCATCGAGATGCCACCGGCGAGGGCGATCGACTGCCACAGCCCGAGGGCGAGGACGGGCGCCGCCGACGGCCACTTCGCGCGCGCGAGCAGCAGCGGCACCGGCCACGCCAGTGCCAGGGCGAGCGCGCCGAGGACGAGCGCGGTCGTGTCGACCGGCATGGAGGTCAGTTGCGGGCGTCGAGCAGGCGGCGGAGCATCTGCGCCTCGGACTCGTCGACCGAGCCCACGAAGTAGGCGAGGGCCTCTGTGCGGTCGGTGGAGGAGGCGAGGACCTCGCGCATGAGCTCGGCGACGTGGTTCGCCCGGCTGAGGCTCGCGGTGTAGAGGTGCGGCCGCGCCTCCCGGTCGCGCTCGACGAGGCCCTTGTGCTCGAGGCGGGACAGCACGGTGAGCACGGTGGTCAGCGCCGGGGCCTTGTCTCCCTTGCGCAGCACCGCTAGCTTGTCGCGTAGTTCGTTGGCGGTGATCGGGGCGTCGCCCGTCCAGAGGACGTCCATGACCGCCTTTTCCAGGTCTCCGAGATTCGCCACGGATCAAGAGTAACGCGCCAAGGCTGAGAATGTTCTACACTCTGTAGAAGTCGGAAGTTCTACACGGTGTAGAACGGCGACCGAGAGGGTTCGCATCCGTGAACGAAATCCTGGATCCGCTGCTGCTGGCGCGGTGGCAATTCGGTCTCACCACGATCTATCACTTCCTGTTCGTGCCCATCACGATCGGCACGGTGACGATCGTCGCGCTGTTCCAGACGGCCTGGTACCGAACGGGAAAGGTGCACTACCTGCAGCTGACCCACTTCTTCGGCAAGATCTTCCTGATCAACTTCGCCATGGGCGTCGTCACCGGCATCGTGCAGGAGTTCCAGTTCGGGATGAACTGGTCCAACTACTCGCGGTTCGTCGGCGACATCTTCGGCGCACCCCTCGCGCTGGAGGGCCTGCTTGCCTTCTTCCTGGAGGCGACGTTCATCGGGTTGTGGATCTTCGGCTGGGACAAGCTGCCACGCGGCCTGCACCTCGCGACCATCTGGATCACCGCCGCGGGCACCATCCTGTCGGCGTACTTCATCCTCGCGGCGAACGCGTTCATGCAGAACCCCGTCGGGTACACGCTGAACGGCGAGCGGGGCCGCGCCGAGCTGACCGACATCTGGGCGGTGCTCACCAACAAGGTGGCGCTTGCCGCCTTCCCGCACACCATCTTCGGGGCGTTCATGGTCTCGGCGGGCCTCGTGATCGCCGTCGCCGCCTGGCACCTCTCACGCTCGCAGCACCTGGACACCATGCGTCCCGCGCTCAAGGCGGGTCTGTGGACGATGGTCATCGCCGCGGCGGGAAGCGTGCTGAGCGGCGACCAGCTGGGTCTCGCGATGGTCCAGACCCAGCCGATGAAGATGGCCGCCGCCGAGGCGATGTACAACACATCGACGGGCGCGGACGCGTCGTTCTCGATCTTCACCCTCGGCACGCCGGACGGCGTCCACGAGCTCTTCTCGATCCGCATCCCGTACCTGCTGTCGTTCCTCTCGACGCACACTTTGAACGGGACCGTCGAGGGCATCAACGACCTGCAGGCGCAGTACGTACAGCTCTACGGACCCGGCGACTACACGCCGATCATCTGGGTCACCTACTGGTCGTTCCGCTGGATGATCGGCCTCGGGATGCTGCACGCGGTCATCGCGGTCGTCGGCCTCTGGCTGACGCGGAAGGGGCGGATGCCGCAGAAGCGCTGGGTCTGGAAGGTCGCGATCTGGTCGATGCCGTTGTCGCTCGCGGCGATGATCGTCGGCTGGATCTTCACCGAGATGGGTCGCCAGCCCTGGATCGTCTTCAGCCTGATGAAGACATCGGACGGCGTCTCGCCCGGCACGACGGGCCTGGAGGTGCTGATCTCGCTGCTGGCGTTCACCGCGGTGTACGGCGCCCTCGCCGTCGTCGAGTTCAAGCTGATCAAGCGTGCGGCCCAGAAGGGTCCCGCCCCTGTCGAGGAGCACCTCGACGACGAGGGCAAGCACGTCCCGGTCGCAACGGTCTACTAGGAGGAGACGCACAATGGATCTCGCAGTTCTCTGGTTCGGCATCGTCGCCTTCTTCTTCATCGGCTACTTCGTGCTCGACGGCTTCGACTTCGGTGTCGGGATGTCCCTGCCGTTCCTCGGCAAGGACGACGTCGACCGCCGTGTCCTCATCAACACCATCGGCCCGGTCTGGGACCTCAACGAGACGTGGGTCATCGTGGGCGGCGCCGCTCTTTTCGCGGCGTTCCCCGAGTGGTATGCCACGCTGTTCAGCGGGTTCTACCTGGCGTTGCTGCTCATCCTGATCGCGCTCATCCTGCGCGGCGTCTCGTTCGAGTACCGCCACCAGGGCAAGGGCGACCGCTGGAAGAAGTGGTTCGACGGGATGATCGTGGTCGGCTCCGCCGTCCCCGCGTTCCTCTGGGGCGTCGCGTTCGCGAACATCGTGCAGGGCGTCGCGCTGGACGCCGACCACAACTTCACCGGCACGCTGTTCGATTTGCTGAACGGCTACGCCCTCCTCGGCGGTCTGACGACCCTCCTGCTGTTCTTCACGCACGGCGTGGTGTTCGTCTCGCTGAAGACCGACGGCGACATCCGGGAGCGGGCGCGCCGGCTCGCGACCCGGTCCGGCGTCCTCACGATCGTGGTCGCCGCCGCGTTCCTGCTCTGGACGGGGATCGCGCACTTCTCGGTGGTGTTCCTGGTGCTCGCGGCCCTGGCCGCCGTCGCCCTCATCGTGTCCTGGCTGATGAACCTGCGGGGCGCGGAGGGCTGGTCGTTCGCGTTCATGGCGGCGACGATCGCGCTCGCGGTGGTCGCGCTGTTCGCGGCGCTGTTCCCGAACGTGATGCCCTCGGTGCCGAACCCGGAGAACAGCCTCACAATCGCCAACGCGTCCAGCTCGCAGAACACGCTCACGATCATGACGTGGGTGGCGGCGATCTTCCTCCCGCTGATCCTGCTGTACCAGGGCTTCACCTACTGGGTGTTCCGCAAGCGCGTGACCCGCGCGAGCATCCCCCAGGAGACGCCGGAGCCGGCGGCCGTCTGACGTGCGCCCCCTCGACCCCCGACTCCTCCGCTATGCGGGCGCCGCGCGCACGACGCTCGCCGCCGGCGGCGTGCTCGCGGTGCTGCAGACCGCGGCCGTTGTCGCCTTCGCGTGGCTGGTCACTCAGCTGATCGTGCGGGCGATCGCCGGCGAGCCGTTCGCGGCGCTCAGCCCGCTGCTCGCGGCGCTCGTGCTCGTCGTGCTCTGTCGCGGCCTGCTGCTGTGGCTCGCGGAGGCGGTGTCGGCGAGGGGCGGGGCGCGGGTGGTCGCCGAGCTGCGCGACCAGCTGATGGCCGCGATCGGACGGCTCGGGCCGGCCTGGGCCGCCCGGCGCAGCAGCGCGGACGTCGCGCTGGTCGCCGGCCGGGGGATGGACGCGCTCGACGGCTACTTCGCCAAGTACCTGCCGCAGCTGATCCTGACCGCGATCGCGACGCCGATCCTGGTCCTGGTGATCGCCTGGCAGGATCTGACCAGCGGCATCATCGTCGTGGTGACGCTGCCGCTCATCCCGGTCTTCATGATGCTGGTCGGCTGGGCGACGCAGGCCGCGCAGCAGCGCCAGTGGGCAGCGCTGTCCCGACTGTCCCGCGGGTTCCTGGACGTGGTCGGCGGGTTGTCGACGCTGAAGCTGTTCGGGCGTCAGCACCGCCAGGAGGCCCGCATCCGCGAGGTGAGCGACGAGTACCGGGTGCGGACGCTCAAGGTGCTGCGGATGTCGTTCCTCTCCGGTTTCGTGCTGGAGCTCGCGGCGAGCCTGTCGGTGGCTCTGATCGCGGTCGCGATCGGCCTGAGGTTGCTCGGCGGTTCACTCGACCTGTCGGTCGGCCTGTTCGTGCTGCTCCTGGCACCCGAGGCGTTCCTGCCGCTGCGGAACGTCGGGGCGAGCTATCACGCAGCGACCGAGGGGATCGAGGCGGCAAGCAACGCGTTCGCGGTCCTCGATGAGGCGCGGGAGGCGGCAGCGGTCGCGAGCGTCGCGACACCTGCGGACGAGCCGGGGCTCCGGTTCGATGCGGTGACCGTCGAGCGCGACGGTGTCGCCGTGGCCGGGCCGTTCTCTGCGCGCGTCGCGCCCGGGACGCTGGCGGTGCTGCGCGGACCGAGCGGCTCCGGCAAGTCGAGCCTGTTCGCGGCCGCGCTCGGTTTCGCTGCCGTCGACGGTGTCATCGCCGCCGGCGACCGGGAGGACGCCGAAGGCCGGCGCGACGCGATCGCGTGGGCCGGCCAGCGTCCCGGCCTGATGCAGGGCACTGTCGCGGAGAACGTCGCACTGGGGGAGGAACGGCCGGATCCGGCGCTCGTCTCTCGCGCCCTCGCCGAGGCGGCGATCCCGGAGCTGGACCCGGCGCTCGAGCTCGGAGCGGGCGGCACCGGCCTCTCCGGCGGCCAGGCGCAGCGGGTCGCTGTCGCGCGGGCGCTGTACCGGCTGCACGCCCGTGGATGCCGCGTGCTGCTGCTGGACGAGCCCACGTCCGCACTGGATGCGGTGACCGAGTCCGCGCTGCTGACCTCACTCCGGCGGATCGCGGACGCCGGCACCGCCGTCCTGGTGGTGAGCCACCGGGACGCGGTTGTCGCTGCCGCCGATTCCGTCCTGGACACGGAGGTGACCGTCGATGTCCGCTGAGCACCAGGCCACGCGCCGCATCCTGCGCCAGGCGCTCCCGCCGGCCCGCCGGTTGTGGGCGGCGATCGCATTCGGTGCGCTCAGCGCCGGATGCGCCGTCGCACTGCTCGCCGTCTCCGCGTGGCTGATCACCCGCGCCGCGGAGCAGCCGGCGCTGATGTACATCTCCGCCGCGGTCGTCGGTGTACGCGCCTTCGCGCTCGGCCGTGCGTTCTTCCGCTACCTGGAGCGGCTCGCCGGCCACGACGCTGCCTTCCGGCAGCTCGGCGGGATCCGGTCGGACATGTTCGCGCGGCTGGTGCCGCTCGCGCCCGACGGACTGCGCGGCACTCGCGGCGGCGACCTGCTTGCGCGGCTCGCCGGCGACGTCGACGAGCTTCAGGACTACGCTCTCCGCGTCATCCAGCCGCTTGTCAGTGCCGGGATCGTGGCCGTCCTGAGCGTCGCGGGCGTGTTCCTGCTCCTCCCGGAGGCGGCGGTCGGTCTGCTCGTGGCCCTGGCCGGCGCCTTCGTCGTCGGCACGCTGGTCAACCGGTGGGCGGCGGGAAGCTCCGAGCGGCGGATCGCGCCGCTGCGCGCCGCCCTCACCGACGCGGTACTCGACACGGTCCGCAACGTGGATGTGCTGTCCGCGTTCGGCGCGCTGCCCGCGGCCCAAGAGCGGGTCCGGTCGGCCAGCGAACGGCTGACCGCAGCGGTGCGCACCCGCGCCGCGGGACTCGGACTCACGGCGGGCGCGGTCTCGCTGTTCGCCGGCGCCGCGACGATCGTCGGACTGGGCACCGGTGTCCCCGCGCTTGCGGCGGGACGCCTGGACGGTCCGCAGCTCGCTGTGGTCGCCCTGCTGCCGCTGGCGGTGTTCGAGGTGTTCGGCACGATTCCGCTCGCCCTCGGCGCGTGGCGGCGGGTCCGCGCGAGCGCGGAGCGGATCGCGGAGGCGGCCCCCGACCGTGTGCCGGCGGGGATCCCGGTCGACGCGGCGGACGCCGCGGGCTTCGAGGCCCAGGGCGTGCCGTCCGTCGTCATCGCGGGCGCCTCGGCGACCTGGCCGGACGAGGCCCGGCCGGTGCTGCACGACGTCGACCTGCGGCTCGACCCCGGCGAGCGCGTCCTGCTCACGGGGCCGACCGGCGCGGGGAAGACGGCGCTCGCACACGTCCTCACCCGGCTGCTCGACGTGGACGGCCGCTTCGAGCTGGGCGGGACGGCGGTCACGGACATCCGTCAGGACGACGTGCGCCGCGTGATCGGGCTGTGCGAGCAGCAGCCGTACCTCTTCGACGCGGACCTGCGGCAGAACCTGCTGTTCGCCCGCGAGACGGCGACCGACGACGAGCTGCTCTCGGTGCTCGACCGGGTCGGGCTCGGGGAGTGGACGCGCGAGCGCGGCGGTCTGGACACGACCGTCGGTGAGCGCGGCGCCCTCGTCTCCGGCGGTCAGGCGCAGCGCATCGCGCTCGCCCGCGCGCTGCTGGCCGACTTCCCCGTGCTCGTTGTGGACGAGCCGACGGCGAACGTCGACCCGGCGGTGGCCGTGCGCATCGTCGAGGACATCCTCACGACCGCCGCCGAGGACGGCCGCACCGTGCTGCTGATCTCGCACACGGAGGTGCCTGAACGTCTGATCACGCGCCGCATCCACCTGGAGTCGGGCACCCTGGTCGCCTGACCTCGAGGGCCGCCGCGCCGAGAGGGATGCGCTACGGGAGCGGGCGCGCCAGCGCGGCGAATCGCGCACGCCAGGCCCGGGTCCGGGCCTCGTCGCGCGCCAGCGCCGGCCCGTCCACCCACGCCGTCACCTCGCGGATGCCGTGCAGGGCGTTCACGGCCCACAGGTTCGCGCCGGCGAGCTCGGACGGGCGCACCGTCTCCTCGTCGACCGGCACGCCGAGGGCCGCGGCGATCCCGCGCACGGTGCGGGCGGCGACGCTGTCAACGCGCTCGAGCTCGAACGGGGGAGCGTAGAGCGTGTTCCCGCGCCACCACAGCAGCGCGCTCGTCGTCCCGTCGGAGACGTGCCCGTCATCCAGGATGACCGCCTCCTGGGCGCCGCGCTTCTGCGCCTGCTGGCGCAGCACCCCGAGCCGGGCGATGTCCGGGCCCTTCAGGTGCGGCAACTGCCGGGGGTCGGAGGGGGCGGTCGCGACCACCAGTGTGTCACCGAGCGCGGGCGCCGAGCGCAGCCGGAACCGCAGCCGCAGCACATCCCGCGACCGCACCAGCTCGAACCGCGGGAACCACTGGCCGGACCGCGGCAGCAGGGTCACCGCGGTATCCCAGAACGCGGCGGCGTCGGCGCGATCGGCGTGCCCCTGCTCGCGCGCGGACTCGAGGAAGCGCGAGCGGTGCAGGCGCAGCGCGAGCACACGCCCCTCGTCCACCAGGAACGAGTCGGCGGCGAGCAGCTCGGTCTCGGCGAGCTCGCAGTCGTCGCGGACGGCCAGCTCACCGGCGGCCCAGTCGTACAGGGTGGCGGTCGCGTCCATTCGCCTAGGCTAATGCAGTGCCCCTCCCGCCCCGTGTGCAGCGGCTCGACGCCGTCGTCGATCCGGCCGACGCGTTCGCCGCGCTGTTCGGCGGGGGCGACGCCGTGTGGCTGGATGCGGGGCCGGGCGCGACCACCGGCCGCAGCATCCTCGGCACGGGGACGCGCGTCGTGACCGGGTCCGATCTCGGCGTGCTCGACGAGGTGCGCGCTCCCCTCGCCGGCCGCGCGGACGAGCATCCCGTCGGCTGGGTGGGCTGGATCGGCTACGAGGCGGGGGCCGCCTCCCTCGGCGTGCCGCACGCGCGCGACGGTGGCGCGGACATCGCGATGCTCTTCGTCGACCGCCTCGTCGTCGTCGATCACGCCGCGGGCACGCTCGACGTCGTGGACGCGCGGGAGTCGTCGGACGGCGACGACGGCTGGCTCGCCGAAGCGGTCCGGCGCCTGCGCGGCGCGGCGGGGGCGGCGGACGCGTACGAGGCCGCTCATCCGGTACCGGCCGCCCTGGCCGGGTGGCGTCACGGAGACGAGGACTACCTGGCCCGCATCCGCGCCTGCCAGGACGCCATCCGCGCCGGAGACGCCTATCAGCTCTGCCTCACCAACACCGCGACGGGGGCGACGGCCGCCGACCCGCTCGCCGTCCACCTGCGCCTGCGCCGCTACAGCCCGTCCCACCACGGCGGCCTGCTGCGGATCGGGGGCGACGCGCTGGTCAGCTCGTCGCCCGAGCAGTTCCTGCACGTCGAGCCGGACGGCGCCGTGCGCACCGAGCCGATCAAGGGGACGCGGCCGCGCGGATCAACAGAGGCGGAGGACGCGCGCCTGCGGCAGGAGCTCCTGGCGAGCGAGAAGGAGCGCGCGGAGAACGTCATGATCGTCGACCTGATGCGCAACGACCTGGGCCGTGTGTGCGAGGTCGGCTCGGTGGCGGTGTCGCGCCTGCTCGCCGTGGAGTCGTACGCACAGGTCCACCAGCTCGTCAGCACGGTGGAGGGGCGGCTCCGACCGGGGCTCGGCGCCGTCGACGCCATCGCCGCGTGCTTCCCGGCCGGGTCGATGACCGGGGCGCCCAAGCTCAGCGCCATGCGCATCCTCTCGCGCCTCGAACACGGGCCGCGCGGCGTGTACGCGGGATGCTTCGGGCGGCTCGGGACGGACGGGTCGGCCGATCTCGCGATGGTGATCAGGAGCATCCGGTTCCTGGGCGGGACGGCGACCGTCGGCGCGGGGGGCGGGATCACCGCGCTGTCGGTGCCGGAGGAGGAGCTCGAGGAGGTGCGGGTGAAGGCCGCCGCGCTGTTCCGTGCTGTCGGCTTCGAGCGCGCTGGGAACGGACTGAACGTCGTCAACGTTTAGTACTCTGGAAGCTCGGGCTGAAGGCCCGACGTCTTCTCGCCGCGCGATACGTCATCAGAGGGCCGCGGCGCCATTCGAGAGAGAGTCACGTGGCACACGAGCACGATGCAGGAACGGCACCGGTCCAGGAGACCGGTGCGCACTACGACTTCGCCGAGATCCAGCGCAAGTGGCTTCCCGTCTGGGACGAGCTGAAGCCGTTCGCGACGGACGACCCGGACGACAAGCGCCCGCGCAAGTACATCCTCGACATGTTCCCGTACCCCTCCGGCGACCTGCACATGGGTCATGCGGAGGCGTACGCGCTGGGCGACGTGATCGCCCGCTACTGGCGCCACCAAGGCTTCAACGTGCTGCACCCGATCGGCTGGGACGCGTTCGGCCTGCCCGCCGAGAACGCCGCCATCAAGCGCGGCCTCGACCCGCGCGGCTGGACCTACGACAACATCGCGCAGCAGAAGGCGTCGATGCGCCGATACGCGCCGAGCTTCGACTGGGACCGCGTCCTGCAGACCTGCGACCCGTCGTACTACAAGTGGAACCAGTGGCTGTTCCTGAAGCTGTACGAGAAGGGTCTGGCCTACCGCAAGGCGTCCCAGGTCAACTGGTGTCCGTTCGACCAGACCGTGCTCGCCAACGAGCAGGTCGTGAACGGACGCTGTGAGCGCTGCGACAACCTGGTCACCAAGAAGAAGCTGACCCAGTGGTACTTCCGCATCACCGACTACGCGGACCGGCTGCTGGACGACCTGAACCAGCTGGAGGGCGCCTGGCCGTCCAAGGTCATCTCGATGCAGCGTAACTGGATCGGCCGCTCCACCGGCGCCGACGTCCAGTTCACCATCGAGGGCCGTGACGAGCCGGTCACCGTGTACACCACCCGGCCCGACACGCTGTACGGCGTCACGTTCATGGTGGTCGCGCCGGACTCCGACCTGGCCGCGGAGCTGGTGCAGGACGCCCGCCCGCAGGTGCGCGAGCGCTTCGACTCCTACCTGGAGGCGGTGCGCGGCACGACCGAGATGGACCGGCTGAGCACCGAGCGCGAGAAGACCGGCGTCTTCCTGGAGCGGCACGCCGTCAACCCGCTGACTGGCGAGCGCATCCCGATCTGGGCGGCGGACTACGTGCTGAGCGACTACGGTCACGGCGCGATCATGGCCGTGCCCGCGCACGACCAGCGCGACCTGGACTTCGCACGCGCGTTCGACCTGCCCGTGCGGGTGGTCGTCGACACCACGCAGCCGGTGACCGGCGCGATGCCGATCATCGCGACGGACCCGGAGACGGGTGAGCCCATCCTGCCCGCCGACGCTCCCCTGGAGAACCCGGCCGAGACCGGCGTGGCCCTGACCGGCGACGGCAGGCTGGTCAATTCCGGGCCGTTCGACGGGCTGAGCAAGTCGAACGCGATCCGCCGCGTCACCGAGGCGCTGCAGGGCTCGAACCTGGGCGCCCCGGCGAAGAACTTCCGCCTGCGCGACTGGCTGATCTCGCGGCAGCGCTACTGGGGCACGCCCATCCCGATCATCCACTGCGAGCAGTGCGGGGAGGTGCCCGTTCCGGAGGATCAGCTGCCGGTGCTGCTGCCGCCTGCCGAGGGCCTCGACCTGCAGCCGAAGGGCACCAGCCCGCTGGGTGCGGCGAGCGACTGGGTGAACGTCAGCTGCCCGAACTGCGGGGGAGACGCGAAGCGCGACACCGACACGATGGACACGTTCGTGGACAGCTCGTGGTACTTCCTGCGCTTCCTGTCGGCGAACGACGACACACAGGCGTTCGACCCGCGCGAGGCGGAGAAGTGGGCGCCGGTCGACCAGTACGTCGGCGGAGTGACACACGCGATCCTGCACCTGCTGTACGCGCGGTTCATCACCAAGGTGCTGTTCGACCTCGGCTCGATCAGCTTCACCGAGCCGTTCACCGCCCTGCTGAACCAGGGCATGGTGCTGATGGACGGCTCCGCGATGAGCAAGTCGCGCGGCAACCTGGTGAAGCTGTCCGAGCAGCTGGACGAGCACGGCGTCGACGCGGTGCGCCTGACCATGTCGTTCGCGGGACCTCCCGAGGACGACATCGACTGGGCGGACGTGTCGCCGTCCGGCAGCGCGAAGTTCCTGGCACGCGCCTGGCGCGTCGCCCACGATGTCACGAGCGCACCCGATGTTGTCTGGAAGAGCGGCGACCAGGCCCTGCGCCGGGTGACGCACCGCTTCCTGGCGGACGCGCCCGGTCTCGTCGAGTCGTTCAAGTTCAACGTGGTTGTGGCCCGCCTGATGGAGCTGGTGAACGCGACACGCAAGACGATCGACAGCGGCGCCGGCCCCGCGGACGCTGCGGTGCGCGAGGCGGCAGAGGTGACGGCGATGGCCCTGAACCTGTTCGCGCCGTACACGGCGGAGGACATGTGGTCGCAGCTCGGCTACGAGCCCTCCGTCGCGCTGGTGCCGTGGCGCAAGGCCGACCCGACGCTGCTGATCGAGGAGTCGGTCACCGCGATCATCCAGGTCGACGGCAAGGTGCGCGACCGGGTCGAGGTCTCGCCGAAGATCTCCGGCGACGAGCTGGAGGCGCTCGCGCGCGGGTCGGAGGCCGTGGCCCGGTCGGTCGGCGACCGCGAGATCGTCAACGTGATCGTCCGCGCGCCGCGGCTCGTGAACATCGCCACGCGGCCGCGCGGCTGAGGGTTCCGGTCCAGACGGGCCCGGTGCGCGCGACGGCGGTCCTCCACAGGAGGGCCGCCGTCGGCGTCTGTCCCCGGATTCCGGGCCGAGGCGTCCGCGCGCCGGTCGCGCCGCCTAGTTTCGGGGGATGCGACACCGGGACGACGAGCAGGACCAACGGCCGAGACACAGGCTGCGGGTCACGGTCGGTGCGGCCGTCGTGCTGCTCGTCGCGGCGTTCGCGATCGCGGTCGTCTCGTCCGCGCTCGGGAGCGGTGGGAGCGCGCCGGTCGCGTCGTACGCCGCGGCGAGCCGCGCCCCGACGCCGTCGGCGGCCGCCTCGGCGAGCCCGGGAGCCGTCACGCTGTTCGTGCACGTCGCCGGCGCGGTGCGAACTCCCGGGCTCGTCGAGCTCCGTCCCGGCGCTCGCGTCGTCGACGCCGTGACGGCGGCCGGTGGATTCGCGGAGGACGCCGACCATGACGGCGTCAATCTCGCGCGCCCTGTCCAGGACGGGGAGCAGCTGCGCGTCCCGCGCGTGGGCGAGGCGGTGACCGCTGCACCCGGGGACGGCTCGTCGCCAGCCGGCTCGCCGCCGGCGCGCGGCCTTGTGGACCTCAATGCGGCGACGCAGGAGCAGCTGGAGGACCTGCCGCGCATCGGGCCCGCGCTTGCGCAGCGCATCCTCGAGTGGCGGGAGGCGAACGGGCGCTTCGCCGCCGTCGAGGACCTGATGCAGGTGTCCGGCATCGGCCAGAAGGTCTTCGACGGTCTGAAGGATCGGGTGCGGGTGTGATGCCGGACCTGAGGCTGGCGATCCCGGCGGCCGCGCTGTGGGGGACGGTCGCGGTCGTGATCGCGATTCCCGACCTCGCCGCGCCGGCGGCGGCCGCCGCCGGCCTGGTGTCGGCCGGCCTCGTCGGCTGGGCGGCGCTGCTGCGGAGTGCGCACGGCGGCGGAACCCGTGTGCTGCTCGCCCGTGCGGCCGTGGTCGCCGTGGCCTGTGCTCTCGGGCTCGCCGCGATCGCGGTGCAGGCGCCAGGGCGCACCGCCGATCGACTCGACGCGGCGGGCGACTCCGGCTCCGCGGTGCGGCTCTCGTTCCGGGTGGAGAGCACGGCGCGGAGCGCCGTCGGCGGCTTCGACGGCGAGCCGCGATGGCGGCTCCGCGGCACGTCGACGGAGGACGGCGTCCCCGTGGATGTGGTCGTCATCGGGAGCGCAGAGGAGGTGCGCGGCTATGCGCTGGGAACGACCCTCGGCGTATCGGGGAAGGTGCGCACCGCGGCAGCCGGCGACGCCGTCTCGTACCTCGTCTACGCGGACGAACCGGCGGAGTTGCTGTCGCCGGCACCCGCGTTGCTCGCCTGGGCGGCGCCCATCCACGCGCTGTTCGCTCACGCGGCGCAGGCGACTCCGGGGGAGGGCGGCGACCTGCTCCCCGGTCTCGCGATCGGCGACGAGACGGCGGTCGGCGACCGGCTCGACGCCGCCATGAAGGCGAGCTCGCTGAGTCACCTCACCGCTGTGTCGGGGGCGAACTGCGCGCTCGTGACGGGACTCGCGTTCTTCCTTGCGGCGCTGGTCGGGCTCGGGAGGCGTGCGCGGATCGCGTCGGCCGCGGCGGTGCTCGCCGCATTCGTCGTCCTCGTCGGGCCGGGTGCCAGTGTCCTGAGGGCGGCGGTGATGGCGGGCGTCCTGCTCGTCGCGCTGGCGCGCGGACGCCCGGCGGACGGCCTCCCCGCGCTCGCGCTCGCCACCGTCGTGCTGCTCGTGCACGATCCCTGGCTCTCACGGGACTACGGCTTCGCGCTGTCCGCTCTCGCGACGGCGGGGCTGCTGCTGCTCGCCGGTCCGCTCGCGACCTTGCTCTCACGGTGGATGCCGCGTGCGCTCGCGGCCGCGGTCGCGATCCCGGCCGCCGCGCAACTCGCCTGCCAGCCCGTGCTCCTGCTGCTGAGTCCCGCGCTCCCGCTCTACGGCGTGTTGGCCAACCTGGTCACCGCGCCCGCGGCGCCCGCCGCCACGGTACTGGGCGCTCTCGCGTGCGTCGTGCTGCCCTGGGCTCCCGCGCTCGGTCAGGGGCTGGTGTGGCTCGCGTGGCTGCCGTCGACGTGGGTGGCCCACGTCGCGCTGCGGGCAAGCACCCTGCCCGGTGCGGCCCTGCCGTGGCCCGCGGGTGGCGTCGGTGTCGCCCTGTGCCTGATCGCGGTCGTCGCGGTCTGCGTCGTCCTCGCGCGCCGCCGGGCGCCGCGGCTGGTCGTCTCGACGGCCGTCGTCGCCCTCTCCGGCGGTGGCCTCGTGTACACGGGCGTCGTGGCCGGGACCGCGGTCGGTGGCGCTGTCGCCCTCCCGAACGACTGGCAGGTTGCGGCGTGCGAGGTCGGGCAGGGAGACGCGCTGCTCGTGCGCAGCGGCGGCGAGGTGGCGATGATCGACGTCGGCCGCGAGCCCGAGCCGGCGGTGGCGTGTCTCGATCGGCTCGGCGTCTCCAGAGTGAGCGTCCTCGTACTGACCCACTACGACGCGGATCACGTCGGCGGGCTGCACGGCGTGCTGTCCCGGGTCGACCGGGCGTTCGTCGGCGCACCGGACCGTGCGGCGGATGAGGCCGTGCTCCGAGATCTGGCGCAGGCCGGGGTCGAGACCACCCGGGCCGTCGCGGGCATGGACGGGCGACTCGGCGACGTCTCCTGGCGCCTCGTGTGGCCGCCCGACGCCGACCCCGCGCCGACGGGCAACAGCGGCAGCCTGGTTCTCGAGACGGAGGGCGACGGGCTGCGCTCGCTCTTCCTCGGCGACCTCGGGGAGGAGGCGCAGGATGCGCTGCTGGCGACAGGGGCGACGGCACGGGTGGATGTGGTGAAGGTCGCACACCACGGGTCGTCCGACCAGAGCGAGCGGCTCTACGCCGCCCTCGGCGCCCGGCTCGCCCTGGTCTCGGTGGGTGCGGACAACGGCTACGGGCATCCCACCGCACGGGCGCTCGCCATGCTGGCGGCGTCCGGCAGCGTGGTGGCGCGCACGGACCGGTCCGGGCTGCTGCTGGTCTCGCCCGGCCAGGACGGGCCGCGAGTCTGGGAGGAGCGGCGGGCGGACGCGCGTGCCGGTGGTCGCCCGTATCCTGGATACGGACGAGGAGGAACGTGGCGACCAGAGGCAGCAGCAGAGCCGGCGCGAGCAAGGGGCGGACGGCCAGCGCCATTCCGCAGCTCCCGTGGAACCAGATCCGGCCGGCTCCGATCGTCCTGGTCTCCGGCACGGAGGGCTTCCTCGCCGACCGAGCCGGCCGGATGCTGCGCGATGCGCTCAAAGCCCAGGACGCCAGCCTCGAAATCAGCGACATCTCCGCCGCGGACTACGCGCCGGGAGAGCTGCTCACGCTCGCGAGCCCCTCCCTGTTCGGCGAACCGCGACTGATCCGGGTGGACTCCGTGGAGAAGTGCGGGGACGCGTTCCTCACCGAGATGCTCGACTACCTGTCGGCTCCCGCCGACGGCACGGTCGTCGTGCTGCGGCACGCGGGGGGCGTGCGAGGCAAGAAACTGCTGGACGCGATCCGCGCCGGCACCGGCGGCGGCATCGAGGTCGTCTGCAGCGAGCTGAAGAAGGACGCCGAGAAGTACGAGTTCGCCCAGGCGGAGTTCCAGGCGGCGGGCCGCAAAGTCACGCCGGGGGCGTTGCGGGCGATCACGTCGGCATTCGCCGACGACCTCGCCGAGCTGGCCTCCGCGTGTCAGCAGCTGCTCTCCGACTCCGCCGAGCAGATCACCGAGGCGACAGTCGACAAGTACTACGGCGGACGGGTCGAGACCAACGCGTTCGCGGTCGCGGATGCGGCGATCGCGGGCCGGCACGGCGAAGCTCTCGTGACGATGCGTCACGCGCTCGCGTCCGGCGCCGACCCGGTGCCGATGGTCGCCGCGTTCGCGAGCAAGATCCGCACGATGGCGAAGCTGTCCGGCGCGCGCGGCGGCTCCGGTCAGCTCGCGCAGCAGTTCGGGCTCGCCCCGTGGCAGGTGGACAGGGCCCGGCGGGATCTGGCCGGCTGGAGCGAGGACGGGCTCGGGCGGGTGATCGAGGTGCTCGCCGAGACCGACGCCAACGTGAAAGGCGGCGGCCGCGATCCGGTGTTCGCGCTCGAGCGGATGATCCGGATGGTGAGCGCGCGCGGGCGCGGCTGAGTCCACGCTGCGCGGGCGCTGAGCGTGCCCGGACATGCAGCGAGCCCCCGTTTCCAAGGCCGGGGCCGTGGGACGGGGGCTCGTCGCGGCGCGGGTCAGAACCCGCGTGGTCGGTGCGTCAGAGCGCGGAGACCTGCTTGGCGATGGCCGACTTGCGGTTCGCCGCCTGGTTCTTGTGGATCACGCCCTTGCTGGCGGCCTTGTCGAGCTTCTTGGTGGCGAGACGCAGCGCCGCGGTCGCCTTCTCCTTGTCACCGGCGACGACAGCCTCGCGCGCGGCGCGCACGGCGGTCTTCAGCTCGCTCTTCACAGCCTTGTTGCGCTCCTGCGCCTTCTTGTTGGTGCGGTTGCGCTTGATCTGCGACTTGATGTTTGCCACGGATGATTACTTTCGTTCGTAAGGTGAGTTTCGGATGTGCCGCTCAGCGAGAGAGGGCGCCTCGCGGCGTTCGTGCGGTCACACCACACGCAAGCCAACAAACAACTTTAGCAGCGCGTGCGCGTCGGCACCAAAACGCGGTCGCCGCCGAGGGCGAGGTCGGCGGCGACCGCAGGGGCGCGGGGTCAGGCCCGCGCCGTCTCGGGGGCGTACGAACCGGCCGCGATCTCCTCCGCGAGCGCGGGGCCGTTGGGCTCCCAGCCGAGGTCGATGCGCGCCTTCGAGCCACGCGCCTGCTGGTCCAGCAGCAGCGCCTCGGCCAGTCCGGCGCCCAGTCGGTCGGCGGTCTCCTCCACGCTCGCGGGCGCGACTCCGCCGGCGACGCCGGCCGCCCGGGCGGCGAGCTCGCCGAGCTCGCGCACCGTCGGGTTCGCGCCGCTCGCTCCGATGTAGACCGCGCCGGCCGTCCCGTTCTCCAGCGCGAGCACATAGAGCGCGGCCAGGTCGTCGACGTGGACGGTCGCCCAGTGCTGCGACCCGTCCCCGATCAGGGTGAGGGCCGGCGCGAGGCCGTCACCGAGCGGGGCGTCCACGATGAGGCGGGCGAGGCCGGCGCCGTAGCCGTAGACGATGGAGGGCACGACCACCGAGCCGCAGACCCCCGCGGCGCCGAGCACGACCGCCTCGGTCGCACCGCGCCAGGCGGTCAGCGCGGGAGGAGCGGCGGGGGAGTCCTCGGCGATGTCCGCGTTGGAGCCGTACGTCCAGATCCCGCCGGTGTGCACGAAGGGCTTTCCGCTGTCCGCCAGCCCGGCGAGGACCGCGTCCACGAACACCGGGTCCACATCCTTCGCCGACGCGAGGTGGATGACCCCGTCGCTCTCCGCGGCGAGGCGCGTCACGAGGTCGGCGTCCGTCGCGTCGCCGACCACGGCGGCCGCACCCGCGGCCCTCACCGCCTCGGCCTTCGCCTCGTCGCGCACCAGCGCGGTGACGGAGTGGCCCTCCTCGAGGAGGCGGGGGAGGACGGAGGATCCGATATAGCCGGTCGAGCCGGTCAGGAGAATGCTCATGCGTGGGGACAACGCAGCGCCGCCGGTCGCATTCCCGCACGTCGCGCGAGCGTAGGCTCGAGCCCATGACCGCATCCAGCATCGCCATCGTGAACGCCCACGTCGTCCCCGTCGTCGGGGAGCCCATCGAGAACGGGACCGTGCTGGTCCAGGACGGCAGGATCGCCGCGGTCGGCAGCGCGTCCGAGGTCACCGTCCCCGAGGGCGTCCGCGTGCTCGACGCCGCGGGCAGGTGGGTGCTCCCCGGCTTCGTCGAGGCGCACGGTCACGTCGGCATCCACGAGGAGGCCAACGGTCCCGCCGGCGACGACACCAACGAGATGACGACGCCGAACACCGCCGCCGTCCGCGCCATCGACGCCGTCAACATCGACGACGAGGGCTTCCGCGACGCCCTCGCCGGCGGCGTGACCGCGATCGTGGTGAAGCCGGGATCCGGCAACCCGATCGGCGGCCAGTCCGTTGCCCTGAAGAGCTGGGGCGGCCGGACCATCGACGAGCAGGTCATCCGCGCCGCTGTCAGCGTCAAGTCGGCGCTCGGCGAGAACCCGAAGCGCGTGTACGGCGGCAAGAACCAGACCCCGAGCACGCGGCTCGGTGTCGCCATGATCATCCGAGAGGCCTTCGTCGAGGCGCAGAACTACCGCGCGCAGCGCGACGACGCCGAGCGCGAGGGCAAGCCGTTCGCGCGCGACCTCGCGAAGGAGACGCTGGTGCGTGTGCTCGATGGCGAGCTGGTCTGGGACCAGCACACCCACCGTCACGACGACATCGCGACCGCGATCCGGCTCGCCGACGAGTTCGGCTACCGGCTCGTCGTGAACCACGGCACCGAGGGCCACAAGATCGCGGACGTGCTCGCCGAGCGCGACATCCCCGTCATCTTCGGCCCGATGTTCACCTCCCGCTCCAAGGTGGAGCTGCGCGATCGCGCCATCGGCAACCTGGCGAAGATCGCCGCCGCGGGCGTGCGCGTGGCGATCACCACCGACCACCCCGTCGTCCCGATCAACTTCCTGGTGCACCAGGCCTCGCTGGCGGTCAAGGAGGGGCTGCCCCGGCAGACCGCGCTCGAGGCGCTGACCGTGAACCCGGCGAGCTTCCTCGGCCTCGACGATCGCGTCGGCGCGCTGAAGCCCGGCCTCGACGGCGACGTCGTGGTGTGGTCCGGCGACCCGCTGGACGTGAACTCGCGCGCCGAGCACGTCTTCATCGACGGCACCGAGGTCTACCGCTGGGAGGACGGCGCCGGCCGCGTTACCGAGCGCTCCGAGCGCTTCGCCTGACGCAGGCGCACCCGCCACCGAACCGCCGAGTACGCGGATTCTCTCCGTACTCGGCGGTTCCGGGGCGATTTCCTGCGTAGTCGGCGGTTCGGGGCGCGGGCGGAGTTCATGGGAGAATGGCGGCACGATGTCACCACGAGCTTTGAAGGCCCTCGAGCCCGCCGCGACCGATCCGGCCTCCATCCGCAACTTCTGCATCATCGCCCACATCGACCACGGCAAGTCGACGCTGGCCGACCGGATGCTGCAGATCACCGGCGTCGTCGCCGAGCGGGACATGCGCGCGCAATACCTCGACCGCATGGACATCGAGCGCGAGCGCGGCATCACGATCAAGAGCCAGGCCGTGCGGATGCCGTGGGCGCTGGACGGCGACACGTTCGCCCTCAACATGATCGACACGCCCGGCCACGTCGACTTCACCTACGAGGTGTCCCGGTCGCTCGCCGCGTGCGAGGGCGCCATCCTGCTCGTCGACGCGGCACAGGGCATCGAGGCCCAGACGCTCGCGAACCTGTACCTGGCGCTCGAGAACGACCTGACGATCATCCCCGTCCTGAACAAGATCGACCTGCCGGCGGCCGACCCGGACAAGTACGCCCAGGAGCTCGCCAGCCTCATCGGCGGCAAGCCCGAGGATGTGCTGCGCGTCTCCGGCAAGACCGGGATGGGCGTCGACGCCCTGCTCGACCGCGTCGTCCAGGAGATCCCGGCCCCGGTCGGCGCCGCCGACGCTCCGGCTCGCGCGATGATCTTCGACTCCGTGTACGACAGTTACCGCGGCGTCGTCACCTACGTCCGCATGGTGGACGGCAAGCTGAGCCCGCGCGAGCGAGTCCAGATGATGTCCACCAAGGCGACCCACGAGATCCTCGAGATCGGCGTCTCCTCGCCGGAGCCCACGCCGTCGAAGGGGCTCGGCGTCGGCGAAGTCGGCTACCTCATCACCGGCGTGAAGGACGTCCGCCAGTCGAAGGTCGGCGACACCATCACTTCGGCCGCGAAGCCCGCGACGGATGCTCTCGCCGGCTACACCGAGCCGAAGCCGATGGTCTTCTCCGGGCTGTACCCGATCGACGGAAGCGACTACCCCGAGCTGCGCGAGGCACTCGACAAGCTCAAGCTGTCGGACGCCGCGCTCGTCTACGAGCCGGAGACCTCCGTCGCGCTCGGTTTCGGCTTCCGCTGCGGCTTCCTCGGACTGCTGCACCTGGAGATCATCACCGAGCGGCTCTCCCGCGAGTTCGGCCTCGACCTGATCACCACCGCGCCGAGCGTGATCTACGAGGTGACCACCGAGGACAAGAAGGTGGTCACGGTCACCAACCCGAGCGAGTTCCCGACCGGCAAGATCGACAAGGTCGAGGAGCCGGTCGTCAAGGCGGCGATCCTGGCGCCGAAGGACTACGTCGGCGTCATCATGGAGCTGTGCCAGAGCCGCCGCGGCACGCTTCTCGGCATGGAGTACCTCGGCGAGGACCGCGTCGAGATCCGCTACACGATGCCGCTCGGCGAGATCGTCTTCGACTTCTTCGACAACCTCAAGAGCCGCACCGCCGGCTACGCGTCCCTCGATTACGAGCCTTTCGGCGAGCAGGAGGCGGACCTGGTCAAGGTCGACATCCTGCTGCAGGGCGAGCAGGTGGATGCGTTCAGCGCGATCGTGCATCGCGACAAGGCCTACGCCTACGGGACGATGATGGCCGGGCGCCTGCGGGAGCTGATCCCGCGGCAGCAGTTCGAGGTCCCCATCCAGGCGGCGATCGGCGCCCGCATCATCGCTCGCGAGAACATCCGCGCGATGCGCAAGGACGTGCTCGCCAAGTGCTACGGCGGCGACATCACGCGCAAGCGCAAGCTCCTCGAGAAGCAGAAGGAGGGCAAGAAGCGCATGAAGATGGTCGGCCGCGTCGAGGTCCCCCAGGAGGCGTTCATCGCCGCGCTCTCCGGCGACACCGAGAAGAAGGACAAGAAGTAGCCCGCGCCTGACCACGTTCGGTACGACTGCCCCCGCGCGCGCACGGTCGTGACGTGCCGAACAGCCACAGTCACGACGCGCCCGTCGGGACGCGTCCAGCCGCGTCGAAGTAGAGTTGCAGCATGCGCAGGACCACCTTCACCGATCAGCCCGTCACGTACGGTGCCGTCGGCGGCACCCAGGCGGACGACCTGCTCTACTACCCGCCGAAGGGCTACCGGCCGCTCGAGCGGAAGGTGCGGCTGGGCAGTGGCGAGGAGCGGTTCGAGTCCGCGGCCGCGGCCCTGATGACCTGGGGCGTGCAGCGCGGCAGCGGCATCCAGGTGACCGACGTTCACGAGGGCACCGGCGTGCAGTACGAGGGCATCGAGTTCAACGCGGACGGGTCGCCGCGTGGGATGCGCGAGCACCGCGTGGAGGAGGACGTCTTCGCCGACGACGGTTCTCCGTACATCCGCAACGGCATGACCGCCGTGCTCAAGATCCCGTTCGGACCATTCCACGTCAAGGCGCCGATCCGCGTGGTCTACGTCGTCGACGAGCCGCACCGCAAGGGCTTCGGCTACGGGACGCTGCACGGCCATCCCGAGAGCGGCGAGGAGGCGTTCCTGGTCGAGCTCCGCGACGACGGGACGGTCTGGTTCGTGCTCCGGGCGCTGTCCCGCCCCTCCAACACCTTCTACCGGGTCGTGTACCCGGTGCTGCGGATGGAGCAGAACCGCTTCACCAAGAAGTACCTTCGCTCCCTGCTCCCGGCGCGGTCCGTCTGATGCCGAGTGCTCTGCCGCTGGGCGACCCCGCCCCGGCCGACGGCCTGCTGCCCACCGGGGCGGCCGACGACGCGGACACCCGCGACTTCGGCGTCTACCTGCACGTGCCGTTCTGCCGGGTGCGCTGCGGATACTGCGACTTCAACACGTACACCGCCACCGAGCTCCGCGGCGTCTCGCAGTCCGACTACGCCGGGCACGCGGTTCGCGAGGTGGAGTTCGCCGCCCGCGCGCTGACCGCGAGCGGCCTGCCCGCGCGAGAAGTCTCGACCGTCTTCTTCGGCGGCGGGACTCCCACGCTGCTCCCGCCGGGCGACCTCGGCACGATGCTCGGCGCGGTGCGGGATGCGTGGGGCCTGGCGCCCGGCGCCGAGGTCACCACCGAGGCGAACCCCGACTCCGTCGACGCCGACGACCTGCGCCGGCTCGCGGACGCCGGCTTCACCCGGGTCTCGTTCGGGATGCAGTCCGCCGTGCCGCACGTGCTCGCGACCCTCGAGCGCACGCACGATCCCGAGCGCATCCCGCTCGTCGTGGAGTGGGCGCGCCAGGCCGGCCTGCAGGTCAGCCTCGACCTCATCTACGGCACGCCGGGGGAGTCGCTGGTGGACTGGGAGCGCTCGCTCGACACCGCGCTCGCCTGCGCCCCCGACCACGTCTCCGCCTATGCACTGATCGTGGAGCCGGGCACGAAGCTCGCCCGGCAGATCCGCTCGGGGCAGGTGGCCGAGCCGGACGACGACCTCGAGGCGGACATGTACGAGCTCGCCGACGCACGGCTCTCGGCGGCGGGGTACGGCTGGTACGAGGTCAGCAACTGGGCGAAGGACGACGCGCACCGCTCGCGGCACAACCTGTCCTACTGGCTGGGTCACGACTGGTGGGGGATCGGCCCCGGTGCGCACAGCCACGTCGGCGGCGTCCGCTGGTGGAACGTGAAGCATCCCGCCGCCTATGCGCAGCGGGTGCTCGCGGGGGCGTCTCCCGCCGCCGGCCGTGAGACGCTCGACGCCGAGACGCGGCGGGTGGAGCGGGTGCTGCTGCTCACCCGCATCCGGGACGGGCTGAGCGTGTCCGAGCTGGAGGCTCCCGGCAGGACCGCCGTCGCCGGCCTGATCGCCGACGGCCTGGTGGACGCGAAAGCCGCCCTCGCCGGGTCGGTGGTGCTGACCCTGCGAGGGCGGCTTCTGGCGGACGCCGTTGTTCGGCGGCTGCTGCCCGAGGACTGAATCCTCGCCGCTCAGCTGACGAACTTGATGGCCACCGGGTAGACGTAATACGCGCCCTGGTTGGCCTTCACGGCCGCGATGATGCTGAACACGATGTTGACGACCCACACGGCGAGCAGGATGAGCAGGCCGATGCCGACGATCGTCAGGATCCAGCCGACCACATAGGCGATGAACAGGGTGATCTGGAAGTTCAGCGCGGTCGCGGTGTGTGCGCGCACGAACGGTCCGCGGTCCTTCAGCACGAGGTAGCCGATGAGCGCGGGGATCCAGTTGAACAGGATGCCGCCGACGTGGACCAGCGTGGCCCAGAGCTTCTCGTCGGCCGGGCTCAGCTGCTGTGCGGCACCTCCGTACGGCTGCTGCGGCGGCGGCGGGGGCGTTGCGGACATGGGTCTCTTCTCCTCCATGGGGGACGGTTGACGGCTCTCAGCCTAGGGGGCCGAGGGGGAATCTGAGAAGACGCCGAGAGTGTTTCCCTACTTGATGAACCGGAAGTTGATGGGGTAGCGGTATGTGCCTCCGCTGTTCACCCGCACGAACCCGAGGATCGAGAACACCAGGTTCACGATGTACAGGGCCCACGGGATGAGCAGGCTGAACAGCAGCCAGCCGATGCCGAAGGTGAACGAGCCGATGATCACGCCGATGATCTGCGAGGCCACCCAGGCGATGATCCAGGTGATCTGCCAGTTCAGGGCCTCCTTCGCCTCCTGATCGGTCAGCCGGCCGCGGTCCTTGAACACGAGCCAGATGATGAGGGAGGGCAGGAACCAGAGTATGCCGCCGAGGTGCGCGAAGGACGCCCACTGCTTGTCCTGCTCGGCGGTGAGCGGCGCCCCGGGAGTTGCGGCGTACGGCTGCTGGGGAGGGACGGCGCCAGCGGGCTGTCCGGCGGGCGCTCCGTATGGCTGGGAGCCGTATGGCTGGGAGCCGGCGGGCTGTGACGGGGGGACGTCGTCCCGGCCGTCGGCCGGGGGCTGATTCGGGTCTGTCATGTCGGAACCCTTTCCTGGTCGGTTGCGACCTCTGTCGAACCGGTGGGCACACAGTACTGCCGGCCGACACCGTGGACAATCATCCGTTGCAGCGTTTCCGCGCGATATGATTAGCACTCAGGAACGTTGAGTGCTAAGGAACGACGGGAGGCGGTCGCATGGTCTCGGAACGGAGCCTCGAAGTGCTTCGCGTGATCGTCCAGGACTACGTCGAGTCGCGGGAGCCCGTCGGCTCGAAGAGCATCGTCGAACGTCACTCGTTCGGCGTCTCGGCGGCGACGATCCGCAACGACATGGCGCTGCTCGAGGAGGAGGAGTTGATCGCGGCTCCGCACACCTCGTCGGGCCGCGTCCCCACCGACAAGGGCTACCGGCTGTACGTCGACCACCTGGCGGAGGCGCGCCCGCTGAGCCCGGCACAGCGCACGGCGATCGAGACGTTCCTCGGTCAGTCGCTCGACCTGGACGACGTGCTCTCCCGCACCGTCCGGCTGCTGTCGCAGCTCACGAACCAGGTCGCGCTGGTGCAGTTCCCGTCGGTGGCGCGCTCGCGCATCCGGCACATCGAGCTGGTGGCGCTCGCGCCGCGTCGGCTCCTCAGCGTCCTGATCACCGACTCGGGCGCGGTCGAGCAGCGGGTGATCGAGCTGACAGAGGAGCTCGAGGACGCCGACATCGCCGAGATCCGCGGTGCCATCAACGGGGCGGCGGCCGGGCTCTCGCTCGCAGACGCCGCCGCGCGGCTGCGTCAGCTTCCCGACGCGCTCACCGAGCGCACCAGGGCGCTCGTCGCGCCCGTGGCGAGCGCCCTTCTCGACCAGATCGCTGCGAACCGCCAGGAGAAGCTGATGATGGCCGGCGCTGCGAACCTGGTGCGCACCGAGACCGACTTCCCGGGAACGATCACGCCGGTGCTCGAGGCGATCGAGGAGCAGGTGGTGCTGCTGCGCCTCTTCGACGAGATGGCGCACGACCAGCACGGCGTCGCCGTCAGCATCGGTCGCGAGAACGCCGTCTTCGGGCTCGCTGAGACCTCTGTCATGTCCAGCGGCTACAGTTCGGCGGGATCGGACATCGCCCGCGTCGGACTGCTCGGCCCGCTCCGGATGGACTACTCGGGCAACATGGCCGCCGTGCGCGCCGTCGCCCGCTACCTCTCCCGCCTCCTGGGCGACTGAACACGAAACGAAAAGAAGGAACAGCCTCCGTGGCCGACCACTACGAAGTCCTCGGCGTTGACCGCAACGCCACCCCCGATGAGATCAAGAAGGCGTACCGGAAGCTCGCGCGCGAGCTGCACCCGGACGTGAACCCGAGCAGCGAGGCGCAGGAGCGCTTCAAGCTGGTCACGCACGCCTACGACGTCCTCAGCGACCCGCAGCAGCGTCAGCAGTACGACCTCGGCGGCTCCACCGGCTTCGGCGGAGCGGGCGGGGCGGACTTCACGGGCTTCGGCGACATCTTCGAGACGTTCTTCGGGGGCGGCGGAGGGTCGCAGCGCGGCCCGCGGTCGCGTCGGGAGCGCGGCCAGGACGCCCTGCTGCGCGTCGAGGTCGACCTCGACGAGGTCATCTTCGGCACGCACCGCGACCTCGAGGTGGACACCGCCGTCGTCTGCGAGACCTGCAACGGCTCCTGCTGCCAGCCGGGCACCGCGCCGGTGACCTGCGACATCTGCCACGGCACCGGCAGCATCCAGCGCTCGGTGCGCTCGCTGCTCGGCAACGTGATGACCTCCAGCCCCTGCGGCACCTGCCGCGGCTACGGCACCGTCATCGCGACGCCGTGCGTCACCTGCCAGGGGCAGGGCCGGGTGCGCGCCCGCCGGACCGTGCCGGTGGACATCCCCGCCGGTGTCGACACCGGCCTGCGCCTGCAGATGCCCGGATCCGGCGAGGCCGGTCCCGCCGGCGGCCCGAACGGCGACCTGTACCTCGAGATCAAGGTCAAGCACCACGATGTCTTCAGCCGCGACGGCGACGACCTGCTGTGCACGCTCGAGGTGTCGATGGTGGACGCGATCCTCGGCACGGTGGCGAACGTCAAGGCGCTGGACGGCGACATCCGGCTCGAACTGAAGCCGGGGACGCAGAGCGCCGACATCGTGACGGTGAAGGACCGCGGCATCACGCACCTGCGCGGCCAGGGCCGCGGCGACCTGCGCGTGGGCATCCAGGTGGTCACCCCGACGAAGCTCGACCACAAGGAGAAGGAGCTGATCAAGAAGTTCGCGGCCAGCCATACGGCGGCGGAGCCCTCGCTGGCGCGGTTCCAGCAGGGGCTGTTCGCGAAGCTGCGCGACCGGTTCCTGAACCTCTGACATGAGCTCGCTGTACCTGCGCGAGGACCTGGCCGACGTCGAGGAGGGCGCCCGGCTGTCACTCACCGGCGCCGAGGCGAAGCACGCGGCGACCGTCAACCGCACTCGTCCGGGTGAGACCATCCTGATCGGCAACGGCCGCGGGCTTGTGGCGGAGGGCGAGGTGCTCGTCGCGACGAACACCGAGCTGACGATCGACGTCGCGAGCGTGCAGCGCGTGCCGCGGGCCGAGCCGTCGATCACGCTCGTGCAGGCGCTCGCGAAGGGCGACCGGGACGAGCTGGCCGTGCAGGCGGCGACGGAGCTCGGCGTGGACGCGGTGCTCCCGTGGGCCGCGGCCCGTTCCGTCTCCCGCTGGGAGGGGCAGAAGGTCGCCAAGGGCAGGGACAGGTGGGGAGCCATCGTCCGCGAGGCGAGCAAGCAGTCCATCCGTGCGTGGACGCCGGAGGTCGGCGAGCTGTCCTCGACACGGCAGGTGGCGGCGCTCGGTGCGACGCACCGCCTGCTGGTCCTCGAGCCGAGCGGCACCGCCCGGCTGACCTCGGTGCGGCCGGACGGCCGCCCGCTCGCGCTGGTGGTAGGACCCGAGGGCGGGATCGCGCCTGCCGAGCTGGACGCCTTCCGGGACGCGGGTGGGGAGATCGTGCGCCTGGGATCGACGGTCCTGCGCACCTCGACCGCCGGCCCCGCCGCCCTCGCCGTGCTGAACGCCGCGCTCGGGCGCTGGTGACGCCGGACGAGCGCGTGCGCCGTCAGCGATCGCGGGGGAGCGCGAGAGCACCTGACGAATAGGATGGGTGTCATGGAAACCGCTCAGCCCTCGATCTTCTCGCGGATCATCGCCGGGGAGATCCCCGCCGACATCGTCTTCGACAGCGAGCGGATCATCGCGTTCCGCGACATCGCCCCGAAGGCGCCCGTGCACCTGCTCGTGGTGCCGAAGACCGAGGCGTATCGGGACGTCGTGGAGCTCGCCGCGGGCGACCCCGCCCTGCTCGCGGAGCTGGTCGCGACGGCCAAGCGGCTCGCCGACGAGCACGCGGACGGCGATTTCCGTCTGATCTTCAACACCGGCGCCGGCGCGGGACAGACCGTTTTCCACGTCCACGCGCACGTTCTGGGCTCGCCGGAAGGCGGGCTCGAGGAAGGAAGCCTTGCCGACTAACGAGCCAACCCAGGACGATCCGACACGGGACGATCCGACACAGCAGGAACCGGCACAGGGGGGACCGGCCCAGGTCGGCGCCGAGGCGCGGCTCAGTGTCGACGGCATCCAGATGGTGCGGCTGCTCGGCCCGCAGGACCGGCTCCTGACGACGCTCGAGCGTCAGTATCCGCTCGTGAACGTTCACGTGCGCGGCAACGAGATCAGCCTCACCGGCGACCCGGTGCAGGTGGAGGCCGCCCGGCGCCTGCTGGAGGAATTGCTGCAGATGGTGCGCAACGGCCAGGAGATCAGCCCCGCGGAGGTGACGAGCTCGGCGCGCATGCTGCAGAACGGGCTGAATCTCAGCCCGTCCGACGTGCTCGGTCGGGCCATCCTCACCGCGCGCGGCAAGAACATCCGGCCGAAGACGCTGGGGCAGAGCCAGTACGTCGACGCGATCGACCACAACACGATCGTCTTCGGCATCGGCCCCGCCGGTACCGGTAAGACCTACCTGGCGATGGCCAAGGCCGTGCAGGCGCTGCAGCGCAAGGAGGTCAACCGGATCATCCTCACCCGTCCGGCCGTCGAGGCGGGGGAGCGGCTGGGGTACCTCCCCGGCACGCTGACCGACAAGATCGACCCGTACCTGCGCCCGCTGTACGACGCGCTGAACGAGATGCTGGACCCGGAGCTCGTCCCCAAGCTTCTTGCGGCAGGCACCATCGAGGTCGCGCCGCTCGCCTACATGCGCGGGCGCACGCTGAACGACTCCTTCATCATCCTCGACGAGGCGCAGAACACCACGCCGGAGCAGATGAAGATGTTCCTGACCCGTCTCGGCTTCAACTCGAAGATGGTCGTCACCGGTGACATCACCCAGATCGACCTGCCGAACGCGGCGAGCGGCCTCCGCCTCGTGACCCGCGTTCTCGGCGACATCGACGACATCCACTTCGCGCGCCTGACCAGCGAGGACGTCGTGCGGCACAGCCTCGTCGGCCGCATCGTCGACGCGTACACCGCGTACGACGCCAAGCAGCAGGCGCGCCAGTTCGAGCGCGAGCAGGCCGCCGAGTTCGCGAACCGCGCCGAGCGCCGCCGGCCGAACCCGCGCGACCACCTCCCGAAGCGACGATAGGACCGCACCCGTGAGCATCGAAGTCAACAACGAGTCGGCCATCGAGGTCGACGAGGCCGTCCTGCAGCGGCTCGCCGGCTACGCGCTGGACATCATGCACGTGCACCCGGACGCGGAGCTCGCGATCGTCCTCGTGGACGAGGCGGCCATGGAGCAGCTCCACGTGCAGTGGATGGACGAGCCCGGCCCGACCGACGTCCTCAGCTTCCCGATGGACGAGTTGCGCCCCGGCACCGAGGAGGAGCCGTCGCCCGCCGGTCTGCTCGGCGACGTCGTGCTCTGCCCGCAGGTCGCGCAGATGCAGGCGGAGACAGCGGGGCACACCCTCATGGACGAACTGCTGCTGCTGACGACACACGGCATCCTGCACCTGCTCGGCTTCGACCACGCGGAACCCGCCGAGGAGCGGGAGATGTTCGGCATCCAGCGCGACATCCTGGTGGGCTTCTCCCGCTACGACCGACAGCGGTAGGCGGCCGGATGCTCCAGGCGCTGTTCTTCGTCGTCGCCTTCCTGCTCGTCGCCTTCGGCGGTCTGATGGCCGCCGTGGACGCGGCGCTCAGTGTGCAGTCGCGCGGCGACATCGCCGACCTCGCCGAGACCTCGCGGGCGAAGAAGTCCCTGCGGGCGATCGCGGAGGATCCCGGCCCGTACCTGAACGCCGTCAACTTCAGCCGCATCATCTCCGAGACGACCGCGGCCGTGCTCGTGACGCTCGCGTTCGAGCAGATCTTCGAGGAGTGGTGGATCTCGCTGATCCTCTCCGCGCTGATCATGACCGGTGTCTCCTTCGTGCTGGTCGGGGCGAGCCCGCGCAGCGTCGGCCGGGCGAACTCGACGTTCCTGCTGCGGCTTTCGGCACCGATCGTGCGATTCGTGCGCGTCGTGCTCGGCCCGATCCCGGGCGGGCTGGTCGCGCTGGGCAATCGGGTCACGCCGTCGCGTGCGCGCTCCGCCCCGGTGACGAGCGAGGAGCAGTTGCTCAGCATCGTCGATGAGGCGACGGAGTTCGACGTGCTCGAGGAGGACGACCGCGAGCTCATCCACTCCATCTTCGAGTTCAGCGACACCGTGGTGCGCGAGGTGATGATCCCGCGCACGGACATGGTCACCATCGACACGACGGCCGGGCTCGGGACGGCGATGGGGCTGTTCTTCTCCACGGGCGTGTCCAGGATGCCGGTCATCGACGGCGACCCTGACGAGGTGATCGGCGTCCTCTACCTGAAGGATGTCGCCAAGCTCAGCTTCGAGAGCGCGCTCGGCGCCGACGCCATCACGATGGGAGAGCTGACCCGCCCCGCGCTGTTCGTCCCGGAGTCGCAGAAGGCCGACGCGCTGCTGCGCGAGATGCAGCGGGAGTCGAACCACCTCGCGATGGTCGTCGACGAGTACGGCGGGATCGCGGGGCTCGTCACCCTGGAGGACCTGATCGAGGAGCTCGTCGGCGACATCTCCGACGAGTACGACCACGAGCCGGACCTGATCCAGGAGCTCGGCGCCGGGCGCTACCGCGTCGCGACCCGGCTCGCGATCGACGACCTCGGCGAGCTGTTCGACATCGAGATCGAGGACGAGGACGTCGACAGCGTCGGCGGGCTCGTGTCGAAGGCGCTGGGACGGCTGCCCGAGGTCGGCTCCACGGTCGCCGTGCACGGACTGCTGTTCACCGTCGACCGGATCGAGGGCAGGCACAAGCACGTCGCGACCGTCCTGGTCGAACGCGACCCTGCGCTCCTCCCGGTGCCGGAAGAGCGGCAGGCGCGGTCGAAGACCGAGCGCCACGGCCGCCCGGACAAGCACCAGCGCACCGACAAGCAGCGCACAGAGAAGCCGCGCCATGAGAAGCGCACCGACAAGCAGCCCAAGGAGGCCCGCTCGTGACCACCTACCACGCCGGATTCGTCTCGTTCGTCGGACGGCCGAACGTCGGCAAGTCAACGCTCACCAACGCCCTCGTCGGCGAGAAGGTCGCGATCACCAGCTCCAAGCCGCAGACCACCAGGCGGGCCATCCGTGGCATCGTCCACCAGAAGCAGGGCCAGCTCATCCTGGTGGACACGCCCGGCATCCACCGGCCGCGCACGCTGCTCGGCGAGCGGCTGAACACGCTCGTGCAGTCGACGCTCGGCGACGTGGACGTGATCGGGTTCTGCGTGCCGGCCGACGAGAAGATCGGCCCCGGCGACCGGTTCATCAACGACCAGCTCGACGACTACCCGAACGCGAAGAAGGTCGCGATCGTGACCAAGATCGACCGGGCGGGCAAGACGCAGGTGGCGGAGCAGCTGCTCGCGGTGTCCGCGCTGCGCGAGTGGGAGGCGATCGTCCCGATCTCCGCGGCCAGCAGCATCCAGCTGGACACGCTCACGAGCGAGCTGATGCGGCTGCTGCCGGAATCGCCCGGCCCGCTCTACCCGGACGATGCGGTGACCGACGAGGGCCTGGAGGACCGCATCGCCGAGTACATCCGCGAGGCCGTGCTCGAGGGCGTCGAGGACGAGCTGCCGCACTCCCTCGCGGTCACCATCGACGACATGGTGGAGCGCGACGACAAAGACCTCGTCGAGATCTACGCCAACCTGTTCGTCGAGCGCGACAGCCAGAAGGCGATCGTGATCGGCAAGGGCGGCAGCCGGATCCGCGACGTCGGCGCTGCTGCCCGCGCGCCGATCGAGGCGCTGCTCGGCCGCCACGTCTTCCTCTCGATCCGGGTGAAGGTGGCGAAGGACTGGCAGCGCGACCCGAAGCAGCTCGGCCGCCTCGGTTTCTGAGCCGGCGGCTTCCGTGTGCCGCCTGGCGTACATCCGCAGGATGATTCCGTCGGCCGGATGCGGGTCCCGGCCGTGTGTCCCCGTACCGTAGAAGGATGCCGGACCGCACACGCCTGACCAGCGCGCTCGCTCCGCACCGCTGGGTGCTGGAGCCCGCGCTGGCGCTCGCGCTGTTCCTGGCCTGGTTGGTGAGCGGCCTGCCGTTCGACCTCACCGCCTCCCTCGCCGTCCTGTTCTACTGCGCGGGCGTCGCGGTGTCGCGCGTTCTGCCCGGCGTCGCGCTCGGGCTGACGTGGTTCGCGGTGCTGGCGGAACTGACCGAGTCGGGGATCATGCCGGCGCCGTACCGGGTGATCTCGGCGGTGGCGGTGCTGATCGCGCTGTTCGGGCTGGCGTCGCACGGCGGCCCGGTCGCGCGCTGGCTCGGCTTCACCTCCGGCCTGCTCTGGGCGCCGGCGATGGCCTACCTCTTCACCGTGCGCGGCGAGATCAAGTTCCCGCAGCTCGGCCCGGTCATCGGCGGCTACTACACGAGCCAGGGCGTCGGACTGCTGCTGATGAGCCTGCTGCTCGCGGTCGTGTTCGTGACCGCATGGCTGCTCGGCTACCTGGTGGCCCGGCAGCGGGCGACGGCGACGCAGGGCTCGTCCGTGCTCGTCTGGCTCGCCTCCTCCGGCGGCGTCGCCGTGACCCCGGAAGACCCCGACCGTGCGGGGCTGGTGCACCGGCTCACCAGGAGGCAGCTCGGTTTCGATGTCGGCGGCGCGGTCGCCTTCGTCGCCTTCTGCCTGGTGACCGACCTCCCGCTCGCCCTCTCCGACGGCGGCAGGAGCACCTACGTCGTCCTCATGATCTTCGCCGTCGCGGTGGCGCTGCGCCGGATGTCGCCTGTCGTCTCCCTCGCGCTCGCGTGGCTCGCTGCGGTGCTGCAGATGGTGACCGGCCACAACATCCTGGTCAGCGACATCGGCGTGCTGATCGTGCTCTACGCGACGGCGGCGTACGGCGACAGGGTGGTCAGGTACGCGGGGCTCATCTCGGCGGGCGTCGGCGCCTTCGTCGCGGCGCTGTACCTGTCGCTCACGTCGGCGCTCAGCCAGGGCTACTTCGACCTGCTGTCCACGTCGTTCACCAGCTTCGCCCTCCAGTTCGCGTTCCTCTTCGTCGTCAGCGCGACCGTGCTCGGGCTGTCCTGGGTGCTCGGGCTGCTCATGCGAACCTGGCGCAACGCCCGGTTCTCCCGGCACGCGCAGATCGCGGCCGAGATCGACAGGAACCGCGCGGAGCAGGACGTCGTCGTCGAGCAGGAGCGCACCCGCATCGCCCGCGACATGCACGACGTCGTCGCGCACTCGCTCGCCGTCGTCATCGCACAGGCCGACGGCGCCCGCTACGCACGCCACGGCGACCCAGAGGCCGTCGACGAGGCGCTGAAGACCATCGCCTCCACCGCCCGCTCCGCCCTCGGTGACGTCCGCGTGCTGCTGGCCGAGCTGCGGCAGTCGCAGCCGGAGGGCCCGCAGCCGAGTCTGGCCGACATCGAGCAGACCGTGGAGCAGATCCGCGCCGCGGGCCTCGACGTCGTGCTCGAGCGCTCCGGCGAGTTCGCCGGCCTCGGCTCCGCCCAGCAGATCGCCGGGTACCGCATCGTGCAGGAGGCGCTCACCAACGCGCTCCGGCACGGGGACACCTCGCTCCCCGCCACCGTCGGCCTGGCCGAGGTGGGCAGGGACGCGGGCGGCCCCGGCATCCACATCACCGTGAGGAACACCATGAAGACCCAGCCCCAAGAACCCTCGTCCACCGGCTCCGTGCCGCGGATCGGGCACGGCCTGCCCGGGATGCGCGAGCGCGCGGCGCTGGCCGGCGGCACGCTCTCCGCCGGGGCGACGGGAGGCGAGTTCCTCGTCTCCGCCTTCCTCCCCGCCGGTGCGGGAGCGGCCGCGTGAGCGGCCCGATCCGCGTCGCGCTCGTCGACGACCAGGCCCTGTTCCGCGCCGGCGTGCGGATGCTCGTCGGCTCGCAGCCCGATCTGGAGTTCGCCGGCGAGGCCGCAGACGGCAGGGAGGGCGTGGAGCTCGCACGCACGGCGCGGCCGGACGTCGTGCTGATGGACATCCGGATGCCCGTGATGGACGGCATCGCCGCCACGAGCACCATCGTCGCGGAGGCCGAGCGCGAGGGGCGAACGCCGCCGCGCATCGTCGTGCTCACCACCTTCGACCTCGACGAGGCCGCGGCGCGGGCGATCCGGGGCGGGGCGAGCGGGTTCGTGCTGAAGGACGCCGAGCCCGAGTTCCTGCTCGCGGCCATCCGCACGGTGCACGCCGGCAACGCGGTCATCGCCGCCGGCGCCACGCGCGAGCTGTTCGAGCACTTCTCCAACGACCACCGGACGAAGCCCGAGCCGCCCGAGTTCGGCACGCTGACGACCCGGGAGCGCGAGATCTTCGTGCTGGCCGCGCGCGGGCTCAGCAACGCCGAGATCGCCGGGTCGGAGTTCCTCAGCGAGGCGACCGTCAAGACGCACATCAGCCGCATCCTGGCGAAGCTCGGGCTGCGGGACCGCGTCCAGATGGTGGTGTACGCGTTCGAGCACGGGCTCACCGGCAACGCCTGACGCCGGGCCCATCGGCGAATCATCCTCCGGAGTGACGCGGGAAGGACCTGAGACCGATTCGCCGGCACCTCCGCGCTTCCTAGCGTTGAGGCATGGAAACTCCTGCGTTCGTGGCCCGCGTCGAGGCCGCCACCAAGACCTACGGAACCGGCGCCGGGCGCGTCAACGCGCTGGACGGGGTGAGCCTCGGGATCGAGGCCGGCCGGTTCACCGCGATCATGGGCCCGAGCGGCTCGGGCAAGTCGACGCTCATGCACGTGATGGCGGGGCTGGACACCGTCACCAGCGGCCGCGTCTTCCTCGGCGACACCGAGATCACCTCGCTCGGCGACGCGGAGCTGACCGTATTGCGCCGCCGGCGGATCGGCTTCGTCTTCCAGTCGTTCAACCTGGTGCCGACGCTCGACGTGCGGGCGAACATCCGGCTGCCGTTCGAGATCGACGGGCGGAAGCCCACGGTCGAGCAGCAGGACTGGATCGACCGGCTCGTCGACTCGCTCGGCCTCGCCGGGCGGCTGACCCACCGGCCGCACGAGCTCTCCGGCGGCCAGCAGCAGCGCGTCGCCATCGCGCGGGCGCTCGCGACGCGTCCCGACCTGATCTTCGCCGACGAGCCGACGGGCAACCTCGACTCGCGGACCGGCCGCGAGGTGCTGACCATCCTGCGGGAGGCCGCCGCCGGATACGGCCAGAGCATCGCGATGGTCACCCACGACCCGGTCGCCGCCAGCTTCGCCGACACCACCGTGTTCCTCGCCGACGGCCGCATCGCCGCGCAGCGCGACCGCGCCAGCGCCGAGGACATCTCCGCGTTCATGCTCGGGATGGAGGCGCACGCGTGATCACCGCGTTCCGCGCCAATGCGCGCGACCACCGCGCCAGCGTCCTGGTCGCCGCGCTCAGCTCCGCGTTCGGGGTCGCGCTGCTGGCGACGACGAACATCCTCTCCGCGTACATCTCGTCCACCGAGCTCGGCGAGAGCACGACGGTGCAGATCGTGCTCGCGATCGTGGCGGGGATCTTCTTCGTGATCGCGGTCTACGTCGGCGCGATCGTCACGACGAACACCTTCGCCACGGTGATCGCCGGCAGGACGCGCACGATCGCGCTGCTGCGCCTGATCGGGTCGAGCGCGACGGCGCAGCGCCGGTCGGTCGCCGGGGAGGGTCTCGCCGTCGGTGCGATCGGCTCGCTCGCGGGAGGCGCATCCGCCGCGGTGCTCGCCCTTGTCGCCGTGCGGGTGTTCACCGCGGTCGGCGTGCTGCCGGACCTGTCGTATCCGGTGCTGACGCCGGGCCTGCTCGTGCCCGTCGTCGCGGTTCTCCTGACCACCTGGCTCGCGTCCTGGATCGGGAGCAGGCGCGTGCTCTCGGTGACGCCGATCCAGGCCCTCGGCGCCGCCCAGGAGCGGCCGGCGGAAGCCGTCCGGAGCCGCGGGCGACTGGCGGTCTCGCTCATCCTGCTGGTGCCGGGGATCGTGCTGCTCGTGGCCGGTGTCCTGCTCGGCCTCGGCGCCTTCAACGGGACAGGCGTCGCGTTCCTCATCGAGCTCGGACCGTACGGCGTGCTGGTGTCGATGGTGGGCGGCATCCTGTCGTTCACCGGGATCATCCAGGCGGCGCCGCTGTTCCTGCCCGCGGTGCTGCGCGCCGTCGGTGCCCTGTTCGGTCGGGACGCCGCAGGCAGGCTCGCGGCGGCGAACGCGGTCCGCAACCCGGAACGCAGCTCCCGGACGGCGATCGGCCTGGTGATCGGCGTCACGCTGGTCACGATGTTCGTCGTGGCCATCCAGTCGTGGCTGGACATGATCCACAGCGCGGCGAAGAAGGAGCCGGGTCTGTACGAAGGCACTGAGAATATCCTCATCGTGACGATGGTGGTCTTCAGCGTGCTCGTCGGCTTCTCCGCCCTGATCGCCGCCGTCGGCGTCGTCAACAGCCTCTCGCTCAGCGTGATGCAGCGCAGGCGCGAACTGGGACTGCTGCGAGCGCTCGGTCTGAGCGCCGCGCAGGTGCGCCGGATGATCCTCGCCGAGAGCGTTCAGCTCACCGTCGCCGCCGTGCTGACGGGGCTGGTGCTCGGCGCCGCCTACGGCTGGATCGGGGCCCAGGCGCTGCTCGGCCAGATCCCGGGAGGCGGCCTCGTGGTCCCGGCGGTGCCGTGGCCGTTCCTGGCGCTCATCGTGGTCGCCGCCGCGGCTCTCGCGGTGACCGCGTCGGTCGCGCCCACCCGCAGGGCCACGCGCGTCTCGCCGGTGGAGGCCCTCGCCGTCGAGTGAGTGCGCTCCAAGTTTCCTGGACGCTCATCAAGCCTCAGCTCTCCGCAGGCTGTGTGACCCATACTGTCTCTCCGGAGGCTAGAGAGAGGACCCGCCCTGAACTGGCTCATGACCCTGAGGATCGACAAGCCGCCGTTCCTCATCGCGGTGTACAGCATCACGGCGGTGCTGGCGCTCTACCTCGTGATCCGACCGACATGGCGCCGCACGCTGGCGGGGCTGATCGCCGCCGTCGCCGGCGGCCTGCTCGGCTGGCTGATCGTCTGGTTCACCGACGACGTCATGAACATCTTCGGGGTCGGGCTCACGCCGGTGACCACGATGTGGGTCGCGCTGGGATTCGCCGGAGTCTGTCTCGCGGTCGCGAACCTGTTCCGTTCGCGCTGGTGGCGGAAGCTGGTCGCGGCGATCAGCATCCCGGTGTTCCTGCTCGCCGCGTTCGCGGGGGTGAACGTCGACTTCGGCGCCTACCGGAACCTCGATGACGCCCTCGGCGTCGTGCCCTACAAGGCGCTGGACCTGCGTGCCGAGCACGGCGAGGTCGTCGCCGGGGTGGACTACCGGGCGACCACTCCGCAGACCGACCCGCCGGCGAAGGGGGAGATCGGCACCGTCCGAATCCCCGCGACGCACTCCGGTTTCCCCGCGCGGCGCGCCGTCGTCTACCTGCCGCCGATCGCGCTCGGCCCCACGCCGCCCGCGCTTCCTGTGCTCTACGCGCTCTCCGGGCAGCCCGGCGCACCGGCGGACATGTTCACCGCGGGCCGCGTCGCCACCGTCATGGACTCCTTCGCCGCGAAGCACGGCGGCTACGCGCCGATCGTGGTCGCCCCCGACCAGCTCGGCGGACCGGGGAGGAACCCGATGTGCGTCGACTCGCGGGCGTACGGGAACTCGGCAACCTACCTGCTCACCGACGTGCGGGACTGGATCACCTCGCACCTCCGGGTCAGCAGCGACCCGCGCGCCTGGGGGATCCTCGGCTACTCGCAGGGGGCGACCTGCGCGACGCAGATCGCCACCGGGCATCCCGAGCTGTTCGGCTCGGCGATCGCCTCCTCCAGCGAGCTCGGACCGACCTTGGGGGATGAGAACCTCACCATCCAGACCGGGTTCGAGGGCTCGAAGGCCGCCTACGAGCGCGCCCAGCCGGCGGCGATGATGGCGGCGCACACGCCATACCGGGACTCCCTGATCGTCTTCGGGGCCGGACAGAACGATGCGAAGTACACCGCCTTCGCGAAGACGCTGCACGGGGAGGCGCTGAAGGCCGGGATGAGGAGCGACCTGCTGATCTCCCCGGGGACGGCCCACGACTGGAACACCGTGCGGCACACGATCGTGGCCGGCCTCCCGGCGATGGCCGCGCAGATGGGACTGCTCCCATGACGAACCCGACCCCGACCCCTTCGACCCCTTCGACCTCTTCCACTCCCGCCACCCCCTCGGATCCCTCCGCCGAAGGGCACGTCGTTGTCGCTTCCGTGCCCGAGAAGCGACAACAACGTGCCCCTCGGCGCCCGAAGGGACTGCTCGTGCGCGCGGGCCGGGTCGTGGCGCGGCACCCGTTCACCACGGGCATCACGCTGCTCGTCCTGGTGCTGGCACTCTCGACCGGTCCGCTGCACGGACCGCACCGGCCGCTGCGCGGCTGGCTGGGCACCGGAGCCGATCAGCTCGTCGCTGGGCACTGGTGGTCTCCGGTCACGGCAGTGCTGTTCACCGACGACCTCGCCGAGCTGATCGTCGCGCTCACGCTCACGGTGGTGCTCGTCGGCGCGGCGGAGCGACTGATGGGCACCTGGCGGACGGCCGTCGCGTTCTTCGGCACCGCCATCGCAGGAATCGTCGTCGGCGCCGGACTCCAGATGCTCGGCTCGCGCGCGGGAGAGCTCTGGTCGCGCAACGTGCACCACCTCGTCGTGCTCGACGTGTTCACGGCGCTCGGCGGCACCATCATGGCCGCCAGTGCCTTCGCGGGGACGCTGTGGCGCCGCCGCATCCGGGTCGTGACGCTGCTCGTCGCGATCATGTACGTGCTCTACTCCGGGCTGCCCTCCGACCTGTACCGGCTGCTGGCCGTCCTCGCCGGTCTCGCGCTCGGCATCCTGCTGCGCCCGAGCGCGCGCGTCGCCGGCTGGCGGCGCAGCTCGCACCACGAGGTCAGGGTGCTGCTGGCCTCCGCCGTCACGATCTCGGCGCTCGGCCCGGTGATCGGCCTGCTCACCAAGTCCCGCTACGGGATGCTCTCGCCGATCGGCCTCCTGTTCACTTCCGGCGCTCCCGACACCGGCAGCGTGCTGGAGCGCTGCCAGGCCTGGGCGGTCACCCGCGACTGCGTGCAGGACCTCACCCTGGTCCGCATCAGCGGGCTCGGGCCGGTGCTGCTCTCGGTGCTCCCGTTGCTGGTGCTCCTCGTCGCCGCCTACGGTCTTCTGCGCGGCCGCCGGTTCGCGGTGTGGCTCGGTGTCGCGGTGAACGGGCTGCTCGCCGTCCTCTCCGCCCTGTACTTCGGCATCCTGCCGCTGGCGAACGCGCATCCCGGCTTCTCGCCGCGCTACTGGGAGGTGACGGCGATGCTCTCGCTGTCTGCGCTGGTGCCGCTGGCGATGGCCGTCCTCCTCGTGGTCTTCCGGCGGCACTTCACGGTGCTGCCCTCGGCGCGTGCGGTTCGCAGGTACGTGCTCACGGTGGTGCTGACGGGCGTCGGGCTCGTCGTCGCGTACGTGCTCATCGGCTGGCTGCAGAAGGACACCGGCTTCACTCGGCCGATCGAGCTCAGCGACCTGTTCGACGACGTGCTGGAGCGATTCGTCCCGGTCAGCTTTCTGCGACGGGAGCCGGTGCAGTACCTGCCGACCACACCGCTCGCCACCTTCGTCTACCACAACATCGGTACGGTCTTCTGGCTGGTCGTGATCGTCGCGGCGATCCCGCTGATGATGGGCGGCGGCGCCGGCCGGCGCGCGACCGGAGACGCCGGACGCGCCAGGGCGCTGCTCGAACGCGGCGGGGGAGACGCGATCTCGTTCATGTCCACCTGGCCGGGCAACAGCTACTGGTTCGACCCGGTCGACGGCCGCGCCATCGCCTACCGCGTGGTCGGCCGCGTCGCGCTGACCACCGGAGGCCCGTTCGGCGGTCCGCCACCGCACGACGCGGCGATCGAGCACTTCGCGCGGTACTGCGACGACCGCGGCTGGATCCCGGTGTTCTACAGCGTGGAGGCGACCTACGAGCCGCTGTTCCACCGGATGGGATGGTCGACGATGACGGTCGCGGAGGAGACCGTCATCCGCCCGCAGCAGTGGGCGACGACGGGGAAGAAGTGGCAGGACGTCCGCAGCTCGATCAACCGGGCGCAGCGGGCGGGCATCCGCGCCGAGTGGACGACGTACGCCGCTCTGCCGTTGAGCGCCGCGGTCCAGCTCTCCGACATCTCCGAGCAGTGGGTCGCGGAGAAGGACCTGCCCGAGATGGGCTTCACCCTCGGCGGCCTCGACGAGTTGCGCGACCCGGCCGTCCGGCTGATGCTGGCCGTCGGCGAGGACGGCCGCATCGAGGGCGTCACCAGCTGGCTGCCGAGCTACCGGGAGGGCATCGTGATCGGCTGGACGCTGGACTTCATGCGCCGGCGCCCGGGCAGCATCAACGGCGTGATGGAGTTCCTGATCGCGGAGGCGGCGACGCGGATGAAGGAGGAGGGCGTCGAGTTCATGAGCCTCTCGGCCGCCCCGCTCGCGCACACAGCGGGTGCCGCCGAGGGCGACCGCAGCGGGATGGACCGCATCCTCGACTACCTGAGCAGCTCGCTGGAGCCGGTGTACGGCTTCCGCTCCCTGCTGAAGTTCAAGCAGAAGTTCCAGCCCGAGCTGCACCCCGTGATCATGGCCTATCCGGACCCGGTCGCGCTCCCGACGATCGGCGTCGCCCTGGTCCGCGCCTACCTGCCGGAGCTCTCCGTGGCCCAGGCCGCGTCGCTGGCGGTGGGGCGCGGGTGATGAACCGCCGTGGTACCGTTGTTTCTGTGTACGGTCTGCTCCTTCTTAGCTGCCGCGACGAGTCCTAGTTCCGGGCCTCCCTCGTCGCGGAGTTCGTCGTCGGCTCTCCACACCACACCGCGAGGAGAAAACAGACCATGAAGAACACCCAGGCGCCGAGCGCCATGCCGATCCACAAGTACCGGCCCTTCCACGAGCAGATCCGCGTCGACCTGCCCGACCGCACCTGGCCCTCCGCCCGCATCACCGAGGCGCCGCGCTGGTGCGCCGTCGATCTGCGTGACGGCAACCAGGCGCTGATCGACCCGATGAGCCCCGAGCGCAAGCGCATCATGTTCGACCTGCTGGTGCGGATGGGCTACAAGGAGATCGAGGTCGGCTTCCCGTCGGCCAGCCAGACCGACTTCGACTTCGTCCGCAGCCTCATCGAGGAGGACGCGATCCCGGACGACGTCACCATCCAGGTGCTGACCCAGTCGCGCGAGCACCTGATCAAGCGCACGTACGAGTCGCTGGTCGGCGCCAAGCAGGCGATCGTCCACCTGTACAACTCCACGAGCATCCTGCAGCGGGAAGTGGTCTTCCGCACCGACAAGCAGGGCATCATCGACATCGCCCTCTCCGGCGCGCGGCTGTGCAAGCAGTTCGAGTCGACCGTTCCCGGCACCGAGATCTACTACGAGTACTCGCCCGAGTCGTACACCGGCACCGAGCTGGAGTTCGCGGCGGACATCTGCAACCAGGTGCTCGAGATCTTCGAGCCGACGCCGGAGCGGAAGGTCATCATCAACCTGCCCGCCACGGTCGAGATGGCGACGCCGAACGTCTACGCCGACTCGATCGAGTGGATGTCGCGGCACCTGAACCACCGTGAGAACGTCATCCTGTCGCTGCACCCGCACAACGACCGCGGCACCGCGGTCGCCGCGGCGGAGCTCGGCTACATGGCCGGCGCCGACCGCATCGAGGGCTGCCTGTTCGGCAACGGTGAGCGCACCGGCAACGTCGACCTGGTCACGCTGGGCGTCAACCTGTTCACGCAGGGCATCGACCCGCAGATCGACTTCAGCGACATCGACCAGATCAAGCGCACCGTCGAGCACTGCAACCAGCTGCCGGTCGGCGAGCGCAGCCCGTGGGGCGGCGACCTGGTCTTCACCGCGTTCAGCGGCTCGCACCAGGACGCCATCAAGAAGGGCTTCGAGGCGATGGCCGCGCAGGCCGAGCGCGAGGGCAAGAGCGTGGACGACCTGGTCTGGGCCGTGCCCTACCTGCCGGTCGACCCGAAAGATCTGGGCCGCAGCTACGAGGCGGTCATCCGCGTCAACTCGCAGTCCGGCAAGGGCGGCGTCGCCTACCTGCTGAAGAACGACCACGCGCTCGACCTGCCGCGGAAGCTGCAGATCGAGTTCTCCGGCGTCGTGCAGGCGAAGACGGACGCGGAGGGCGGCGAGGTCACCAGCGACCAGATCTGGGCGATCTTCCAGGACGAGTACCTGCCGGCTCCCGCCGCGGACGCCGACGCGAAGTGGGGACGCTTCGAGCTCGGCAGCACCAGCACGACCAACGAGTCCGGCGAGCATGTCACCCTCACGGTCACGCTCCGCGACGGCGACTCGGTGGCGAAGGCGACGGGGGAGGGCAACGGCCCGATCGCCGCGTTCTTCGACATCCTGAACGCCCGCGGCATCAACGCCCACCTCTACGACTACTCGCAGCACACGCTCTCGGCGAGCGAGTCGGCATCCGCCGCGGCGTACGTCGAGCTGGATGTGGACGGCGTGCGGCTCTGGGGCGTCGGAATCGACGCGGACACCACGACGGCCTCGTTCAAGGCGGTCGTCTCGGCCGTCAACCGAGCGGTGCGCGCGTCCGCCGAGCAGGCCTCCGAGGCGGAGCTGGTCGGCGCGTAAGCGCCGCGGCCTCGACGCGGCGTCGACCTCGCTTCGACGCGGTTTAAACGCGGCCTAGACGCGGGAAGGGAGGAGTTCCCCGGCCAGCCGGCCCGGAACTCCTCCCTTCCCCGCGTTCTCGGCCGTTTCCGGCCCCGCATCCTCCCGTCCCGGCGCGGTCAGGCGTCCGGCTTGTCGATGCGGTAGCGCGGGATGGCGCCGGTGTCGGTGCGCTCGAACGTCCGCTCGTCGCTCGGGCGGCGGCCGAACGCCATCCACCGGGGCGTGCGGATGCGGCCGAGCTCCCGCTGCTCCGGCAGGCTCCAGCCGAACCGGACAGCCAGCAGCCGGATGATCAGGGTCACCACGACGCAGACGACCGCCGCGATGCTCGCCGGGACGCCGAGGTCGACCAGCACGACGAGCACCACCGTGCCAGCGCCCGCCGCCACCGCGTACAGCGACCCGACGTGCATCAGCGCGATGGGCAGGTTGAGCAGCACGTCGCGGAGGATGGATCCGCCGACAGCGGAGACGACGCCGACGAACACGGCGGGCACCTCCGGCATCCCGAGCGCGAGGGCCTTGGTCGCCCCGATCGCGCCGAACAGGCCGATCGTGAGCGCATCCAGGAAGGTGATGATCGGGTCGAGCCTGCGGAACAGCCGGATCAGCAGCATGCCGATGAGCGCGGAGACGACCGTCGCCGGCAGATACCAGTTGGACTGAAGGGCGACCGGGGTCACGTTCAGCATCAGGTCGCGGAGCAGACCGCCGCCGACCCCGGTCGCGACGCCGATGATCGCGACGCCGAGCAGGTCGAGCCGGCGGTCACGGAAGCCGGAGGCGAACATGGCGCCCTGCAGGCTGCCGACGCCGACGGCCACCAGGTCGCCCCAGAGGGGGATCGAGAAGGCGGCGGTTGTCACCTGACACTTGTATCACGCGGGATACTGGAGTCGTGCCTGTCTACCGTGATGAAGCCGTCGTGCTGCGCACCCACAAGCTGGGGGAAGCCGACCGCATCGTCACCATGCTCAGCAGGCAGCACGGCAAGATCCGCGCGGTCGCCAAGGGCGTGCGGCGCACAGCGTCCAAGTTCGGCTCGCGCCTGGAGCCGTTCATGGTCGCCGACGTGCAGCTGTACGAGGGCCGCAGCCTCGATGTGATCACCCAGGCGGAGTCGCTGGGGGCGTACGGCGCGCTGATCGCCGACGACTACGCGAGTTACACGGCGGCGAACGCCATGGTCGAGGCGGCGGACCGGCTCACCGACGCCGAGGCGTCCCTCCAGCAGTACCTGCTGCTCGTCGGCGCGCTGCGCTCGCTCTCCCGGCGCGAGCACGGGCCCGGGCTGACGCTCGACTCCTACCTGTTGCGCGCGCTCTCGCTCGCCGGCTGGGCGCCGAGCTTCCTCGACTGCTCCCGCTGCGGGACGCCGGGGCCGCACGACCAGGTGGTCGTCCAGCTCGGCGGCGTCGTCTGCCCGGACTGCGCGCCGCAGGGCGCACCGCGGGTGGATGCGCTGACCATCGGCCTGCTCGGCGCCCTCCTCACCGGCGACTGGGAGACGGCGGAGGCGGCCGACGACGCGACCCGTTCGAAGGCGAACGGGATCGTCGCCGCGTACACCCAGTGGCACCTCGAACGCGGACTCCGCTCGTTGCAGCACGTCCAGCACGATCAGAAGGCGAGTGGATGAGCCCCAAGCCGTACACCCACAAGGATGCGGTCGCGTACCGTCCGGTCGACTGGACGGGGGTCTACCCACCCGCGTTCCCGCCGGGCGCCGTCCCCGAGCACGTCGCGATCGTGATGGACGGCAACGGCCGCTGGGCCAACCGGCAGGGTCTGACCCGCATCGAGGGTCACCGGGCCGGGGAGGCGTCGCTGCTCGACGTCGTGGCCGGCGCCATCCAGGTCGGCGTCAAGCACCTCAGCGTGTACGCGTTCTCCACGGAGAACTGGAAGCGCTCGCCCGACGAGGTCCGCTTCCTGATGGGCTTCAACCGGGAGGTGCTGCACCGCCGCCGCGACCAGCTGAACGAGTGGGGCGTGCGTGTGCGCTGGGCCGGGCGCAAGCCGCGGCTGTGGTCGTCGGTCATCAAGGAGCTCCAGTACGCCGAGCGGCTGACCGCGGGCAACGACGTCCTCACTCTCACGATGTGCGTCAACTACGGCGGACGGACCGAGATCGCGGACGCGGTCCGCGGCATCGCCGAGGAGGTGGCGGCGGGCCGCCTCAAGCCGTCGGCGGTGGGCGAGAAGACCATCCAGCGCCATCTGTACCTGCCGGACATGCCCGACGTCGACCTGTTCGTCCGGAGTTCGGGAGAGCAGCGTACAAGCAACTTCCTGCTCTGGCAGAGCGCGTACGCGGAGATGGTCTTCCTCGACCGGCTGTGGCCGGATTTCAGCCGCACAGACCTCTGGGAGGCGATCGACATCTTCGCGCGCCGGAACCGCCGCTTCGGCGGAGCGGTGGATGCGCCGAGCGCGTCGGAATAGTTGCAGCACTGCACGACGTTGTCCCCGTCGTGAGCGAACCCATCAAGATCGACATCTGGTCCGACATCGCCTGCCCCTGGTGCTACATCGGCAAGCGCAAGTTCGAGGCGGGCAGCGGCCTGTTCGCGGGCGCGGGCGACGGCAGGGCCGTCGAGGTCGAGTACCACTCCTTCGAGCTCTCGCCCGACACCCCGGTCGACTTCCAGGGGAGCGAGGTCGACTATCTCGCGGGCCACAAGGGCATCCCGGCAGAGCAGGCGCGTCAGATGATCGAGCGGGTGACCGGCATCGCCTCGTCGGTCGGGCTCGACTACGACTACGACAACCTCCAGCACACCAACACGGTGAAGGCGCACGAGCTGCTGCACTTCGCGAAGGCGCACGGAAAGCAGCTGGAGCTCGCGGAGCGGCTGTTCCGCGCCTACTTCATCGAGGGCGGTCATGTCGGCCGCACCGAGGATCTCGCCGACCTGGCCGCCGAGGTCGGCCTCGATCGTGCCGCCGCACTCGCAGCGCTCGAGTCCGGCGAGTACGTCGACGCCGTGCGCGACGACCAGCGCACCGCGGGGGAGTTCGGCATCAACGGCGTCCCCTTCTTCGTGATCGAGGGCAAGTACGGCGTCTCCGGCGCCCAGGACGCCCAGACCTTCGCCCAGGTGCTGGAGCAGGTCTGGTCCGAGCGCGAGCAGGTGTCAGCATGACCGGCGGCCCCTCCCTGATCCCGCTCGGCGACCCGTCCGCCGTCGTCTGCGACGGCGACACCTGCGAGCTGCCCCCGGCAGCCCCGGCGGAGTAGCCGACGATCGGTCGCGACACGCCGCGTCATCCGCGCAACAACGGCGCGTCGCGACCGCTCGCGCCCAGCGCGGCCCGGATTCGAGCAACCGCGATCGCGAAGTCGTCGGCCGTGTGGGAGCGGTTGACGCGGAGTACGCGCCAGCCGGCGGACTCGAGCTGCCAGAGCCGGTCGACGTCCGAGGATTACTGGCGGGCATCCGCGCGGTGATGGTCGCCGTCGTATTCGATGACGAGCCGAGCCCGCGGGTAGACGAGGTCGCCGTGCAGCGTGCGGCCGGCCGTCTGGATCGGCCGGTTGACGATCGGCTCCGGCAGGCCTGCGCCGACGATAGCGAGCCGCAGCAGCGTTTCCATCGCTGAGTCGGTGCGCTCACGCGCGAGCGGGATCGCCGCTCGCAGACGATCAACACCGCGCCTGCCCCGCCAACGGGCGACCGCGAGACGCAGTTCCCCGAGGGTGCTGAGCGGTCCCGCGCGTCGCAGGCACGAATCCGCTGCGACCACCAGTTCCGCGACGGTGAGTCGAGCGCCGAGTTGGCACCACACTTCGGACGGCGCGAACACGGCAAGTCCGTCCACTGAGGCGATCGAATTCTCGTGCAGGGAGATCGTGTGCCCGATCACTCCCGGCCCGCGCGGCGCCCGGCCTCCGCGAAGGTTCGAGACATGCAGGGCCCGGTCGTCGACCTCCCGCGACGGCAGAACGATCCCGTGCAGTCGCGCCGCGGTCGCGTGGCTGAAGCATCGTGACGGCGGCATGTCGGCAGCGTACGTCCGGCAGCGCGCGAGAAGGCTGCCGTCGAACGAGGCGGCGTGCGCGCGAGTGCCTCGATAGGGCGCGACGAGGTCGCTTCGACGGAGGCGGCTGCGCACGACCGCGGCGGCAGCGGCGTCCGATGTCGAGAAGGGTGCCGAACGGAGACCGGTCGGAAGCGGCAGGGGAGCTTTCATGCCGCCACCCTGACAGTCTCGCGCCGACCGGCCGCGTTATCCACAGCCCGGCTCCCGACGATCGGTCGCGACGTGCCGTCACGAGTCCGGCGAGGCGGCGTGTCGCGACCGATCGAGGCCCGGGCAGGGGGCCGGGCGAGGCGCTACTCGGGGTCGGTGATGTCGGCGACGGTCGCGTCGAAGGCGGCGATGAGGGCGTCTGCGTCGACGAAGAGGGAGTAGCCGTGGGCCCCGGCGCCCATCGAGACCGTGCGGCCGGGGATCGACGCGTCGGCGACGATGGGCCACGCCGTCGTGCTGCCGAACGGGGTGATCGTACCGCGCTCGTAGCCGGTGGCGGCGAGGGCGACGGATGCGTCCGGCAGCTGGAGCTTGTTCACGTGCAGGATGCCGCGCAGCTTGGGCCAGGAGATCTTCCGGCCCCCTGGCACCAGCGCGAAGACGAAGGTGTCGTCGCTGCGCTTGACGACGAGCGTCTTGACGATGTCGGAAGGCTCGATGCCCAGCAGAGCCGCCGCCTCCTGGAGGCTCCGCGCGGCGGGACGCTCGACGACCCGGATCGGCACGCCCCTGGCCTCCGCATCGGCCTCGACACGGGCGCGGCCCGCGCCGCCGTCGGCGTCGGCCGTCGGAGGAATGGGCGCGGTGGAGTCCTCCACCGCCGCGTTCCCGCGGACGTCATCCACAGATTCCGGGCTCTCAGTCATGCTCCAGCACGCTTTCTGGGAGAATCGAATCAGATGTCTACTACCGCCACCCTCACTCCCGGTGCCACTCTAACCGGCGCCACGCCGTCGTCGCGGCTGTCCATCGGACCGCTCCGGCTCGATGTGCCCGTCGTCCTCGCGCCGATGGCGGGCATCACGAACACCGCGTTCCGGCGGCTCTGCCGCGAATTCGGCGCCGGTCTGTACGTCAGCGAGATGATCACCTCGCGGGCGCTGGTCGAGCGCACCCCCGAGTCGCTGCGGCTGATCACCCACCACGAGTCGGAGACGCCGCGCAGCATCCAGCTCTACGGTGTCGACCCGAAGACCGTCCGCGAGGCCGTGACGATGCTCGTCGCCGAGGACCGTGCCGATCACATCGACCTCAACTTCGGCTGCCCCGTGCCCAAGGTCACGCGCAAGGGCGGGGGAGCGGCGTTGCCGTGGAAGCTCACGCACTTCCGCGAGATCGTCGAAGGCGCCGTCGAGGCGGCCGGGAGCATCCCGTTGACCGTCAAGATGCGCAAGGGCATCGACAGCGACCACCTCACCTATCTCGAGGCGGCGAAGGCGGCCGAGGGCGCAGGGGTCGCGTCGATCGCGCTGCACGCCCGCACCGCAGCCGAGTTCTACTCGGGCCACGCCGACTGGTCGGCGATCGCGAAGCTGAAGGAGACCATCACCGGCACGCCGGTGCTCGGCAACGGCGACATCTGGTCGGCGGCGGACGCCATCCGGATGGTCGAGGAGACCGGCTGCGACGGCGTCGTCGTGGGGCGCGGCTGCCTCGGCCGCCCGTGGCTGTTCGGCGACCTGGCCGCCGCGTTCCGCGCCCGGGCGGGCGAGATCAGCGCCGAGGAGGCGCAGCGTGCGCAGGCGCATCCGACGCTCGGCCAGGTGGCCGCCACGTTCCGTCGGCACGCGGAGCTCCTGGTGGAGTTCTTCGAGAGCGAGGAACGCGGCTGCCGCGACATCCGCAAGCACGTCGCGTGGTACTTCAAGGGCTACCCGGTCGGTGGCGACCTGCGCGCGAGCCTCGCGACGGTCGACACCCTCGCCCACCTCGACGACCTGCTGGCGACGCTCGACTGGGACCAGGAGTACCCGGGCGAGGCCGCGGAGGGTCAGCGCGGACGCGCCGGGTCCCCGAAGAAGCCGGCGCTCCCCGAGGGCTGGCTCAACAGTCGCGAGCTGGACGGCGTCGGCCGCGCCGAGGTCGCCGAGGCGGAGGTGCACAACAGTGGCGGATGAGGCGACGGCGGCGGTCGGAACGACCGCCAGGACGGCCAGGGTGCAGGCCGCGCCTTCGCCCGAGTACACCGATCGCGACCGCGAGCGCTGGCTGCCGGAGCAGCACTCGAACCGGCGAAGCGACTTCGCGCGCGATCGCGCCCGGCTGCTGCACTCCAGCGCGCTGCGGCGGCTCGCGGCGAAGACCCAGGTGCTGAGCCCGACCGCGGGGCTCGATTTCGCCCGGAACCGCCTCACGCACTCGCTGGAGGTCGCCCAGGTCGGGCGTGAACTCGCCAACAGCCTCGGGCTGGACCCCGACATCGTCGACACCGCCTGCCTCGCCCACGACATCGGGCATCCACCCTTCGGTCACAACGGCGAACGGGCCCTCAACAGCTGGTCGGAGGACATCGGCGGGTTCGAGGGCAACGCCCAGACGCTGCGACTGCTCACCCGGTTGGAGCCGAAGGTCTTCGGCAGGGACGGTCATCCCTACGGTCTCAACCTGACCAGGGCGAGCCTCGACGCGAGCTGCAAGTACCCCTGGCCGGAGTCCAGCTCGGTCGCCGACCCGAGCGGCCGCGCGAAGTTCGGCTTCTACGCCGACGACAACGCCGTCTTCGAGTGGATGCGCGCCGGCGCCCCCGACCGCCAGCGCTGCATCGAGGCGCAGGTGATGGACCTCTCCGATGACATCGCCTACTCCGTGCACGACTTCGAGGACGCGGTCGTGAACGGCTACATCGACGTGGCGGCCCTCGGCACCCGGGTCGACCACGACGACCTCGTGCGCTCGATGTACGAGTGGGTCGGCGGCGAGTTCAGCCACGACGAGCTGATCGCCGCGTTCGACCGCCTCGACAGCCTCGACATCTGGCTGGACACCTGGGACGGCAGCCGACGCGCCCAGGCCCATCTGAAGAACCTCACGAGCCAACTCATCGGGCGCTTCGCCCACGCGGCCGTGCACGCCACGAAGGAGACCTCCGGCCGTACGGCGCTGCTGCGGTTCGGCGCCGACGTGGTCGTCCCTGCGGAGATCCGTGCGGAGATCGCGGTGCTCAAGGGAATCGTCGCGACCTTCGTGATGTCCAGGAACACCCGGCAGCCGATTTACGCGCAGCAGCGCCAGATCCTGACCACGCTCGCGGACCTGCTGCTCTCGCGAGGGCCGGACGAGCTCGACCCCGGCTTCCAGGAGGACTGGCGGCTCGCCAAGGACGACGCCGCGCGCAAGCGGGTCGTCGTCGACCAGGTCGCGAGCCTCACCGACCAGTCGGCGCTCAGCTGGTACGAGCGGCTCGTGCAGCACTGAGCACGACGGCACGGCGCGGAGCGCGGCGCGCGGGCTTGTATCCCGGGGCCGCGTGCAGAATGCTTGAGGAACGGCATCGGAGGGAGACGCATGAGCACCGCACAGCCACCGTCGGACGGCGACCGGCCCGCTGAGGGTCAGGAGGCTGCACCGGAGACGGCGGCGTCCGAGGCCGCGACCCCACCCGCGCCCAAGCGGGCCCCCGCCAAGCGCGCACCGCGCACGCCTGCGGCGGGTTCCGGTACGGCGGGTGCCGGTACCGGAACCGCGCGCTCCGGCGCCGCGCGGACCGGGACCGCCCGCGCCGGGACAACGCGCAGCGCGGCCGCCAGGAAGCCGGAGGATGCGGAGCTGCCCGCGAAGCGCACCCCCGCGCCGCGCAAGCGTTCCACCGTGAAGACCACGCCGATCTCGCCGGCGGGCGAGGCGCCCGAGATCCTGGACGCGATGCTGGGCAAGACCACGCCGACCGCGGACCCCGCGTCGCCGACCCCGGACACCTCCTCGTCGCCGGCGGAGCCGGTGCAGACCGAGGAAACGGGCGCGGCAGACGCCACGGACGCCGTGGACGCCCCCGACACCGGGGCGGAGACGGCCGTTCTACCGACCGCCAGCGAGTTCTACGCGGCCGGAGCGGCAGCGGAGCAGCCCGCCGAGCCCCCTGCCGCCCCGGTCGACGCGTCCCCGGCGGAGGCCCCGGCGACCTCCACCACGACCGCTGAGACCACGGTCCTCGAGGCTCCGCCCGCCGCAGGGGGCCAGGCCGCAGGAGCGGCCGCCGGTCCCGCGCAGCCCGCGGCCGCGAGCGCGACGCCGAGCGACGACGACGCCGACGGTGCGCACGGTGCCGCCGGATATCGCAGCGTCAACGACATCGCCGACCGGCTCGACGATTCGCGGTTCTTCTCGTCCCTGTTCGACTTCACGTTCACGAGCTATGTGACCCGGAAGCTGGCGGGTCCCGTCTACGTCGTCGGGCTGGTGCTCATCGGCCTGGGCATCGTCGTCGGCTTCGCCAACAGCCTCGGCATCGCCGTTGCCACGAACTCGCCCGTCGGCGCCTTCGTGTTCCTGCTCGGTGTGCTCGTGACGCTCGTGGCGGCGGTCCTCAGCGTCCTGCTGCTGCGGGTCACGATCGAGGTATTCTGCGCGATCATCGAGATCGCGCAGAACACGAGAGGCCGCCGCCGGCCGCCGCGATGATGGACGTCGGCCCGGCTCACTAGAATCGAGTCATGGCCGGCCGGATTCGACAAAGCGACATCGAAGAGGTCAAGGCACGCACTAACATCGCCGACATCATCGGCGACTACGTCAGCCTGAAGCCGGGCGGCGTCGGATCGCTGAAGGGCCTGTGCCCGTTCCACGACGAGAAGAGCCCGAGCTTCAACGTCCGCCCCGGCGTCGGCCGGTACCACTGCTTCGGCTGCGGCGAGGGCGGCGACGTCTACGAATTCCTGGTCAAGCTCGACCACGTCTCCTTCACCGAGGCCGTCGAGCGGCTTGCGGCGCGCATCGGCTACCAGCTGCGCTACGAGGAGGGCGGCGGAGGTCCGAGCGAGTCAAGCGGGAACCGCGCACGCCTCCTCGCCGCCAACTCGGCCGCCGAGGAGTACTTCCGCGACCAGCTGGGCACCGCGGGCGCGGACCCCGGCCGCCGGTTCCTGGGCGAGCGCGGCTTCGATGCTGCGGCCGCCGCCCACTTCGGCGTGGGGTACGCCCCGAAAAGCTGGGATGAGCTCACCAAGCACCTCCGCTCGAAGGGCTTCACGCCCGAAGAGCTGCTCGCCGCCGGACTGGTCTCCCAGCGCGACCGCGGCGTCTACGACCGCTTCCGCGGCCGGCTGGTGTGGCCGATCCGGGACGTGACCGGCCAGACCATCGGGTTCGGCGCGCGCCGGCTGCTGGAGGACGACAACGGCCCCAAGTACCTGAACACCCCGGAGACGCCGGTCTATAAGAAGGCCCAGGTGCTCTACGGTCTCGATCTCGCCAAGCGCGACATCTCCCGCAACGACCAGGTCGTCGTCGTCGAGGGGTACACGGACGTCATGGCCTGCCACCTCGCCGGCATCACCACGGCGGTCGCGACCTGCGGCACCGCCTTCGGCGTCGACCACATCAAGGTGATCCGCCGGATCATGGGTGACGACAGCAGCACCGGCTCGGTGATCTTCACCTTCGACCCGGACGCCGCCGGCCAGAAGGCGGCCGCGCGCGCGTTCGGCGAGGAGCAGCGCTTCTCCGCCCAGACGTACGTGGCCGTCGGCCCGGACGGGCTCGACCCGTGCGACCTGCGGCTCGCGAAGGGCGACGACGCGGTGCGCCGGATGATCGACGCGAAGAAGCCGATGTTCGAGTTCATGCTGCGCCAGGTCGTCGAGCGTTACGACCTCGACTCGGTGGAGGGCCGCACGGCCGCCCTCCGCGCCGGCGCCCCGATCGTCGCGACGATCCGCGACCCGGCATCCCAGAACGGCTACACACGCGAGCTCGCCCGCCTCTCCGGCGCCGACCTGCAGGATGCGACACGGGCCGTGCGGTCCGCCCAGCGCGGCTCGCGGTCGGAGGGTCCTGGACAGGGCCGCGGACAGGGCCAGCGCGGACAGGACCAGGCGCCCTACGGCCGGCCGGGCGGGGACGCCGTCGCACCCGAGGCGGCGGTCGCCCACATCCGCCCCGCCGACCTCACCGACCCGACCCAGCGCACCGAGCGCGAGAGCCTCATGGTGCTGCTTCAGCTCCCGGGTGAGGTCGGCCGGGAGCGGGCGGCCCGCGCCGTCCAGGTGCCCTTCGTGAACCCGACGCACGCCGTGGTCAAGGACGCGATCGCCAGCCAGCTCGCCACGATGGACCAGCCCGGCTGGGTCGACCGCGTGCTGGCCGAGGTGCCCTCCGCCTACGCGCCGACCGTGAACGGCCTCGCGGTTGCGGCGCTGCCGCAGGCGGCGGGGGAGGCAGGGCGATACGCCCGCTCGATCCTCGACGGTCTGATCGATCGCGACCTCTTGCGGGAGAAGGCGGAGCTGACCGGCCGGCTCGCCCGAACCGACCCCGCGGAGACCGACCTGCGCCGCTCGCTGCAGACGGCGCTGGCGTCGATCGACCGCGAGCGGATGCGCCTGCGGGGCGAGTAGCACGCTGCGCCTCCGGAGCACGCCCGCCACGACGGATTTCGCACCGATCTGCGCGGACGAGCGCGGATCTGTTGCGCCGATGTAAAGATCTCGGCTCGATTCGTATCCGAATGCATGTAATACGTGCGTTTCATGCTAGGACAGTTCTACGCGATTCGGCGATGGCGCTTCTCCGTGCGCCCATGCCGGCTCAGTGTCCCCACACCAGGAAGAGGTACTCGGATATGAGATCCGTATCACAAGGCGGACGGCGCCTGCTCGCCGTGTCGGCCGCGTTCGCGGCCGCGGCGCTGGTGCTCGCCGGCTGCTCCGGGAGCAACAACAACTCCGGTGGAGGCGGCGGAGGCACCCTCACCATCGGCACGACAGACAAGATCACCTCGATCGACCCGGCTGGTTCGTACGACAACGGCTCGTTCGCCGTGATGAACCAGGTCTACCCGTTCCTCATGAACAGCCCGTACGGCAGCCCGGACGTGAAGCCGGACATCGCCCAGAGCGCCGACTTCACCTCGCCGACCGAGTACACGGTCAAGCTCAAGCCGAACCTGAAGTTCGCGAACGGTCACCCGCTGACCTCCGAGGACGTGAAGTTCACGTTCGACCGCCAGCTGAAGATCAATGACCCGAACGGTCCCGCGTCGCTGCTCGGCAACCTGGACAGCGTGAGCACGCCGGACAAGACCACCGCCGTCTTCAAGCTGAAGGTGCCGAACGACCAGACCTTCGCGCAGGTGCTCTCCAGCCCCGCCGGCCCGATCGTGGACCACCAGGTCTTCTCGGCCGACAAGGTCACCGACGACAAGACCATCGTCAAGGGTCACCCGTTCGCCGGCCAGTACGACATCACCAGCTACGACTTCAACAACCTCATCGCGTACAAGGCGAACCCGAACTACGAGGGCCTGCTGGGCAAGCCCGCCACCGAGAAGGTCAACGTCAAGTACTACGCCGAGTCGTCGAACCTGAAGCTTGACATCCAGAAGAACGCCATCGACGTCGCCTTCCGCAGCCTCACGGCCACGGACATCGACAGCCTGTCCTCCGACAAGAGCGTCAAGGTCGTCAAGGGCCCGGGCGGTGAGACCCGTTACATCGTCTGGAACTTCAACACGATGCCGTACGGGGCCACCACGCCGCAGGCCGACGCGAAGAAGGCACTCGCCGTGCGCCAGGCCGCGGCCGACCTCGTCGACCGCGCGACCATCGCCAAGCAGGTCTACAAGGACACCTACACCCCGCTGTACTCGTTCGTCCCCGAGGGCCTGACCGGCGCGACCACCGTGCTGAAGGACCTCTACGGCGACGGCAACGGCGGCCCGAGCCTGGACAAGGCGAAGGCCGCGCTGCAGGCCGCCGGCGTCACCACCCCGGTCGCGCTCAACCTGCAGTACAACCCCGACCACTACGGCCCGTCGTCCGGCGACGAGTACGCGCTGGTCAAGGAGCAGCTGGAGAACGGCGGTCTGTTCAAGGTCAACCTGCAGTCCACCGAGTGGGTGCAGTACTCGAAGGACCGCGTGAAGGACCTCTACCCGGCGTACCAGCTGGGCTGGTTCCCCGACTACTCCGACGCGGACAACTACCTGTCGCCGTTCTTCGTCAAGGACAACTTCCTGGCGAACCACTACGACAACCCCCAGGTGCAGCAGCTGATCACCCAGCAGCTCGGCACCACCGACAAGGCCGCCCGAACCAAGCTGATCGAGGAGATCCAGGCGAAGGTGGGCGCGGACCTGTCCACCCTGCCGCTGCTGCAGGGCGCCCAGGTCGCCGTGGTGGGCAAGGACGTCTCCGGCACCGACAAGACGCTGGACGCCTCGTTCAAGTTCCGCTACGCCGCCCTGTCGAAGGGCTAGGCCGCACAGCACGGCCGAACGGGGGCGGTTCGCATCGGCGAGCCGCCCCCTCCCACGAACCACCCACGATTGGCTTCCATGACAGCGACGGTCACCGGGCAGGCGGCGCCGACGGCGCCCGGCCCCGAACGAACCAAGGCGCGACGCTCGGGAGGCGGCCTCGGCCGCTACATCGTCGTCCGCGCCCTCCTCATCATCCCGACGATCTTCATCCTGGTGACGGTCGTCTTCTTCCTGATGCGCTCCACCGGAGACCCCATCACCGCGGCCCTCGGCGGCAAGCTGCCGCCCGCGCAGCTGCAGCAGCGCATCCACGAGGCCGGCTACGACCGGCCGCTCATCGTCCAGTACGTCGAGTACCTCGGTCAGATCCTCCGCGGCGATTTCGGCACCACCTTCACCGACCACCAGCCGGTGACGCAGGTGCTGCTGACCTACGGCGCGGCGACCCTGGAGCTCGCGATCTACGCGCTCATCGTCGCCTTCATCGTCGGCATCCCGCTCGGCATGGTCGCCGCGTACTACCGCGACCGGTTCGGTGACGCCACGCTGCGCGTGTTCGCGATCCTCTGCTACGCAACGCCGGTGTTCTTCGCCGGCATGGTGCTGAAGCTGATCTTCTCGGTCTGGCTGGACTGGCTCCCGGTCGCGGGGCGCGCATCCACCAGCTCCGAGATCGAGATGCAGACGCTGGAGAACAAGACCGGGATCTACCTGATCGACGCCTTCCAGACCGGGGACCCCGCCGTCATCGGCGACGTGCTGCTCCACGCGGTCCTGCCCGCGGTCACCCTCGGCCTCCTCACGGCGGGCATCTTCCTGCGCCTGGTGCGCACGAACGTCATCGGGACTCTGTCCACCGACTACGTGGATGCTGCCCGTTCGCGCGGTGTCCGGGAGAGCCGACTGGTTCGCAAGCACGCGTACCGCCCCGCGCTCATCCCGATCATCACCGTCATCGGACTGCAGATCGCCCTGCTGCTCGGCGGCGCGATCCTCACGGAGACGACGTTCGAGTGGAAGGGCCTGGGCTTCCAGCTCTCGCACTACCTGCAGTCGCGCGACTTCGTCGCCGTGCAGGGACTCGTCGTCCTGCTCGCCGTGATCGTCGCCGTGACGAACTTCATCGTCGACATCATCGCGGCGCTCATCGACCCGAGAGTGAGGTACTGAGATGGCCTCGGGCACACGAAGCTTCTGGCGTCGCCTCCCCGTCGTCCACCAGCTGCGCCAGTCCGTCGGGCTGCAGCGCGGGATGCTGATCGCGGGTCTCGTCCTGACCGGCGTATTCATCCTCGTCGCGGTGTTCGCCCCGCTGATCGCGCCGTACGGCTTCGCTCAGCTGAAGGACGCGAACGGCCAGTTCGGCTCCCAGCAGCCGCCGAGCGCCGCGCACATCTGGGGCACAACGGTCGGCGGCTACGACGTCTTCTCCCGGGTCATCTGGGGCGCGCAGACGGCGATCCTCGTCATCGTCGTCGCGGTGATCCTCTCGATCTTCGCCGGCGTCGTCCTCGGCCTCATCTCCGGCTACTTCGGCGGCTGGGTCGACCGGGTGCTCGTCGTGATCGCGGACGCGATCTACGCGTTCCCGTCGCTGCTGCTGGCGATCGTGATGGCGATCGTCATCTCGGGCGGCCAGTCCAGCCTGTGGGGCGGGATCTTCGCGGCGGCGATCTCGATCACCGTCGTCTTCATCCCGCAGTACTTCCGGGTGATCCGCTCCGAGGTGGTGCGCATCAAGTCGGAGGCGTACGTCGAGGCGGCCAAGGTGATCGGCGCGAGCAACGGACGCATCATGTTCCGGCACGTGCTGCGCAACTCCACCCGCACGCTCCCGCTGATCTTCACGCTGAACTCGTCGGAGGCGATCCTGACGCTCGCGGCGCTGGGCTTCCTCGGCTTCGGCATCGAGCCGACGGCCGCGGCCGAGTGGGGCTACGACCTGAACAAGGCGCTCTCGGACGTCACCAGCGGGATCTGGTGGACGGCCATCTTCCCCGGCCTCGCGATCGTGCTCGTGGTGCTCGGCATCACCCTCGTGGGCGAGAGTCTGAACGACCTGGCGGATCCCCGTCTGCGCGGGCGCCGTCGCGCCGCGGAGGCGTCCGGTGAGGTGGCGGAGACCTCGGTCGTCCCCGGCGGCCCCCTGCTCGCCGGCCCCGGCGGCCTGGACGGCCTGGAGGGCGGAGAGTCCTTCGACGAACACGGAATCGAGGTCAAGCCATGAGCGATGTCGTGCAGATCGACAACCTGTCGGTGTCCTTCGCCACCGACGCCGGGGCAGTCAAGGCCGTCGATGACGTGAGCCTGCGGGTCGCGCCCGGCGAGGTGCTGGCCATCGTCGGCGAGTCCGGGTCCGGCAAGACCGTGACCGCCAAGACCATCCTGGGACTGCTCCCGGAGACCGCGACCGCGTCCGGCGCCGTCGTCCTGCGCAGCAAGGACGGCCAGAGCGAGGCGGATGTCGTCACGCTCTCCAAGAAGCAGCTGCGGGATGTGCGCGGCACCGACGTCGCGATGGTCTTCCAGGAGCCGTCCACCGCGCTGAACCCGGTGTACACCGTCGGCTGGCAGATCGCGGAGGGCCTGCGCGCCCACGGTTCCCTGTCCAAGAAGGAGGCGATGGCCCAGGCTGTCGAGATCCTCGGCCGGGTCGGCATCCCGGAGCCGGAGAAGCGGGTGAAGTACTACCCGCACCAGTTCTCCGGCGGCCAGAAGCAGCGCGTCGTTATCGCGATGGCGCTGGTGCTGAACCCCGGGCTCATCGTCGCCGACGAGCCGACGACCGCACTGGACGTGACGGTCCAGGCGGAGATCCTCGACCTCCTGCGGCGCTGCCGCGACGAGTTCGGCGCGGCGATCGTGCTGATCACCCACAACATGGGCGTCGTCGCCGACCTCGCGGACCGGGTCGCGGTGATGTACCAGGGCAAGCTCGTGGAGGAGGCGGACGCTCGCACGCTGTTCGCCGCCCCGCAGGCGGAGTACACGAAGAAGCTCCTCGCCTCCGTGCCCAAGATCGGGCAGGGCCGCATCGCCACAGAGGAGCGGGCGATCGCCCGCGCCGAGCGCCCGGAGGAGTCCGCGGTCGTGCGGGCACGAGACTTGCGCATCCAGTACCCGGGCCGCCTCGGCCGTCCCGGCTTCGTCGCGGTGGACGGCGTCTCCTTCGACATCCGCCCCGGCGAGGTGCTGGGCCTGGTCGGCGAGTCCGGCTCGGGCAAGACCACCATCGGCCGTGCGATTGCCGGGCTGAACAGGGTCACCGACGGCTCGCTCCAGGTGCTCGGCATCGAGATGAACGGCGTCCGCGAACGCCAGTTCCGGAAGGTGCGCGAGCGGATCGGCTTCGTGTTCCAGGACCCCGCGTCCAGCTTCAACCCGCTGCTGACGATCGCGGACTGCGTCGCGGAGCCGCTGGTCGTGCACGGGAAGGCGTCGTCGCCCTCTGCGGCGCGCTCGCGGGTCGACGAGCTGCTGGAGGCGGTGCAGCTGCCGCGCAGCTACGGCGACAGGTTCCCGCACGAGCTCTCCGGCGGCCAGCGTCAGCGGGCGAGCCTCGCCCGCGCGCTCGCGCTGGAGCCGACGCTGCTCATCGCCGACGAGCCGACCTCGGCGCTGGACGTCTCGGTGCAGGCGCGCGTGCTCGAGCTGTTCGCCGACCTGCAGCGCGAGTTCGGCTTCGCGGCGCTGTTCATCAGCCACGACCTCGCGGTCGTCGACCTGCTGGCGGACCGGATCGCGGTGCTGCACCGCGGGAAGCTGGTCGAGGAGGGGACCGGCGCCGAGGTGCTCGGCAACCCGCGCGAGGCGTACACCCAGCGCCTGCTCGCCTCCCTGCCCGTGCCCGACCCGATCGAGCAGGCCGACCGCCGAGAGGCCCTCCGCGCCATCCAGACGACCTCCGCCTGAAGGCACGCCCTCGGCCCCGGCAGGTCGCGACACGCCGCGTCGTCCGTCGACGCGCGGCGTGTCGCGACCGATCGCCCGCATGGCGCGATCACCCCGTATGGTCGAAGGGTGAGTTCCGAGCCCGCGATCAGCGTCAGCGATCTGTCCGTCGAGTACCCCGCGCGGGGGCCGAGCCCGTCGTGCGTCGCGCTGCGGGGCGTCTCCTTCCGCCTGGAGCCCGGCCAGTCCCTCGGCGTGCTCGGGGAGACCGGCTCGGGAAAGAGCACCCTGGCAGCGGTGCTCGCGGGACGCGCGCTGCCGGTGCGCTCCGGTGAGCCGGGCCCGCGGATCAGCGGGGGAGAGGCGACGGTGCTCGGCCACTCGCTCCGCAAGGCGCGCAAGCGCGACATCGCCGAGGTGACCTTCCACGTCGGCTACCTGCCTCAGGAGGCCGCGGCGACGCTGGAGCCGTCGCTGACCGTGCAGGACAACGTCTCGCTGCCGATCTTCGAACGCGACGAGCACTATCCCCGGCGCGCGGCGGGTGAGCGCGCGGCGCTGATGCTGGACACCGTGCACCTCCCGCTCAGCGTCCTCGGCAAGTACCCCTACGAGCTGAGCGCGGGCCAGCGCCAGCGCGTCGCGCTCGCGCGGGCCCTGGTGCTCGGCCCGCGCATCCTGATCGCCGACGAGCCGACCGCGGGCATCGACGCCACCGTGCGCGACGCCGTCATCGACCTGCTCGGCCAGCTGCGTGCGCACGAGGGCTTCAGCGCCGTGGTCGTCAGCCACGACCTCGCCGTGCTGCGACGCGCCACGGACGCCTCCCTCGTGCTGCAGAACGGCCGGCCGGTCGGCTACGGGCCGATCGAGGAGGTGCTGGCGGATCCCGCGCATCCGTTCGTGAAGGGCCTCGCGGAGGCTCTCGGGCCGACGCAGCGCCGCACGGCCCGCCGTCCCCAGTCCGCCCACTGAACCCCGACAGACACGGGACACACGAGAGGTCCGATATGCCAGAGACTCCCTCCTCCCAGCACCGCGCCGTCCTCGCCGTCGACGCCGAAGCGATCCCGGCCGAACAGCGTCCCGAGCCGGGCCCGATCGCGGTGCTCCCACAGCCGGAACCGGCGTTCGTCGCCGCGGTCCAGGAGGCCGGCGGCACCGTCGAGCCGCTCTCCGACCGCACCCGCGGGGTGGTGTGGCTCTCGTACAAGGATGCGAAGGACTTCCCGCCGGTGCTCGAGGAGCACCCCGGCATCGGCTGGGTGCAGCTCCCGTTCGCCGGGGTCGACGCGTTCGCGGACATCCTCGCCGCTGAGGATCGGCCTGGGCTGGTCTGGACCAGCGCTAAGGGGGCGTACGCGCAGCCCGTCGCCGAGCACGCCCTGGCGCTGACGCTCGCGCTGCTCCGCGTGCTGCCCAAGCGGGTGCGGGCCCGCAGCTGGGCGACCGAGCAGGAGGGCACGTCGCTCTACGGGCTCGACGTGGTGATCGTCGGCGCCGGCGGCATCGCGCTCGAACTGATGCGGTTGCTGGAGCCGTTCGACGCCAGGGTGACGATCGTCCGTCGCTCGGAGGATCCGGTTCCCGGGGCCAGGCGCACGGTCACCGCGGAGCGCCTGCACGAGGTGCTGCCGACCGCGGACGTCGTGGTGATCGCGGCCGCGCTCACCGGCGGCACGCGGCACCTGTTCGGTGCGCCCGAGTTCGCGCTGATGAAGCCGACCGCCCGGCTGGTCAACATCGCGCGCGGCGGCCTGGTCGACACCGACGCGCTCTTGGAGGCGCTGCGCGATGGCTCGATCGCCGGCGCCGGCATCGACGTGACCGACCCGGAGCCGCTGCCGGACGGTCATCCGCTCTGGGACGAGCCGAACTGCCTCATCACGCCGCACCAGGCCGACACACCGGAGATGGTCGCGCCGCTGCTGGCCGAACGCATCCGTCTGAACGTCGCCGCGTTTCTCGGGGACGGCCGGTTCGTCGGCCGCGTCGACCCCGGCGCCGGGTACTGATCGCCGACGCGCGCGGGATGCGCGGCCGATTTCTCGCGGGGCCAGAATCCTTGCTAGAGTAGCTTCGCTGATCAAGCATTCCTCGATAGCTCAATTGGCAGAGCAGCCGGCTGTTAACCGGCAGGTTCTTGGTTCGAGTCCAAGTCGGGGAGCCACGGAAGAGGCCCCGGTCACCGCGAAAGCGGGGCCGGGGCCTCTTCGCGTCGCTCCCATGCCCGCTGCGGAATACATCCGCTGTTCACCTCACGCCGGTGCCAGAGCGGGCCACCATGGGTACCATCCGGCTATGGACGAGAGGGAGCGCGGGCGCGAGGAGCCCGACGAGACCGAGGACGAGTACGAGAACGACACGGACGAGGTGCGGGAGTCGCTGGAGCGGGAGGCCGGACTCACTGCGTTCGGCGGCCCGGCGTTCGGCCGGATCTTCGACAACCCGGACGACGACGGCGGTTTCGACGCCCAGCACAACCCCTGAGCGCCCCGAACAGCTGAGCGCCCCGAACCGCTGAGCGCGCTGAGCGCCCGCTTCGTACTCCCCGGGGAGCAGCCGGAAGACTCCCCGGGGCGCACGAGTCCGCCGTGGGCGCTCGTTAGCATGGGAGGATGCCCCGGAACCCGTCGGACGACAGCCGTCTCCGCGGTGCGCCCTGGCACGCGCAGACCGGCTCTGGGCCGCGCATCCCGGCCTGGTCGGACGGTCGTGCGCCGCGCGGCGCCGGCTGGTTCCCTGCCGCGCTGGCCGCGCTCATCCAACTGCCCGGCGTCGTCATCGCCGCGCACGACGCCGCCACCGACCCGCTGACCATCGCCGCCGTGCTGGTGGCGTTCGCGTCCTCGTTCCTGCTGCTGCTCGGCCGCACGCATCCCGGGGTCACGCTGGTCGCGGTCGCGGTGCTCTGCGCCCCGGCGATCGCCATCACGGTCGGGCCGCCGTTCGCGGCCGTCCCCCTGGCGTTCGCGATCGTCGGCGCGGTGGTCCGCGGTGCACGGGTGTGGGCGTGGTGGACGGTCGCGGGGCTCGCGATCGTCGGGCCCGTCGGCGCGTATCTGCTCGTGGCGCGGCCGGAGGCCGTGATCCGGCCGCTCATCATCGCGCTCGTGCTCACGCTGCTCGTCGGCGTCGGCGAGGCGATCCGCGGGCGCAGGGAGCGCTACCGCGAGCTGTCCCGCCAGATCGCGGCGCGCAGAGAGGCAGCGGCGGAGGCGGAGCGGCTGCGCATCGCGCGCGAGCTGCACGACGTCCTCGCGCACTCGCTGTCGCAGATCAGCGTGCAGGCGGGCGTCGGCCTGCACCTGTTCGACAGCCGACCGGACAAGGCCCGGGAGAGTCTCGAGTCGATCAAGACGGTCAGCAGCCAGGCGCTCGAGGAGGTGCGCGGCGTTCTCGGCTTCCTGCGCGCGGACGGCCCCGCCTCCTCCCGTGCGCCGGAGCCGGACCTCGCCCGCATCCCCGTGCTCGCCGACACCTACCGCAGGGCGGGGCTGGACGTCCGGCTGGAGGACGACCTGCGCAGTGTGCCGTCGGCCGCCAGTCAGCTCGCGCTGTACCGGATCGTGCAGGAGTCTCTGACGAACATCGGCCGGCATGCGCAGGCGCGCACGGTGCGCATCCACCTCGCCGAGGAGGACGGCAGCTACGTGCTCAGCGTCGCCGACGACGGTCGCGGCCTGCCAGGAGACGGTGAGCGCGACGGCAAGGGGATGCTCGGGATGCGCGAGCGCGCGGAGCTGCTCGGCGGCAGCTTCGCGGTGCGCGAGACCGACGGCGGCGGGGTCACGGTGGAGGCGCGCATCCCGGCGCGGACGGCGGAGGCGTCGTGATCCGCGTGCTGCTGGCGGACGACCAGCACCTCGTGCGGGCGGGCTTCCGCGCCCTGCTGGAGGCGGAGCCGGACCTGGAGGTGGTCGGCGAGGCGGCGACCGGCCGGGACGCGCTGGCGCAGGTGCGCGAGACGCGGCCGGACATCGTCCTCATGGACATCCGGATGCCCGACGGCGACGGGCTGTGGGCGACCGGGGAGATCGTCGGCGATCCCGGCCTCGCGGGCACCCGCATCGTGGTCGTCACGACCTTCGAGCTGGACGAATACGTCGCCCAGGCCATCGTTGCCGGCGCGAGCGGGTTCCTCGTGAAGGACACCGAGCCGGTGGAGCTGCTGCGCGCCGTGCGGGTGGTCGCGGCCGGCGACGCGCTGCTGTCTCCGGGCGTCACCCGCCGGCTGATCGAGCGGGTAGCGGGCGGGCTGCGGCCGCCGGAGGACACCGCCGCCCTCGCCGGGCTCACCGAGCGCGAGCGCGAAGTCCTCGCGCTGGTCGGCCACGGGCTCACCAACACCGAGATCGGCGAGCGGCTGTACCTCAGCCCGCTCACCGCCAAGACGCACGTCTCCCGCATCATGACGAAGCTGGATGCGCGCGACCGGGTGCGCCTCGTGGTGATCGCCTACGAGACCGGGCTCGTCCAGCCCGGCTGGCAGTAGCTGATCCCGGGGGAGTAGGGCAGGTGACTCCCGGCGGCGGATTCGCCGCGGAGGCCGCGCGGCGAGGCTGGGTGCATGGCCCGCGAGAGCCGCGGGCGTCATCGACGCGATTGGACTCGTCATGCTCACTGCACTGGCTACGACCGCCGTGCCCTGCGCCGTCACCTGGGGCGGCCCCTGGTTCGGCTGGTGGTGGATCTTCATCCCGATCTTCTGGATCGCCGTCTTCGTCCTGATCTTCGGCTTCGCCGGCCGCCGCTGGCGCCGCGCCGCCGCCGCCCGGGGCGGATACGGTCCCGGCGGATACGGACCAGGCTGGGGCCACTCGGCCACCCGCTCGGCGGAGCAGACGCTCGCGCAGCGCTACGCGAACGGCGACATCGACGAGCAGGAGTACCGGGCGCGACTGGAGGTGCTGCGCGCCAACCGGTCGGACGGCGCCTGAGAACCGGCACCCGACGGCGGTGCGGCGCGGCCCGGATATGATCGTCCGGGCCGCGCCGCGCGGCCGGAAGGACCCGTATGACCCCGCTCCTGACCGTCGTCGCCGCTGTGCTGCTCGCCGCCGCGATCGTGTTCCCCGCGCTCTGGCTTCTCGAGCGCACCCGCCGCAGGCGCCTCGCCGAGACGCGGGACGAGTCGGAATGGGACCGCGTAGACCGGGAGCTGGAGCTGGCCGAACAGGCCGGCCGGTTCCGGATCGTCGGCGAGCTCGCGGACGTCTCCGTGCAGGCGGTCGGGCGGCTCGTCTCCCAGGCGGAGGGCCTGCGCTACGCCGCCTCGTCCGACCCGGCGGCCGCCTCGCGCTCCGCGGCGGCGCTCGAGACCACGGCGCGCGACGCGCTGGCGGATCTGCGCCGACTGCAGAACGTGGTGGGGGAGGGCGCGCAGGCCTCGCAGCCGCATCCCGAGCTGCACTCGGCGCGCGACCTGTTCCGCATCATGCGCGAGGCGGGACTCGTCGTCAGCTTCACCGAGACCGGGGAGCGCTTCGAGCTGCGCCAGGGCGCGGAGCTCGCGATCTTCCGCATCCTGCAGACCAGCCTCGGCAACGCGCTCGAGCACGGCGGCTCGGGCACGAACGTCGCCGTCGGCTTCACATGGACGGCGGACGGGCTCCAGGTGAGCGTGGACGACGACGGGATCCGCGCCGCAGCACGGCGCCAGGGCCTCGACCGCGAGGGCGTCGACCAGGCGACGGCGTACTCGTTCGAGGACGACCTCCGCGCGATCACCGAGCACCTGGAGGGTGCGGGCCTCGCGGAGCTGCGCGAGCGGGCGGCGCTGTTCGGCGGCGTCCTCACCGCGAAGTCCGTGCCCGGGGTGGGCTTCTCGCTCTCGGTGGTGTTCCCGAGCCTGCGGCACCACAACGGTGTGCACGGGGTGCCGCTCAGCCGTTGAACCGCTGAATCGCGGCCGTCCGCTCAGTCCTCCAGGTGGTCCCGGCCGGGCAGCCAGCTGAGGCCGGGGACGCCCCACGAGTTCTTGCGCTGCACCTTCAGCGCGGCCTTCCCATAGGGATGCGCCAGGCGGTCGACGTAGAGCACGCCGTCCAGGTGGTCGTACTCGTGTTGGAAGATGCGGGCGAGCCAGCCCTCCGCGTGCACCTCGAACGGCTGGCCGTCCAGGTCGAGCGCCTGCAGGATGACGCGCTCGGCGCGGCGCAGCGGGAACCGCTCGCCGGGGAACGACAAGCACCCCTCGGACTCGCTCTCCTCGTCCGGCTCGCCGACGGCCAGCGGCGAGAGCCACAGCACCGGGTTGATCGCGACGCCGCGGTGCAGCACGTCGTCGTCGTCCGTCCAGCCGTACACGAACAGCCGCAGCGGAACGCCGACCTGGGGGCCGGCGAGGCCGACGCCGGGCGCCTCGTCCATCGTCTCGAACATGTCGGCGACCAGGGTGCGCAGGTCGTCGTCGATGTCGACGACCTCGGAGGCGCGGGCGTGCAGCACGGGGTCTCCGGTGATCCGGATGGGGAGGACGGCCATTCGGCAAGACTATCGGGATCATCTTCGGTAGGGTCGTGGAGTGGCAACGGAACTGATGGACGCGATCGCGCTGGCCTACCAGCCGAGCCAGCTCCTCGGCATCCCGGTCGCGCTCGTCGGGGCCTGCTTCCTCTCGATCGGCGCGCAGCTGCAGCACCACGGTGTGGCGAAGGTGGAGTCGCAGACGCAGAACGCCTCCGACGGCCTGAACATGAAGCAGCTCGGTCTGCTGCTCGCCCGCCCGTCCTGGGTGGTGGGGACGCTGCTGCTCGGCCTCGCCATCGTCTTCCAGCTGGTCAGCCTCAAGCTCTCGCCGATCATCCTGGTGCAGCCGCTCGGCGTCGTCGGACTGGTGATCACCAGCATCCTGAACGCCCGGCTGAGCGGGGTGAAGCTGAACCGGCCCTCGATCATCGCGATCTGCCTGTGCGTCGGCGGCGTCGGCGCGTTCGTGGTCATCGCGGCCGTCTTCGCCCAGGACCTCCCGGTGACGAATCGGTCGCTCATCATCATCCTCCTCGTCCTCGCGGTCGTACTGGTCCTGTTCGTGCTGGCGTTCCTGTTCCTGCGGCACCGGTTCAAGGCGATCTTCTACATCGTCGGCGCCGGCATCCTCTACGGTTTCGTCGCGACGCTCGCCAAGGTCGCCATCGACCGCATCTCGCACCGCGAGTGGGACTGGCTGCTCGTGCTCTGCATCGTGGCGCTGCTTGCCGCCGCCGTGCTCGGTGCGTACTTCGTGCAGAACGCCTATTCGTCGGGTCCTCCCGACCTCGTGATCGCCGGGCTCACGGTGATCGACCCGCTGGTCGCGGTGACGATCGGCATCGTCGTGCTCGACGAGGCGGCGGGCGCGCCCTGGTGGGCCATGGTCGGCTTCGCCCTGACCGGCGCCGTCGCGATCTGGGGCGTCTTCCAGCTCTCCCGCCACCACCCGCAGGCCAATGGCGAGACGCCCGTGTCCGAGCGTCTTACCGGCCCGCTGGAGGAAAGCAGCCTAGACTAGGCCGTTGAATCGACCGGGCTCACCCAGCCCGTCCACGACCGTAGGGACCTCACCACGTGCCTGATACGAGCGGAACGCACACCACCCCGCCCGCCCCGGCCCCGCAGAAGCCGCTGACCATCCTGATGGGATGCGACACCTTCCCGCCGGACGTCAACGGAGCCGCCCGGTTCGCGGAGCGCCTGGCCGCCGGCCTCGTCGAGCGCGGCCACGACGTCCACATCGTCGCCCCCGCCGCGAGCCGCAAGCACGGCACCTGGGTGGAGGAGCACGAGGGCGCGAAGATGACCGCGCACCGGCTGCGCAGCTGGCGCTGGTACCCGCACGACTGGCTGCGCTTCGCCCTGCCGTGGACGAGCAAGGCGAACGCCAGGCGCGTCCTGGACGAGGTGAAGCCGGACGTCGTCCACTTCCAGTCGCACATCGTCATCGGCCGCGGCCTCGCCTACGAGGCGCAGAAGCGCGGCATCCGCATCGTCGCGACCAACCACGTGATGCCGGAGAACATCATCGAGTTCACCCGGCTGCCCCGCTTCCTCCACCACACCTTCGTGTCCCTGGCCTGGAAGGACGCGCGGAAGAGCTTCGACCGCGCCGAGGCGATCACCACGCCGACCCGGCGGGCGGCGGAGTTCCTGGAGAAGGCGACCGGGCTGCGTGGCGTGCACGCGATCTCGTGCGGCATCGACGCGCAGAACTACACGCCCGACTTCTCCCCGCGCACGGGCAACAGCATCCTCTTCGTCGGCCGGGTCACGGGCGAGAAGCAGATCGACGTGCTGCTGAAGGCGATGACCCTCTTGCCTGCCTCCCTGGACGCGAAGCTGGAGATCGTCGGAGGGGGCGACCAGTTCAAGAACCTGCAGGCGTTGGCCGAGACGCTCGGCATCGCCGACCGGGTCACGTTCCTCGGCTACGTGACGGACGAGGAGCTGCGCGAGGCGTACACGCGCGCCACGGTGTTCGCGATGCCGTCCATCGCCGAGCTGCAGTCGATCGCCACGATGGAGGCGATGGCCTCGGCACTGCCCGTTGTCGCCGCCGACGCGATGGCGCTGCCGCACCTCGTCCACGACGGCGAGAACGGACACCTGTTCCGCCCGGGAGACGCGCAGGACCTCGCCGACAAGCTGGAGAGCGTGCTCACGCTGCCGCAGGACGAGCTGGATGTGCTCAAGAACGCGTCGCTGCGCATCGTGGCCGCCCACGACATCCAGCGCACGATCAGCACCTTCGAGAGCCTGTATCGTGGAGAGCCGGTGGCCGACCCGGTGACGGACGCGGCCCCCGGAGTGCCCGCCCCGGAGTGATCGGGAGGCACACCTCGGGGCGGTAGCTCAGCTGGTTAGAGCATCGGACTCATAATCCGCCGGTCACGGGTTCAAGTCCCGTCCGCCCTACCGAGTCGAGGCCCGGCCCTCCGGACGCCGCTTCACCGTGCGGCGTCCCGGTATCCCGGCATCCCACGGGGACGGTTCCGACCTGCCAGGATCGTGGCATGGACTGGTTCGTGGACCCGGAGCGAGGCCGCTGGCTGCAAGAGCGCATCCCGGAGCTCGGGGAGATGGTGCCGACCGGGATGCCCGCCTACGGCCGCATCCTGCATCCCGCTTACGAGTCGAACGACGACGGCGAAGAGCGCTCCGTGCGCTGGGCCGAGCTGGCGACACGCACCGGCACGACGGTCGACGGCGACACGCAGTGGTGGGACATCAGCCCTGACGGCGGCAGCGGCCAGACCAAGAGCGACGGGTGGTGGTTGAACCCGCCGCAGGACGGGTGGATCGACCCCGCCCTACTGCGCGCCTTCGTCCCGGTGCTGTGGTCGCACACCCGCACGCCGGAGGACATCACCGTCGGGGTCTGGGAGGGCTGGGGCCTGACCGCCGTTTCGACGTCACTGTTCTTCGTCGGTGACGCCGAGAGCGATGCCGGTGCCGACGTCGAGGTCGAACTCGATCGGTTGCGATCGGAGGCTGAGGACCACCAGCGCCGCAGGCTGGAGGCGACCTCCCCGAGACTCCTGCGGATGCAGGAGTTCGACGGGACCGTCTGGGAGCGGGCGGTCGCGGGCGACGTCTCCGAGTTCCCGTACCCGCGTTTCGACCTGCCGGATCGCACGTACGTGCTCGGGGCCACCACCCTCGACGACCTCGCGTCGCCGGACTGGCCGTACCGCTCCGGGCTCGGTTGGCTGCCCGGTGACCGCGACGGCATCATGCCGCAGCTGATCTGGCCGGCCGACCGGTCCTGGTGCCTCTCGATCGAGGTGGATGCTCCATGGACCGTGGTGGCCGGGGCTCCAGAGCTCGTCGCCGAGCTACTGAGCCTGCCGGGCATCGAGGGGCACGCGATCGGCGACCCGTACCGAAGCAGGGCGTAGGACGGGTCGACCCCTAGCCCGCCGCGAGCAGGGGCGTACCGTGTCCGGCATGAACACAACCGGATGGATCGTTCTGATCGTCGTCGTCGTCGTGGTGATCATCGCGATCATCGCCATCGCGATGACCGTGGGGCGACGGCGGAAGCTGGAGCACGACCGCGAGCACGCTCAGGAGCTGCGCGCGGCCGCGCGCGAGGACGACCTCGCGGCGCGCGAGCGCGAGGCCAAGGCGGCCCGCGCCGCCGCGGACGCGAAGCAGGCCGAGGTGGACGCGCAGCGTCGCCGCCAGGAGGCCGACGCCCACGCCGCCGAGGCGGGCGACGCACGCGCGTCGGTGGACGACAAGCTGGCCCGCGCGGACAAGGTGGACCCGGACGTCCGCACCGACCGGCACGGGAACCGCGTGGACGACGGCCGAGCCGCCGACGACACGGCCGCGGCCCGACCCGCGGACGGCAGCACGGACGCGTACAGCGCCACGGACGGCCGCACGGACGTCGACGGGCAGCCGCGCCACGCCGAGCCGCGCATCGACGCGGGCGGCACGACCGGCGACACGGACGTCCCGCCGCCGCGACCCGCGCGTTAGCATCGAGGCGTGCTCCCGCTCGTCGTCCGCTCCCACGAGGCGGCGACGAGCGCGGTCCTGACGCGCCTCTCCGAGGCCGACCGTACGCGGCTGGCAGGACTCTCCGGCAACGCGGCCGCCGCGTTCCTCGCCGGCCGTGACGCGTTGCTGGCGGCGGCCGACGCGGCGGCTCCAGACGGGCGCGGCATCGGGGACGCGCGCATCGACGCGACCTGTCCGGACTGCGGCGGCTCCCACGGCCGTCCGTATCTTCTCGGCCGCCCGGACATCCACCTCTCCTTGACACATGCGGCGGGGTTCGCATTCGCCGTCGTCGCGGCGGGGCCGGTCGGCATCGATGCGGAGCCGCTCGACACGGATCCCGCACGCGTCGCGGCGGCCGCATTCCTCACTCCTGGCCACGGGGACGCCCTCCGCCGCTGGACCGCGATCGAGGCCGTGCTCAAGGCGGACGGACGCGGTCTGCGCGTCGATCCCGCCGCCGTGCGCATCGAGGCCGGCTCGGCCGTGCTCGACGGAACGCGCTACCGCGTCCGCAGCCGGCGCCTGCACGGCTGCCTGGTCACGACCGCTCAGGCGCTGAGCGCGGGCAGCCGGGTCTGACGCAGCCACGCGTCGAAGAACTCCGCCAGCGGTTCGGGCGAGAAGGAGGCGGCGAGCTCCTCGAAGTCCGCGCCGCTCGCCGTCCCGAACCGCTTGGCCGCCGTCCAGGCGCGGAGCAGGTCGAAGAAGCGCTCGTCGCCCAGCCGCAGCCGCAGCGCGTGCAGCAGGCAGCCGCCGCGCTTGTAGACGCGGTCGTCGAACATCGAGTCGACACCAGGATCGCCGAGGACGAGGTCCCGCGGCTTCGCCCGCAGCAGCGCGTGGTGCGTGCGCGCCAGCGTGTTCGCCGACGGCCCGCCGTCGTACTCCGACCAGAGCCACTCCGCGTAGCAGGCGAAGCCCTCGTTCAGCCAAATGTCCCGCCACGTCTCGACGCCGACGCTGTTGCCGAACCACTGGTGCGCGAGCTCGTGCGCGATCAGCCGGGTGGAACCGCCCCTGCCGTCCGCGTGCGAGGAGCCGAAGGTGGCCATCGCCTGCGCCTCGAGCGGGATCTCCAGCGGGTCCTCCGTCACCACGATCGTGTACGAGGGGAACGGGTACGGGCCGAAGCGCTCCTGGAAGCACTCCAGCATCCGGCCGACCGGCGCGAAGTCCGCGAGCACCCGCCGCGCCAGCTCCGCGGGGTAGGCGATCACCCACTCCACTCCGGCCGTCCTCCGCGGCTCGAGCACGTACCGGCCGATCTGCACGGCCGCGAGGTACGTCGCCGTCGGCTCCTCGCGCTCGAACACCCAGGTGCCGCGCCCGGCGCTCACGGAGTGCTCGACGAGCTCGCCGGTCGCGAGCACGGTGTACGGCTGCTCGGTGGTCACCCGGATGCGGTAGGCCGCCTTGTCCGACGGCCGGTCGTTGCAGGGGAACCAGGTCGGGGCTCCGGAGGGCTGGGATGCGACGATCACGCCGTCGCTGAGCTCCTCCCACCCGAGCGTCCCCCAGCGTGTGCGCCGCGGCGACGGAGAGCCGTCGTAGACCACCTCGACGGTGAACTCGGTGCCGCGGGGGATGGGTGAGGACGGCCGGATCCGCAGATGGGTGGGGGACTGGGCGAACTTGACGCGCTTGTCCCCGTCCAGCCGCACCCGCTTGGCCCGCAGGTGCACGAGGTCGAGCACGACGGCGGACAAGTCCACCTCCGCCCGCGCGCGGATGACGGCCGTCGCATCCAGCCGGTTCGTCGCGACGCGGTAGCCGAGGTCGATGTCGTAGGAGAGCACCGAGTAGTCGAACGTCCCCGAGCGCGGGAGGTACAGCCGCGCGGTGGCGTCGCCCGTCGCCAGGCTCATCGGCTCGCCCGGTAGTCGCGCACGACGACCTCGCGCCACGGCCCGATCGGGTTGCCGCTCCACCTGCTGCGCGCCGGCACCGTCTCCCCGCGCATCACCAGCGACGCCGGGCCGACCGTCGCGTCGGCCCCGATCGCCGCAGCGGGCAGGATGACACTGTGCGGGCCGAGCGTCCCGCCCCGCTCGATGCTGACCTCGTCCATGCTCATGATTCGATCATGGAACAGGTGCGTCTGCACGACGCAGCCCCGGTTCACGGTGGATGCGTCGCCCAGCTCGACCAGATCCGCCTCCGGGAGCCAGTAGCTGTCGATCCACACGCCCTGCCCGATGCGGGCGCCGAGGCTGCGCAGCCACCAGACGAGCGCCGGCGTGCCGGCCGCCGCCCAGGCGAACCACGGGGCGGCGACCATCTCGGTGAAGGTGTCCGACACCTCGCTGCGCCAGACGAACGACGACCACAGCGGACGCTCGCCCGCGCGCAGCCGGCCGAGCAGCGCCCACTTGGCGGCGGTGCTGATCGCCGCGGCGACCGCCCCGGCAACCAGCAGGACGGGCCCACTCGCCACGATCGCCCAGCCGACGCCCGTCGACTCCACGATCGCCGCGAGTGCGAACAGCACCGCGATGCCGATCGCGCAGGTGACGATCACCGGCACGATCCGAAGCAGCTCCCACAGCGTCCTGGCCACGCGGAGGCCGGTCGACGGCGCGTAGGTGCGGCCGAGGTCGGCGTCCTGCGGCTGCCGGCGCAGCCGCACCGGCGGCGAGCCGAGCCAGGAGGTCCCCGCCTTCGCCTTGCGGGGCGCGAAGGAGAGCACGGCCACCAGGCCGTCGCGCGGCACCCGGTTGCCGCCGCCCGCCATCCCGGAGTTGCCGAGGAAGGCGCGCGCTCCGATGTCGACGGCCGCGACCCGCACGTAGCCGCCGCCCAGTTCGTAGGACGCCACCAGGGTGTCGTCGGCGAGGAAGGCGCCGTCCCTGATCCGGGTCATCGCCGGGAGCAGCAGCACGGTCGACGCCTCGACGTCCCTGCCGACGCGCGCGCCGAGCATCCGCAGCCAGATCGGCGTGAACAGGCTGGAGTAGAGCGGGAACAGCACGGTCCTGGCGAGGTCGAGCAGCCGCTCGGTGGACCAGACCTGCCAGCCGATGCGGCTGCGCACCGGGAACACGCCCTCGGCGATCCCGAGTCCGAGCAGCCGGACGAGCACCACGACGAGTCCGGCCAGCACCGCACCGGCGAAAAGCGTTCCGGGGACCAGCCCGATCGCCGCACGGCCGGCCGCGTCGTCCAGGCCCGTCGCGCCGCGCACGAAACCGGCGACCACGATCCCGCCCGCGGCGAACGCGATCACGGGGACGAGGGAGACGACAAGGGACGCCCCCGCGTACGCCCACAGCCACCGGGTGCGCCGCTCCGGACGCTCCGCCGGCCACCACTCGTGCGAGCGCCCGACGCGCACCGCGGGGGAGCCGGCCCAGTTCTGGCCCGCCGGCACCCGGCCGAAGACGGCGGACCCTGGCGCGACGGTGGCGTTCCTGCCGATCTTCGCGCCCGGCATCAGCGACGAGCGCGCGCCGACCGAGCTGCCGGCACCGATGCGGATCTCGCCGATGCGCACGAGGTCGCCGTCGATCCAGTAGCCGGCCAGGTCGACCTCCGGTTCGACGGACGCCCCGGCGCCGATGCGCAGCATCCCGGTGACCGGCGGCAGCGCGTGCAGATCGACGCCCGGCCCGATCTGCGCGCCGAGCGCGCGCGCGTAGTAACTGATCCACGGGGCGCCGGCGAGGCTCGCCGCACCGATCTGGTGCGCAACCTGCTCGGCCAGCCAGAGCCGCAGGTGCACGCCGCCGCCGCGCGGGTAGTCGCCCGCCTTCACCCCCGCGAGCAGCAGCCGTGCGGCGAGGACGGCGACCGCCATCCTTCCCCACGGGGTCACGAACACGAGCAGGCCGACGATCAGCCAGGCGAGGTCCACCGGTGGCAGGAAGCCGAAACCGCCGAGCGGGCGGAGCACCGCCGCCGCCGTGAGCAGATAGAGCAGCCAGCGCACCCCGCTCAGGATGAACAGCGGCACGGCGAGCAGGGTCTGCAGCCACTGCATCCGTCGCGGCGTACGCGGCACGACGTGCGTGGAGGCGGCGGAGCCGGAGGTGGCGCTGTCCGCCAAGGCCTCGGCCATCGCGCCGAAGCGCGGGTGCGCGTAGATGTCGGCGACCGTGACGTCGGGATGCCTGCGCCGGATCAGCGAGACGAGCTGGGCCGCAGCCAGCGAGCCGCCGCCGAGGTCGAAGAAGTTGTCGTCGGGGCCGCCGACCGGCAGGCCGAGGACGCTGCGCCAATCGTCGGCGAGCGCGGCCGACACCGGGTCGAGCGCCGGCGTGTCCGCGGCTGCGGCGTCGTCGATCGGCCACGGCAGCGCCGCCCTGTCCACCTTGCCCGAGGTGCGCACCGGCAGCTCGTCCACGACGGCGAGAAGCGGCACCAGGGCGGCGGGCAGCTCCGCGCGCAGGATCGCGAGCGACTCCGCGCGCGAGAACGCCGCCTGCTCCGGGACCGCGAGGTAGCCGACCAGGATGTCGTTGCCGGCGGCACTCCTGCGCACGGCGGCCGCGGCTCCCGAGACGCCGGGCAGCTGCTGCAGCGCCGCCTCCACCTCGCCGAGCTCGATGCGACGGCCGCCCACCTTCACCTGGTCGTCGGCACGCCCGAGGTAGAAGAGGCCGTCCGGGTCGAACCGGACCAGGTCGCCGCTGCGGTAGGCGCGCTCCCAGCCGAGCGAGGGGAGCGGTGCGTACTTCTCCGCGTCCTTCCCCGGATCCAGGTAGCGGGCGAGGCCGACGCCGCCGATGATCAGCTCGCCGGACTGCCCGTCACGCACCGGCGCGCCCGACTCGTCCACGACCGCGAGGTCCCAGCCGTCGAGCGGCAGCCCGATCCGCACCGGTTCCCCGGCGGTGAGCAGGCTCGCGCACGCGACGACCGTCGCCTCGGTCGGCCCGTAGGTGTTCCACACCTCCCGGCCCTCCACCGCCAGGCGGTTCACGAGCTCCGGCGGGCACGCCTCCCCGCCGAAGATCAGCATCCGCACGGTGTCCAGCGCCTCGACGGGCCAGAGCGCCGCGAGCGTCGGCACGGTGGACACGATGGAGATGCGGCGCGCGGCGAGCCACGGCCCCAGATCCATTCCGGTCCGCACGAGCGAGCGCGGCGCAGGGACGAGGCAGGCGCCGTGCCGCCAGGCGAGCCACATCTCCTCGCAGGAGGCGTCGAACGCGACCGAGAGGCCGGCGAGCACGCGATCGCCCGGTCCGATCGGGTCGTCCCGGAGGAACAGCCGGGCCTCGGCGTCCACGAACGCCGCTGCGGAGCGATGGCTCACGGCGACCCCCTTCGGCGTGCCCGTCGAACCGGAGGTGAAGATGATCCAGGCGTCGTCGTCCGGGGTCGGCGGGTCGACGACGGGATGCGCCGACGTGCTCGGGTGGGCGGCCACGCCCGCCAGGGCGATCGGTGCGCCGGGGCCCGCTGTGTGGGCGCGGTAGCCGTCATCGGTGACGATCCCGCGCACGGCCGCCTCGCCGAAGACCAGTTCGGCGCGCTCGTCCGGATCGTCGGCGTCGACGGGGACGTAGGCCGCGCCCGCCGCGAGCACGGAGAGGATCGCGACGTACAGCTCCCTGCTGCCGGAGGTCATCCGCACGCCGACCCGGTCGCCGCGGCGCACGCCGCCCTCGCGGAGCCGCGCGGCCGTGGCGAGCACCCGCGCGACGAGCTCGCGGTAGCTGAGCGCGCCACGGGCGTCTTCGATCGCCGAGGCCTCCGGGTAGCGCAGCGCGGTCTCCCTGAGGATGTCGACGAGCGTCCGGGGTGCGGGCGCGGCTGCGGAACGGGAGAGGATGGCGTCGGGCCCGGCGTCGTCTGTCACGGGCGCCACCGTAGGAGCGACCGGTTACCGGCAGGTGAACATCAGCCCTCGCCGAGGGCGTGCAGCAGCTGTGCCTTGTTCATCCGGGAGTAGCCCTGGATGCCCCGCGCCTTGGCCCGATCGCGCAGGTCGCGGAAGGTCGGGATGCCCGTGCTGGACGGCGTGGCGGCGGCAGCGGCGCGTTCCCTCGCGGCCTGTGCCGCGTGGCGCTGCGTCTTCTCGGTGCGCCGGAGAACCTTCTTCGCATCCTTCTCGGCCTGCGCGAGTGCGGCCGCCAGCTCGTCCGCCTCCTTGCGGGCCTTCTTGTCGAGCTTCTTGACCAGCCGCTGGGCCTCCTCGACCGCGGTCCGCGCCGCGGCGATGGCCTTCTCGGCCTCCTTCTCGGCCTTCTTCTTCGTCGCCACAGCTCCTCCTTCGCGGGCCATCCCGGCGACATCGGCGGGTGTCCGACGCGTCTGCGCCCACGATACGACCCGTGACCGCCGGTTGGGACTAGCCGATTTCAGCGGGCCAGCGTCGCGAGCAGCGCGTCGATCACCGGCTGCTGGCCCTTGGTGAGCTTGCGGCGCGCGTCCTCGACGGGGAACCAGCGCGCCGCATCCACCTCGGGGAACGCCTGCATGCGCCCGGAGCGCGGTGGCCACTCCACCTCGAAGGTGTTGCTCACGATCTCGGCCGGGTCGAACGATGCCTCGGCCGCGAACACCACGATCGTCTTGCCCGAGGCGCGGAACTCGCCGAGCTTCTCGTACGCGGCGTCCGGGGCGGGGGAGCCCATCTCCTCCGCGAACTCGCGGAGGGCTGCGGTCAGCTCGTCCGTCTCGTCCCGCTCGACGAGCCCCTTCGGCAGCGACCACGCGCCGTCGTCCTTGCGCGCCCAGAACGGCCCGCCCATATGGGCGATCCACACCTCGCGGCCGGCACCCGTGTCCCGGTGCAGCAGGATCGCGGCGCTGCGCACCGGCATCAGCGGACTGTGGCGCTGTCGTCTGGCGTCATGCTGACACCCTACGGCGGGCGGGCGGCTAACGTGGAGGAGTGAACTCCGGCGACGCATGGGTGGAAGGTCCGAACGGCGAGCGGTTCTGGGGCAGGTTCGGCGCCGCTGGCCTGCTCGTCCACGATCTGCGCCGCGGCATCCTGCTTCAGCACCGGGCGGACTGGAGTCACTTCGGCGGCACCTGGGGCCTTCCGGGCGGTGCGCGCCACGAGGGCGAGACGGCCGTCGAGGGTGCGCTGCGGGAGGCCGCGGAGGAGGCGGCGGTGCCCGCGGACGCCGTGCAGGTGCTCTTCGAGAGCGTGCTGGACCTCGGCTTCTGGAGCTACACCACCGTCGTCGCGCAGGCGGTGCGGCCGTTCGAGGCGCACATGGCCGACGTGGAGAGCATCGAGCTCCGCTGGGTGCCGGTGGGCGAGGTGGGCGGCCTCCCGCTGCACCCCGGCTTCGGCACCGCCTGGCCGGAGCTGCGGGCGCGACTCACCGCGCTCGCGGGCTGAGCCGCGCGGCTCGCGCGCTTCCTGCTCAGGATGCGAGGCGCGGCCAGAGCAGAGCGCCCGGCACGTCCTCGCAACCGGAAGGAAGGCCGACGTACGCTCCGGCGCCCGGATAGGGCGCAGCGCCGGGGTAGCCGGGCGCGCCGGGATAACCGCGGTCGCCGCGGTATCGGTAGTGCACATCGGAGAACAACCGGTCGCCGTGGACGGTGCCCAGGTAGGCGCCGCCCGGTGTGACGGCGACGGCGTCGTCCCACGGGAACCACCCGATCCAGTCGCCGTCGGGGTTGAACAGGAAGCGGTTCCGCTCGTCCGAGCGGAACGCGATCCACACCCCCTGGCTGTCGTGCAGGTATACGGTCATCGTCGATCGCCTTTCGGGTCGGCATCGTCGTTCGATGAATGTTCCTCACCTTACCGGATCCCGTGCGGACGGCAAGAGTTGTCGGCGGCGAGCCGGAGAATGGATGCGTGCACATCGTCCTCGACCGGACCGCGTCCGGCGGCATCGTCGCCGTGCGCCCGGACGAGCCCGGCGCGGCGCCCACGGAGATGACCGCGCGCGAGCTCCCTGACTTCGTGCGCGAGCAGGAGCAGGGGGAGGGTCGCCCGCGCTGGGTCTGGAGCGACACCCGGTCCTGGTACCCGGCGCTGCTGGCCGCGGATGTCCGCGTCGAGCGCTGCGTCGACCTGCGACTCTGCCACGTGATCCTGCGCACCTCGGCGCTGACCGCCCGCTCCGGGTTGGCGACCGCACCGCCCGGAGTCTGGGAAGCCCCGCTCGGCGTCGAGGTGCAGGAGGCTCCCGTCGCCGCGGCCCTCTTCGACCTGGAGCACTCCGAGCCGGCGCAGCCACCGTCCGCCCTCGCCGAGTTCGCGTCGCAGCAGGACGCCGTCGCCGGCAGCGACGACCCGCGCCGGCTCCGGCTGCTGCTCGCGGCCGAGTCCGCCGGCGCCCTGATCGCCGCGGAGATGCGCTTCGCCGGCCTTCCCTACAGCGCGGAGCGCCACGACGCCCTGCTCTCCGACCTGCTAGGCCCGCGGCCCAGCTACGGGCGTCCCGCCGTGCTGGAGCGGCTCACCGCCGACATTCGCGAGCACCTGGACGCGCCCGAGCTCAACCCGGACAGCCCGCCGGACCTGCTCAAGGCGCTCCAGCGCGCCGGTCTGATGGCGACCTCCACCCGCTCGTGGGAACTGAAGAAGATCGACCACCCGGTTGTCGAGCCGCTGCTGCGCTACAAGAAGCTCGCCAGGCTGCTCACCGCCAACGGCTGGTCGTGGCTCGACGCGTGGGTGCGCGACGGCCGGTTCCGCCCCGACTACCTGCCGGGCGGGGTGGTCACCGGCCGCTGGGCCACGCGCGGCGGCGGCGCGCTTCAGCTGCCGCGCCAGGTGCGCGGCGCCGTCGTCGCCGACCCCGGCTGGAAGCTGGTGGTCGCCGACGCCGCCCAGCTGGAGCCGCGCATCCTCACCGGTCTCGCCGGGGACGAGGCGATGGCGGCCGCCGGGCGCGGAAAGGACCTGTACGCGGGCATCGTCGCCACCGGCGCGCTCGACGAGCGCGCGCACGCGAAGGTCGCGATGCTGGGCGCGATGTACGGGGCGACGACGGGGGAGAGCGGCCGACTGATGCCGCGGCTCACCCGCGCGTTCCCCCGCGCCATCCGGCTCGTCGAGGAGGCCGCCAGGGCCGGGGAGCGCGGCGAGGTCGTCACCTCGCGCCTGGGCCGGAGCTCGCCACGACCGGGCGGCTTGTGGCAGGCGACCCAGGCCGCGGCCTCGTCCGCCGATTCCACGGCGACGGACGAGCGCCGGGCGCGCAGCCAGGCCCGGGACTGGGGCCGGTTCACCCGTAACTTCGTGGTGCAGGCGAGCGCCGCCGAGTGGGCGCTCTGCTGGATGGCCGATCTGCGCAACCGGCTCACCGCCCTGGCGCCGGGACGACCGTTGCGCGAGGGCCCGCACCTGGTCTACTTCCTGCACGACGAGGTGATCGTGCACACCCCGGTCGACCTCGCCGACGCGGCGGCGGAGGCGGTCGAGGCTGCGGCCGAGCAGGCCGGGCGGCTGCTGTTCGGCGGGTTCCCCGTGGAGTTCCCGGTCACCGCGGCGGTCGTCGACTCGTACGCAGAGGCCAAGTGACGGAATTCGCGAGTGTCGGACTTGGTTGCACCCCACGACCTGACCGAGGATGGAGACCATGACCGACACCGCCACCGCCCCCGCCGACCCGCGTGACGTCCTGGCGCGCTACCGCCAGCGCCGCGAGCAGGCCGTCACCGCGCCGAAGGGCAACCTCGCGCTCGTCAACACCCAGTGGATCACGGGCGACCCGGGCGAGGCGCAGCCGATCTGGGGCGTCCCCGGACTCTGGGCGCCGCTGCCCGCAGGCCAGTCGGGCCTGAAGGTCGTCGCCACCGCGGCGGACGGCATCACGGTCGACGGCGTGCTCGTCGACGGCGAGGCGATCGTGCGCGGCAAGGACGACCCCGCGCCGTCGGAGATCGTCTTCAGCGACACGGTCACCGGCTTCGTGATCGCGAGCGAGGAGGGCGACTACGCGCTGCGGGTGTGGGACGCGAACTCCGAGGCGATCCAGGAGTTCGGCTCCATCGACGCGTTCGACTTCAACCCGGAGTGGATCATCCAGGCCACCTTCTCGCCGATCGAGGGCGGCAGGACCATCGGCTTCGAGCACCTGAAGGACGACGGCAAGACCAGGGACATGGTCATCCCGGGCGAGATCACGTTCAGCAAGGACGGCGTCGACTACAACCTGGCCGCGTTCAAGTCCGGCCGCGCCCTGCAGCTGGTGTTCGCCGACGCCACGAACGGGGACAGCACCTACTCTGTCGGCCGCTTCCTCTTCGTCGCGCCGAACCCCGACGGCACCGTCACCCTGGACTTCAACCTGGCCGTGCTCCCGCCGTGTGCGTTCAGCTACAACTTCAACTGCCCGCTGCCGCCGGCGCAGAACCGCTTCGCGGTCCCGATCGAGGCCGGCGAGAAGAACGTCCTCAACAAGCAGGGCGAGCTGCTCCACTGAGCCACGGCGCCGCCGGGGCAGGAGCCGCCGGGCGTCAGGCGCTCGCTGCGGGCTTTCGTCCGCGCCGCGGGCGCTCCGGGCTCCTCGGCTGCAGCAGCGCTCCCGGATGCGTCGCCAGCGCCGCGGCCACCTCGTCCAGCCACTCGATCGCGGCGCGCGCGCCCAGCTCGGCGGCCCGGTTCGCCGCCAGAAGCGCGCGCGAGTCCGCCTCGTGCCGCAGCTCCCGGATCCGCTCCTCGAACGCCGCGCGGTAGTCCGCGACGACGGCCGCGGGGTCCGCTCCGGCGATCGAGACCGCGACGAGCACCTGGTCCTGCATCTCGTCCCAGTCGGGACGGGCGTCCACCGGCCCGCGCGTGAGCCACGCGGTGGCCTCGGCCTCGCCCGCCTCGGTCAGCGCGTAGAGGGGGAGCCCGTCGTCCGTCTCGCCCGCCGAGGCGACGAGTCCCTGCTCCATCATCCGGTCGAGCGTGGAGTACACCTGCCCGGCGTTCAGGCCGCGCCGATGAGCCGCGCGCATCAGGAACTCGTTCTGGAGCTGAGAGCCGTACGCGGCGCCCTGGGTCAGGACCGCGAGGAAACCGTACTGAACCGACATACTCGGTATGCTATTCCGCCCGCGCGCGCTGGTCGTGAAGGAATCGCCGAATCACAATCTTGTAACTTCGGGCGGTTCTCCGGCATAATCGTGGCAGCGCCTGTGAGGCGCCCAATTTCATAGGTCATGGCACACCGTTCCTGGTCGTAGGGGAAGACGCACCAACGAACGGAGGAAACCATGACGGCTCACGCAGCCCGAGGAGTGCTCTACGTGCACTCCTCTCCCGGCGCGCTCTGCCCCCACATCGAGTGGGCGGCGGGTCGCGCTCTCGGTCGCGCCGTCAACTTCACCTGGGAGACCCAGCCGGTGCTGAAGGGGTCCCAGCGCACCGAGTTCTTCTGGGACGGCCCGCAGGGCACCGGCGCGCGCCTCGCCTCCGCGCTGCGCGGCTGGGAGCACCTGCGCTACGAGGTGACGGAGGACGCGGGCCTCGGCACCGACGGCGGCCGCTGGATGCACACCCCCGACCTCGGGATCTTCTTCGCCCAGACCGACACCGCAGGCAACATGGTGATCCCGGAGGACCGCGTGCGCTACGCGATGGAGATCGCCGGAGCGAACGCGCTGGAGCTGCACCGCGAGCTCCGGCTCGCGCTGGGGCAGGCCTGGGACGACGAGCTCGAGCCGTTCCGGCACGCCCACGACGACACGTCGGTCATCTGGCTGCACAAGGTCGGCTGAACTCCCGCGGCGGGCCGGGCCGATGCCGTCCGCTCGCGGTGAAAAGGGAGGAGTCCCGGGTCACGACGACCCGGGACTCCTCCCTTTTTCCCACGCCGGGCAGGGAGGATGCGGGCCGCGACATGCGGCCGGACGCGGGAAAGGGAGGCGTTCAGGGCCGACGCGGCCGAGAACCCCTCCCTTTCCGACGGGGATGCGCCCGGGTCAGACCGAGCGGATCGCGACGACGGCGTTGTGGCCGCCGAAGCCGAACGAGTTGCTGATCGCCAGCTGCGGGCCGTCGCCGAGCGGCTGCGGGGTGCTGGAGACCTTGAGGGGGATCGCCGGGTCCATCTCGGTGATGTTGATGGTCGGCGGTGCGACACGGTCGCGGAGCGCCAGGATGGTGAACACGGCCTCCAGAGCGCCGGTGCCGCCGAGCAGGTGACCGGTGGACGCCTTGGTCGCCGAGACGGGGATGTCGTGGACGCGCTCCCCGAACACCTCGCGGAGCGCCACGTACTCGGACGGGTCGCCGACCGGCGTGCTGGTCGCGTGCGCGTTGATGTGGGTGACCTCGTCGGCGCTCGCGCCGGCCTGCTCGAGGGCGAGCCGCACGGCGCGGCTCGCACCGCGTCCCTCGGGGTCGTTCGCCGTGATGTGGTACGAGTCGGCGGTCACGCCGCCGCCCACGATCTCCGCGTAGATGTGCGCGCCGCGAGCGAGCGCGTGCTCCTCGGTCTCGAGAACCAGGCTGGCGGCGCCCTCGCCCATCACGAAGCCGTCGCGGTCGACGCTGTAGGGGCGGGACGCGGTGGCCGGGTCGTCGTTGCGGCGCGACAGCGCCTGCATCGACGAGAACGACGCGATTGTGATCGGGTGGATCGCGGACTCGGTGCCGCCGGCGATGACGACGTCCGCGAGGCCGGCCTGCAGGTGCTCGTAGGCGTTCGCAAGCGACTCGGTGCTCGACGCGCACGCGGAGGCGACGGTGCGCGCGAAGGCACGGGCCTCGAAGTGCATGGACACCGCGGCGGAGGCGGCGTTCGGCATGAGCATCGGCACGGTCATCGGAAGAACGCGACGGGGTCCGCGGTCGCGCAGGGTGTCCCAAGCGTCCAGCAGCGTCCAGACGCCGCCGATGCCGGTCGCGTAGTCGACGCCGAGGCGCTCGGGAGCGACCTCGGGCGAGCCCGCGTCCTCCCACGCCTCCATCGCGGAGATCAGGGCGAACTGGCTGGAGGGGTCGAGGCGCTTCGCGACGGGTCGCTCGAGGACCTCCTCCGGCCGCACCTTCGCCTCGGCGGCGAAGGTGACGGGCAGCTCGTACTTCGCCACCCACTCGTGGGTGAGGGTGCGCGCACCGGACTCGCCGGCCAGAAGGCCTGCCCAGCTCTCCGGTGCGGTGCCACCGAGCGGGGAGGATGCGCCCACGCCGGTGACGACGATCTTCTTGGTCATAACGGCAACTCCGTGTGATTGGGAACGACGGCGGACGCGAGGCGCGCGTCCACCCGCGCGGGCGGGGCCGATCGGCCACCGCCCGCGCGAAGGAAGTGTGTCGTGCGGTGCTTAGGCGTCCTGCGCCTTGACGATGAACTCGACCGCGTCGCCGACGGTCTTGAGGTTCTTGACCTCCTCGTCGGGGATCTTGACGTCGAACTTGTCCTCGGCGTTGACGACGATGGTCATCATCGAGATGGAGTCGATGTCGAGGTCGTCGGTGAACGACTTGTCCAGCTCAACCGTGTCGGTCGCAATCCCGGTCTCGTCGTTGATGAGCTCGGCCAGGCCGGCAAGAACTTCTTCGGTGGACAATGCCATGGTTTATCTCCTTGAGGGGGTGTCGTTTTGACCGTTGAACAGTCTAGGGCAGCACGACGACCTGGGCGCCGAAGACCAGACCGGCGCCGAAGCCGATCTGCAGCGCCAGGCCGCCGGACAGTTCCGGGCGCTCCTGAAGGAGCCGGTGGGTCGCGAGCGGGATGGAGGCGGCGGAGGTGTTGCCGGTCGTCTCGATGTCGCGCGCGATGGCGACGGTCTCCGGCAGCTTCAGCTGCTTGGCGAACTCGTCGACGATGCGCATGTTCGCCTGGTGCGGGATGAAGGCGGCGAGCTGGTCCGGGGCGACGCCCGCGGCGTCCAGTGCCTCCTTGGCGACCTTGGCCATCTCCCACACGGCCCAGCGGAAGACCGTCTGGCCGTCCTGGCGGAGGGTCGGCCACGGGCTCTCGCCGTCGCGGAACTCGGTGAGCGTGCTGCCCATCCCGACTGCGCCCGCCTTGGAGCCGTCCGAGCCCCACACCGTCTTCGAGATACCGGGGTACTCGCTCGGGCCGACGACCACCGCACCGGCGCCGTCGCCCAGCAGGAACGAGATGGTGCGGTCGGTCGGGTCGACGACGTCGGAGAGCTTCTCGGCGCCGACGACGAGCGCGTAGTGGGCGACGCCGGTGCGGATCAGCGCGTCCGCCTGGGCGATGCCGTACGCGTAGCCGGCGCAGGCTGCGTTCATGTCGTAGGCGGCGGCCGGGTTCGCACCGACGCGGTCCGCCAGCACCGCCGCGAGGGACGGCGTCTGGCGCGAGTTGGAGATCGTTGCCACGATGACGGCGTCGATCAGCTTCGGGTCGACACCCGACTTCTCGATGGCCTCCTTCGACGCCTCCTCGGCGAGGTCCACCGCGAGCACGTCGTGGCTCGCGCGGGTGCGGGTGATGATTCCCGTGCGCTGGCGGATCCACTCGTCGGAGGAATTGATCGGCCCGATCAGGTCGTCGTTCGGGACGACGAGGTCGCCGCGCGCGGCGCCGATCGAGAGGATGCGCGTGTACTGCGGTCCGTGCGACTGCTGGAGGGTGGGCTGGGTCATCGGGCGGTCTCCTGGTCGATGAGGTCGAAGGCGGCGGGCAGGTCGTCCGGCGTCTTGATGGCGACGCTCGGCACGCCCTTGAGACCGCGCTTGGCGAGGCCGACCAGCGCGCCGGCCGGGGCGACCTCGATGATCCCGGTGACGCCCGCGTCCTGGAACGCCTGCATATCGAGGTCCCAGCGCACGGGGGAGGAGACCTGGCCGACGAGCAGGCGCAGGAACTCGGCGCCGTCGGTGACCTCGGAGCCGTCCTTGTTGGTCCAGAGCCGCACGGTGGGGTCGTTCGTGATCAGGGTGGAGGCGAACTCCTCCAGCACCGGGACGGCCGAGGCCATGTAGCGGGTGTGGAACGCTCCTGCCACCTGCAGCGGGATGACGCGGGCGCGGGCGGGCGGCTCCTCGCCGAGCCGCGCGAGCGCGTCCAGGGCGCCGGCGACGACGATCTGGCCGCCGCCGTTGTAGTTGGCGGGGGAGAGGCCGAGCTCGTCGAGCTTGGCGAGCAGTTCGGTCTCGTCGGCGCCGATCACGGCGCTCATACCGGTCGGTGTCTCCGCGGCGGCCTTCGCCATCGCCGCACCGCGCTCGCGCACGAACGCGACGGCATCCGTCTCCGAGAGCACGCCGGCCCCGGCAGCCGCGGTCAGCTCGCCGACCGAGTGACCGGCGATCCCGCCGATCGTGTCGCGGCGGCCGTCGGCGAGCAGTGCCGAGAGCGTGAGGAGGCCGGCCGACACGATCAGGGGCTGGGCGACGGCCGTGTCCCGGATGGTGTCGGCGTCGCTCACGGTGCCGTGCGCGACGAGGTCGATGCCGACGGCGTCGGAGATGCCGGTGAGCTGGTCGCGGAACGACGACTCCGTCAGCCACGGGTCGAGGAAACCGGGGGTCTGAGAGCCCTGGCCCGGGCACACGATCACAATCACGAGTTCAAGTCTGCCAATCTTCCGCGGCGCGGATGTGTCGGATGGGTACGAAGTATCGGGGAATGCTTTGTGGAGTTCTACAACGTCAGCCGCGACGAGGCTGATCGGGCTCGTTGATCGAACCGACGATCAGGGCCGCCTGCAGGATGAGCGCCTCGCGCGCGCCGGTCGCATCCCAGCCGATCACCTCGGAGACGCGCTTGAGCCGGTAGCGCACCGTGTTCGGGTGCACGAACAGCTCGCGCGCCGTCGCCTCCAGGGACCGGCCGTTGTCGAGGTAGCACCAGAGCGTCGTCAGCAGCTCGGCCGAGTACGCCTGCAGCGGGCGGTAGATGCGGCTGATCAGCGTGGCCCTGGCCAGTCCGTCGCCCGCCAGTGCCCGCTCGGGGAGCAGGTCGTCGGCGTGCACGGGACGCGGGCAGTTCCGCCACGCCTTGGCGACCGCGAAGCCCGCGAGGGCCGCCTTCGCGCTCTTGGACGCATCCACGAGGCTCGGCACCTCGTGACCGAGCACCAGGTGGCCCGAGCCGAAGCCGGGCTCGAGCTGCTGGGCGATCTCCATGAAGCTGACGACCGGAGCCGTGCCGATCGCCTCCTCGGGCGCGTTGTTGCTCGGCCACGCGCGGCCGATCACGAGCACGAGGCGACTGCCCTGGACGCCGATCAGCACGTCCGCCGACATGTGCCGTGCCGTGCGTCGCAGCTGGTCCACGTCGAGCATCTTCGGGGCGGTGCCGACGAGGACGCTGACCTCGCCGTGGCCGTGCCAGCCGAGTGCGGCGATGCGGCTGGGCAGCTCGTCGTCGTACTCGCCGGTCAGGATGCTGTCGACGACCAGCGCCTCCAGGCGCGCGTCCCACAGACCGCGCGCCTCCGCGGCGCGGGCGTAGACGTCCGCCGCCGCGAAGGCGATCTCACGCGAGTAGAGGAGGATGGCCTCCTTCAGCGACTCGTTGCCGCCGGTCGTGACCCGCTCCTCCACCACTTCCACGGTGATCTTGATCAGCTGCAGCGTCTGCTGGAGGCTGACGCTCCGGAGCAGCTCACGAGGAGCCGCCCCGAAGACGTCCGCGGCGATCCACGGTGTCGACCGCGGGTCGTCGAACCACGAGATGAACGAGGAGATGCCGGCCTGGGCGACCAGGCCGACGGCGCTGCGGCGGCCGGGGGGCATGTCCCGATACCAGGGGAGCGTGTCCTCCAGCCGCTTCAGCGTCGTCGTGGCGAGTTCGCCGGAGATCTTGCGCAGCCACGCAAGCGTCTCGGCCTTGGTCCTCTCCGGTGTCGTCGGCACGGGCGGGTGCTACGCCTCGCCGCCCGCGGTACCGGTGGTGCCGGCGTTGACGTCGTGCAGCAGGTACTTCTCGATCGCCCAGGCCGGTGCGTTCGGATCCACCTTGCCCTGGGCCGCGAGCAGCTCCAGGGTGCGGACGACGAGCGAGGGGCCGTCGATCTTGAAGAACCGGCGCGCGGCGGCGCGGGTGTCGGAGAAACCGAAGTCGTCCGCTCCGAGCGTGGCGTACTCACCGGGCACGAACTGACGGATCTGGTCCGGCACCGCGTGCATGTAGTCGGTCACGGCGACGAACGGGCCGTCGGCGCCCTGCAGCTTGCGGGTGACGTACGGCACCTGCTTCTCCTGCTGCGGGTAGAGGAAGTTGTGCTCCTCCGCCTTCAGGCCGTCGCGGCGCAGCTCGCCCCACGAGGTGACGCTCCAGACGTCCGCCGACACGCCCCAGTCCTGCGCGAGCAGGTGCTGGGCCTCCAGGGCCCACGGCACCGAGACGCCGGAGGCGAGCAGCTGAGCCTTGGGGCCCTGCTCCTGGCCGTCGCGGAGCTTGTAGATGCCCCGGACGATGCCGTCCACATCCACGCCCTCAGGCTCGGCCGGCTGGACGATCGGCTCGTTGTACACCGTGAGGTAGTACATGACGTTCGGGTCCGGGTGCGAGTCGCCGTACATCCGCTCGAGGCCGGAGCGCACGATGTGCCCGATCTCGTAGCCGTAGGCGGGGTCGTAGGAGACGACGGCCGGGTTGGACGAGGAGAGCAGCAGCGAGTGGCCGTCCGCGTGCTGGAGACCCTCGCCGGTCAGCGTGGTGCGCCCCGCCGTCGCGCCAATGAGGAAGCCGCGGGCCATCTGATCGCCCGCCGCCCACATCGCGTCGCCGGTGCGCTGGAAGCCGAACATCGAGTAGAAGACGTAGACCGGGATGAGCGGCTCGCCCTGCGTCGAGTACGACGTGCCGACGTTCGTGAACGCCGCAAGCGCGCCGGCCTCGTTGATGCCGACGTGGATGATCTGGCCCTGCGGGCTCTCCTTGTAGGCGAGGAGCAGCTCACGGTCGACCGAGGTGTAGTGCTGGCCGTTCGGGTTGTAGATCTTCGCGTTCGGGAAGAACGCGTCCATGCCGAAGGTGCGCGCCTCGTCCGGGATGATCGGCACGATCCGGTGACCGAAGTCCTTCGAGCGGAGCAGGTCCTTCAGCAGCCGGACGAACGCCATGGTGGTGGCGATCTCCTGCGTGCCGGAGCCCTTCTTCGCGATCGCATACGCCGAGTCGTCGGGGAGGTTCAGCTGGGTGTACTTCACGCGGCGCTCCGGCACGTAGCCGCCGAGCGCGCGGCGACGGTCGTGCAGGTACCGGATGGCCTCGTCGTCCGGCCCCGGGTTGTAGTACGGGGGCAGGTACGGGTTCTCCTCGAGCTGGGCGTCGGAGACCGGGATGCGCATGGCGTCGCGGAACGTCTTCAGGTTGTCCAGCGTCATCTTCTTCATCTGGTGGGTCGCGTTGCGGCCCTCGAAGGACGGTCCGAGGCCGTAGCCCTTGATCGTCTTGGCGATGATGACGGTCGGCTGGCCCTTGTGCTCGACGGCCGCCTTGAAGGCCGCGTAGACCTTGCGGTAGTCGTGTCCGCCGCGCTTGAGGTTCCAGACCTCGTCGTCGGTGTAGTCCTTGACGAGCTCCAGGGTGCGCGGGTCCCGACCGAAGAAGTTTTCGCGCACGTAGGCGCCGTTCTCGGTCTTGTAGGTCTGGTAGTCGCCGTCCGGCGTCTGGTTCATCAGGTTGACCAGCGCGCCGTCGGCGTCGCGGGCGAGCAGGTCGTCCCACTCGCGGCCCCAGATCACCTTGATGACGTTCCAGCCCGCGCCGCGGAAGTAGCTCTCCAGCTCCTGGATGATCTTGCCGTTGCCGCGCACAGGGCCGTCGAGGCGCTGCAGGTTCGCGTTGATGACGAAGGTCAGGTTGTCGAGCTTCTCGTTGGCGGCGACCTGGAGCTGGCCACGCGACTCCACCTCGTCCATCTCGCCGTCGCCGAGGAACGCCCAGACGTGCTGGTCGGACGCGTCCTTGATGCCGCGGTTGGTGAGGTACTTGTTGAGCTGCGCCTGGTAGATCGCGTTGATCGGGCCGAGGCCCATCGACACGGTCGGGAACTGCCAGAACTCCGGCATGAGGCGCGGGTGCGGGTACGACGAGAGGCCGCCGCCCGGGTGCGACTTCTCCTGGCGGAAGCCGTCGAGCTGGCCGGCGCTCAGGCGGCCCTCGAGGAAGGCGCGGGCGTAGGTGCCGGGGGAGGCGTGGCCCTGGATGAAGATCTGGTCTCCGCCGCCCGGGTGGTCCTGGCCGCGGAAGAAGTGGTTGAAGCCCACCTCGTAGAGCGCGGCGCTCGACGCGTACGTGGAGATGTGGCCGCCGACGGCGATGCCGGGACGCTGAGCGCGGTGCACGAGGATGGCCGCGTTCCAGCGGATCCAGGCGCGGTAGCGGCGCTCGATCTCCTCGTCGCCGGGGAACTCCGGCTCGTTCTCGGGGGAGATGGTGTTGATGTAGTCCGTGGTGGGCACCATCGGCACGCCGAGGTGCAGATCTTTGGAGCGCTTGAGCAGGCTGAGCATGATCTCGCGAGCGCGCTCATGGCCCTGGGCAGCAACCAGTGCATCGAGGGATTCACGCCACTCGGCGGTCTCCTCCGGGTCCGAATCGATGTTATTCACCGAGTACGGGTCCTGGTCGTTTACAGTCACCCTCGACCTCTTTCTTGTGTCGGATGGATCGTGGAAGGCGCGCATCCGCTGTCGGGTCACGACAAAAGCGGGCACCATCGTTCAGCCTAGCCGCAACCGGAGCATCCTCGTGACCGTCCGGGGAGGGCGCCTTGCCAGCGGGCCCGGCCCGGTCTATGCTCGCTCCTCGTGCGTATCACGGGCACACGCCCGCGCGCGGCGAAAGGACGAACCGATGGCTCTGGAGAACGACACCCAGGCACCCGACTTCGAACTCGTGAACCAGTACGGCCAGGCCGTGCGCCTCAGCGACTTCCGCGGGAGGAAGGCGGTGGCGATCGTGTTCTTCCCGCTCGCCTTCTCCGGCACCTGCACCGGCGAGCTCTGCGCGCTGCGCGACAACCTCGCGCTGTTCGAGGACCACAGGGTCGAGCTGCTGGGCGTCTCCGTCGACTCCAAGTACACGCTGCGCGCGTGGGCGGAGCAGGAGGGCTACGGCTTCAGCCTGCTCGCCGACTTCTGGCCGCACGGCGACATCGCCAAGGAGTACGGCGTGTTCCTCCCCGAGAAAGGCTTCGCGAACCGCGCGACCTTCCTCGTGGACGAGACCGGCATCATCCGAGCCTCGTTCATCACCGCCCCCGGCGAGGCCCGCTCGATCGAGGCCTACCGCGCCGCACTGGAGCTGCTGCCCGCGCGGGTGTGAGCTGGCGGCTAGGCTGGGTCGCCGAGGGCCTTTAGCTCAGCTGGTAGAGCGCCACGTTTACACCGTGGATGTCGTCGGTTCGATCCCGGCAGGGCCCACCATTTCTTCCGTGTGGAGCGCGCGCCACTCCTCGTAGGTGTGGGCGCGCCCGATGCTGCAGCGGCATGCCACAAGGATGCGGTCGCCGTGGCGTTCGCTGAGGTAGACCTCGCGATGGATCTCGTGCTGCTGTGCGGTCGTGAGCGTGGTCATGCCCTCTTCCTCCCTGGCCGGCCCGGACGGGCGTGTACGAATTCTGGGTGCCGCCTCCCGCTCGGCGAGCGTGGACCGTCGCGCATGCGTATCCCATCCGCCCCGGTTCCGTGTCGAGAGCCATCCGTCGCCGGGCGCATGAGTAGGGTGGCGGGGTGGACGGGGGATGGTACTGGTGGCTCGTGGGGGCGGAGCTCGCCCTCGCGGTGGTGACGTTCGTCGCGCTGTGCTTCATCGTGGCGCCCTACGGCGGGCGGCACGGGCGTCCCGGCTGGGGGCCGACGGTTCCCGCGCGCGTCGGCTGGGTTGTCATGGAGGCGCCGGCCTCGCTCGCGTTCCTCGCGTTCTACCTGCTGGGCGCGCACCGGTTCGAGACCGTGCCGCTGCTGTTCCTGCTGCTCTGGCAGGCGCACTACGTGCAGCGGGCGTTCGTCTACCCGTTCCTGATGCGGTCCGGCTCGCGGATGCCCGTGCTCGTGATGCTGCTGGCCATCCTCTTCAACCTGCTGAACGCGTGGATCAACGCGCGCTGGGTCTCCGAGTACGGGACGTACGCGCTGACCTGGCTCGCCGATCCGCGGTTCTGGATCGGTCTCCTGCTGTTCGGCTGCGGGTATGCGCTCAACGTCGGCTCCGACCGCATCCTGCGCGCACTGCGGCGCGGGGGCGAGGGCTACCGCATCCCGTCCGGCGGCGGGTTCCGGTACGTGTCCAGCCCGAACTACCTGGGCGAGATCGTCGAGTGGATCGGCTGGGCCATCGCGACCTGGTCGGTCGCGGGGGCCGCATTCGCGCTGTACACGATCGCGAACCTGGCCCCGCGGGCGATGGCGAACCACCGCTGGTACACGGAGACGTTCCCCGACTACCCGCGCGACCGCCGGGCGCTGGTGCCCTACCTGCTGTGACCCGCCGAGCGCGCCGAGCGTGACTGCGGCGCCGCGGAACGTCTGCTGGTGCGCGCGCGGCCGCAATCATGACATGGGGGCGCAGTCGCCTTCGCATCGGCCGAGACCGCTGTCGGCGGCCGCGGTTAGCCTGGCGGCGTGACGGAGAGCGTCGAACTGTGGTGGGCCAGACGGCAGTGGTCCAAGGGCACGCCCGTGCCCTACGCCGTCGGGCGTTACCGCGGTGACTGGGAACGGTATCCCGTGCTGATCCGCCAGTACCACCCGGACCTGAATCACGGGATCGTGCTCAGCCAGGTGCCCCCGGCCGCCGACGTCTACCTGCTCTGGGAGTGCGACGCCGGACACCGCTTCGTGGCCACGCCCGACGAGCAACGCTCGCGGCCGGGAGGGACGCGGCGCCGGTCCGCGTGGTGCCCGGACTGCGCAGCGGGAGCCGTGCCGCGGCGGATCCGGCGGCCGGAGCCGGACGCGGGCGTTCACACCTGCGGCCACGCGCGCGACCCGCGCCGCATCGAGAACGACCCCGACGACGACCGCTGCTACCTGTGCCGTCGCCTCGACCGGTCCGGGCTCAGCCGCGAGGCGCTGGTGACCCTGGCGGCCCCCGGTTCCCGCGTCGCCGTGTCCGCCGAGAACGGCACGGCCGGGCGCTACTCGTGGCAGTGCGCGGAGGGCCATCCCGCCTACCAGGCGACCATCGAGAAGATCCTGGGCGGGCGGCGCTGCCCGGTGTGCAGGCACGCGGCGGGCGGCGCGGCCCTGGTCCCGGCCGGGGAGGCGTTCCTCAGCCGGTGGGCGCCGAGGGCGGCGTCCGCAGCCGAGCCGGAGCTGAAGCGCCGGATCGGCGACCGGCTCGACGTGGACCTCGGGATGAACGCCGTTCGGGTCGCGACGCCGTTCTACTCACACCTGGAGGTCTGGCCCGACATCGTGCTGCCGGAACTGCGGGTGGCGATCGAATACGACACCGTCGGCCGGCACGGCCTGGAGCACGTGGGTCCGCGGGAGGCCTCCGACCGGAGGAAGGACCGGCTGCTCCGCGCCGTCGGCTGGGAGGTCGTACGCGTGCGCTGCGGCAAGCTGCTCCCGATCGGCCCGTACGACGTGTCCGCGGGCGGCGTCACCGACGCGGTGGTCGATCGGATCGTGGAGCGGCTGGAGGAGATCCGCGGCGCGCTGTTCGTCTCCGCGTACCTGCGCTGAGCACGGATGGCTGGGCGCCACCGACGAGGGGCTCGTGCACGCGGACATCGATCGCTACGCTGGCCGCGTACGGGCAGCGCGACGAAGGGAGCCCCCATGCCATCGATCCTCAATCCGTACCTGAACTTCCGGGCGAAGGCCCGCGAGGCGATGGACTTCTACCAGTCGGTGTTCGGTGGCTCGCTGCAGCGCAGCACCTTCGCCGAGTTCGGCATGGCCGAAGACCCAGCGGAGTCCGAGCTGATCATGCACTCCCAGCTGACCACGGACTCCGGCTTCACCATCATGGCCGCCGACGTCCCGCAGCGGATGGAGCTGAAGGAGGGCGGGCAGATCTCGATCTCGCTGAGCGGTGACGACGAGGCCGAGCTCTCCGGCTACTACGACCGGCTCGCCGACGGCGGCACCGTGATCGAGCCGCTCGCCAAGGCGCCCTGGGGTGACAGCTTCGGGATGCTGGTCGACCGGTACGGCATCCAGTGGCTGGTCAACATCGCCGGTTCGCCGCCGCCGCAGGCCGGATGAGCGCCCCGGGAGACGGCGGTCCCGTGATCGCCGCCGTCCACCCCGGACAGTCGACCGCGGTCGTCGCCGAGGGCGCGCGCCTGGCGGCGGCGCTCGGACGGCCGCTGCTCTGCGCCCACGTGGCCGAGGACAGCTACCTGACCGAGTGGGACCGGCCGGAGGTACGCGAGGAGGCGTCCCTGCATCCCCCGACGGCGGCGGAGTCGGACGCGCAGACGGCCCGCGCGGAGCTGGAGGCGAGCATCGCGGCGGTCATCGACGGCGCAGACGCGGCGTGGTCGCTCCGCGTGCTCGGGGGCGACCCCGCGAAGGCGCTGGCCCGCGTCGCGGAGGAGCTCGACGCCCGGCTCCTCGTCGTCGGCACCCGGCAGAAGGGTTTCGGCGCCGCGCTGGAGGAGTTCCTCACCGGCTCGGTCGCGGCGAAGCTCGCCCACGAGCAGGACCGCCCGGTCGTCGTCGTGCCGGTGTCGAACGCGCAGACGGAACGGCTGACCCGGCGGCGCTGATGTGTCGAGCCAGGCGTGCCGCGGGCGTGCGGCGTCAGCGACGCGAGGGGGAGAGGTCGCGGAGCGCCGCATCCAGGCTCCGGAAGTAGCTGCGCCGCCCCGGCTGTCCGAAGCGGGTGACCTCGTACATCCCGTCGAGCGCGCGCACGTAGCCGCGCACGGGCGGTGCCCCGGTCCTGCTCACCGTGAGGTCGCAGACGCGCCAGTGCTGTTCGGCGATCTCCTGCAGTTCCAGGCCGAGGCGCTGGAACGTCGCGTGCGTGGTCACAGGACGATCGAAGCGTCCGGCGGGCCCGCGCGGGAAGGGGTTGACACGGGCATTCCCGCGACCCCGGCCCTGGCGTTATGGTCGGGCTGGACCGCCGGGGTCCGTGGAGGTGGTCGTCATGTGTCGTTGGCTCGCTTACTCCGGGGAGGCCATCAAGCCCTCCCTGCTCGTCCTGGACGCGCAGCACTCGCTGGTCGCGCAGTCGCTGAACTCGCCGCTCGGCGCCGAGACGGTGAACGGGGACGGCTTCGGGTTCGGCTGGTACCCGGAGGGATCGAAGGCGGGAAGCACGCCCGCGCTCTTCCACAGCATCGAGCCGGCCTGGAACGACGAGAACCTGCGCGAGCTCACCGAGTCGATCGCGAGCCCGCTGTTCTTCGGGCACGTCCGCGCAGCGGGCGGCCCGCCGATCCAGCGCACCAACTGCCACCCGTTCCGGCACGACAACTGGATGTTCATGCACAACGGCTTCCTCGGCGGCTTCCGCGAGATGAAGCGCGACCTCACCTTCGCCGTCGACCCGTCGCTGTATCCGGACATCCTCGGCACCACCGACTCCGAGGTGCTGTTCCACCTGGCCCTGACGCTCGGGCTGAAGGACGACCCGATCGGGGCGATGGCGAAGACGGTGCGGATGGTCGAGGAGGTCGGCGAGAAGCACGGCGTGAAGTTCCCGATGCAGGGCACCCTCGCCCTCTCCGACGGAGCGACGCTCTGGGCGTTCCGCTACTCGACCGCGCGCCGCAGCCGCAGCCTGTACCACTCGGTCGCGCTGCCGGAGATGCGGGAGATGTACCCGGAGGCCGCCCAGCTCGCGCAGTTCGGCGACAAGGCGAAGGTTGTCGTGTCCGAGCCGCTGAACGACCTGCCCGGCGCATTCGTCGAGGTGGGGGAGTCGACCGTGGCCATCCTGAGCGACGAGGGCTACCACCACGAACCCTTCCTCGACGACGGCGAGTGAGGCGGACCGGGGGTTCGGTGGAATCCCCGATGCGCCCGTGCCGCCGCCGGCGCATCCTGGCGGTATGACACTCACGAGGACCCTGTCGGTTCAGCAGCGGATCGCACACACGGAGGCGGACGGCCAGCCGGTCGCCTTCGCCGAGAGCGGCGACGGACCGGTGCTGGTGTGCGTGCCGGGCTGGATCAGCGACATCGAGCTCGGCTGGGCGATCCGCCCGGAACGGGCCGTCGCCGAGGCGCTCGGGCGCGGGCGGCGGGTCGTGCGGTACGACCTGCCGGGCTGCGGGCGGTCGCGGCCCGCCGGCGCCGTCCCGTCCTTCGAGCTCGCACTCGCCGCCCTCGACGCGGTGATCGCCGCGTCCGGCGCGGACCGGGTCGACCTCTACGGCATCTCGTTCGGGACGGCCGTCGCGCTCGCCTGGGCGGCAGCGCATCCCGGCCGCACCCGTTCGCTCGTGCTCTACGGCGGCTGGGCGGACGGCGCAGCGCTCGCCCCGCCGGAGCTGCGGGAGCGCATCCCGGCGCTCGTCCGCGCGCACTGGGGGCTCGGCTCCGACGTGCTCGCCGACATCTTCGCCGCGGACGCCGACGCGACCGGCCGCGCCTCGTTCGCCCGCTACCAGCGCGCCGCCGCCAGCGCGGAGACGGCCGCGGACATCCTCGCCCTCTCGTACCGGGTGGATGCGGCGACGGACGCGCACGCGGTCGACTGCCCCGCCCTGGTCATCCATCGGGGCGAGGACCGCGCGGTCCCGGTCGCGGAGGGCAGACGGCTCGCCGCGCTGATCCCCGGCGCGCGCTTCGAGGCGCTGCCCGGCCGCTCGCACATCCCGTACCTCGGGGATGTCACGGCGCTCAGCGCGCTGATGCTTCGGTTCCTCGGGATCGCAGGGCCACCGGCGGTGCCACCCGCGCTCACCCCGCGCCAACGGGAGGTCGCCGCCCTCGTGGCCGACGGACTGACCAACCGCGAGATCGCGCTCGCACTGACGATCACGGAGAAGTCGGCCGAGTCGCACATCGAGCACATCCTCACCCGGCTCGGGTTCCGCTCGCGCGCGCAGATCGCCGCCTGGTTCGCGTCGGGGAGCGGGTCGTGAGCGCCGCTGCCCGGGAGGCGGCGACGGCGGCCTCGTTCGACGTGGCGATCATCGGGACGGGCTTCGCCGGGATCGCCGCCGCGGCCCGCCTGATCGAGCAGGGGCGGGACGACGTGGTCGTCCTGGAGCGCGCGTCCGACCTCGGTGGAACCTGGCGCGACAATACGTATCCCGGCGCTGCCTGCGACATCCGCAGCGACCTCTACTCGCTCTCGTTCGCACCGAACCCCGACTGGCGGCACGCATACGGGCGCCAGGAGGAGATCCTCGCCTACCTGCACGACGTCGCGCGCACGCACGGCGTGCTCGCGCACGTGCGATTCGCGGCCGAGCTGCTGCGCGCCTCCTGGGACGCCGACGCGGGGCGCTGGCACCTGCACACCTCCACCGGCGACCTCACCGCGCGGGTGCTGCTGAGCGGCCACGGGCCCTTCGGCGACCCGCACCTCCCGCGCATCCCGGGAGCAGAGACGTTCGCGGGGACGGTGCTGCACTCCTCGAGCTGGGACGCGTCCGTCGCGATCGAGGGGGCGCGCGTCGGGGTCATCGGCACGGGCGCGTCCGCCATCCAGCTGGTCCCCGAACTGGCGCGCCGGGCCCGAGAGCTGACCGTGTTCCAGCGCAGCGCGCCGTGGATCATCCCGCGCCACGACCGGCCGACGAGCGCCGCGCGCCGCGCGCTGTTCCGTCGCGCCCCCTGGCTGCAGCGGCTCGCGCGCGGGCTGGAGTTCACACTGGACGACGCCCGCTGGTTCGGCTTCGCGTCGCCCGCGCTCGGCGCCGTGATCGCCGGCTACGCCCGGGCGCACCTGCGCCGGCAGGTGCGCGACACGGAGCTGCGCCGGGCGCTCACGCCGGGCTACCGGATCGGCTGCAAGCGCGTGCTCGTCTCCGACGACTACTACCCGGCCCTCACCCGCCCGGACGTCCAGCTGGTGACCGACGGCATCGCGCGGCTGGAGCCGGAGGGCGTCGTCACCGATTCGGGCAGGCGGATCCCCCTCGACGTGCTCGTGTACGCGACCGGATTCGACGCCACCCGCCCGAGCATCGCCGCCCGCATCGTCGGCGTCGGCGGCAGGAGCCTCGCGGAGGAGTGGGAGGACGGGATGTACGCCCTGCGCGGGGCGACCGTTCCCGGCTTCCCCAACCTGTTCCTGCTGCACGGGCCGAACGCCGCGCTCTCGCACAACAGCGCCGTCTACATGATCGAGCGCCAGGTGCACTACGCCGTGCAGGCGATCGCGACCTCGCCGGAGGATGCGGTCATCGAGGCCAGGCCGGAGGCCGTCGCCGCGTACCGGGACCGGATCGCCCGCGGCCTCGCCCGCGGCGTCTGGTCCACCGGAGGCTGCACCAGCTACTACCTGGACGCCGGCGGCGCGAACACGTTCCTCTGGCCCTACCGCGCCGCGCGGTTCGCCCGGGTCACGCACCGCTTCGACCCCACCGAGTACACCGTCGGACGGAGCCTTGCCACGGCGGCCGGGGTGCGCGCATCCTGAGCGCATGGATGAACTCCCGATCGTCTACGTCCGCGGGTACGCGGGCCCCAGCAGCCAGATCGACGTCACGGTGGACGACCCCTTCTACGGGTTCAACGAGGGCGCGACGCATGTGCGCATCGGCGGCGACGGGGACCCGATGTTCTACCAGTTCGAGGGCCCGCTGCTGCGGCTGATGACCGAGCACGGCTACCGGTTCCTTGTGCGCGGCGATCAGAAGCGCTACCTCGAGACGGCCGCCGAACCGCTCCCGCCGGCGTCCATCTGGGTGCACCGCTACTACGACGAGGTCGCGACGACGTTCGCCGCTCCGAAGAAGCGGAACTTCCTCGAGGGCATCGTCGACGCCATCACCAGCCACGTCGACGACAACGGGTTCGACATCGAGAGAGCGGCCGCCGAGCTCTACGACCTGGTCGTCCTGGTGCTGCAGCGCACCGGCGCGCCGAAGGTGAACCTCGTCGCGCACTCGATGGGCGGGCTCGTCGCCCGCTGCATGATGCAGAAGGTCTGCGAGACTCCCGTGGACGGCACCCCACGGCGGCACGCGAAGGACATCGTGGCGAAGCTCTTCACGTACGGGACGCCGCACGGCGGCATCCAGCTCGCCCTGGGCGCCGCGAACTGGGCGATGGACGCGTTCGGCCCGGCCGGCTCCGACGTGTTCTCGCCGGCCAAGATGTACGGCTACCTCACCCCGGGGAAGACCTTCGGCGACCGGCCGCCCGCCGGCTCGGGGTGGGACCCGCAGCGGATCCCGCCGGACATCTTCGACGCGGACGACGTCTTCTGCCTCATCGGCACCGACCCGAACGACTACACGCTGACGCGCGTGGCGGTCGGCCCCAAGAGCGACGGCCTGGTGCTGATCGAGCACGCGTACGTGCGCGGCGCACACCGCGCGTACGTCTACAAGTCGCACTCGGGACGCTACGGCGAGGTGAACTCGGAGGAGGGATACCAGAACCTGTCGCGCTTCCTGTTCGGCACCTGGATGGCCGCCATCGCCTTCGCGGGGCTGCCCGGCAGCACGGAGGCGCTTGCCCCCGGCGACGCATGGCAGGCGGACATGGGGCTGTCCATCCGCGGCCTGCCGATCGTGATGTCGGAGCAGCAGGCGGCGCACTGGTGCCCGATCCAGCTCAACGAGGAGATCCTGCACGAGAAGGACACCGTGGATGCCCCGATCCCGATCGTGCGGACGTTCCTGATGAAGAAGGAGCCGCCGACGGGCGGCGCCATCGCCTCCGACGCGGACGTCCTCGTGCGCTACGCCCTGCGGCTGCGGGTGTACAAACTGACCGAGAACAACGGCGGCTTCGACTTCGCCGACCACCTGGAGCAGATCTCGGACTGGAGCGACACGCTCATCGTCGACATCGGCCCCGAGCCCGACGGCACCGGGTTCGGCGCGTGGACGGCGTGGAACAGCACGCTCCCCGGGCCGATCGATGCGACACCGCGGATGCCGGTCCGGCTCGAGCTGCACCAGCGCGACGACGGCACCCTGACGGGGACCGTTGCGCTTCCCGACGTCGCCCGCGGTCTGCCGGTGTTCGGCGAGAACGCCTCGCTCGCGGTGACGGTCGCCAGGCGCGTCCCGGTCGAGGCGGCGCCGGCCGTGGCGGGCTGAGGCCCCGCGTCTCGACTCTCGCGCGGGCGGCGCGTTCGTGCCAGGATCGACTCGACGTCGACGCGAGGGGGACAACATGCCGACGAGGGAATACGCGCACGTGGACCCGGGGGTGGCCTCGCGGCTGCCTGCGGGGCCGATCCTGATGCGGCTGCGGCGCGTGCTGCTGAGCGCCGCCGCGGCCGCCTTCGTCTACACCGCCCTGGGCAACGGCAGCAGGATGGAGTGCGTCGGCGGGGGAGACACGCAGCCCGGGACCTGCGTCGGCCTGAGCGTGCACCCGGGCTGGCCGGTGTACGCGGCGCTTGCGGTCATCCTGTTCGTCGCGATCGGCCGGGTCGCGCGGCGCGCGAGCACGACCCCGGAGGCGCTGCGCATCCTGGACAGGGCGGCGATCCTGATGATCGCGATCGTCCTGGTGTCGGTGGTCGTCGGTACGGTCTGGATGTTCCTGGTGCCGCTGGACGCGGTGCACGAGACCCGCACCGTGATCTTCCCGTTCCCGTTCCTGAGCGGGGAGGTCACGTTCACCCCGGCACCGTGAGCGCCGATGCGTCACCGACCGTGCATATCGAGACCCGCAAGGAGGCAGGCATGTCCGCAGAACCGATCCCCGTCGACCCGCCCGACCTGTTCACGAGCCCCGCGTTCGCGCAGGGGATGATCCTTCCTGCCGGCCCCGTGCTCGTCGTGGGCGGCCAGAACGGGGTGGACTCGGAGGGCGCGCTGCTCGACGGCCTGCAGGCGCAGACCGAGCAGGCCCTGCGCAACGTGCTGAGCGTGCTCGCCGCCGCCGGCTGCGGCCCGGAGCACGTGGCCAAGCTCACCATCCACCTGGACCCGTCCGTCGACCCGACCGAGGCCTACGGCGCGACGCGCACGGTGTGGGGCGACCACCGGACGGCGGTCACCGTGCTCGGCGTCGCCCCGGCGCGCCCGGGCGCCCTCGTCGAGATCGACGCCATCGCCGCGGTGCCGCAGGGCTGAGTCAGCGCGGCGGTGTGACGGCGGGCTCGCGCCGGTCGAAGCGCACCCCGGCCGGGTTCGGCGGCAGCAGCGTGAGCACCAGCACCACGATCCAGCCGACCAGCGGCACGAAGGCGAACAGCCAGAACGCGCCGCTGAAGTTCGCGTCGTGCAGGCGCCGCCACACCAGCGCGAGCGTCGGGACGATGGTGGCGAGGCCCCAGATTGACGCCACGATCGCGGCCACGACGATGCCCGCATCCAGGTGGAAGCCGCCGCCGCGCGGCCGGAGAAGCAACGACGGCACGTAGAGCGCCTCGATCGCGATGCCGACGATGGCGGAGAACAGCACCCACCACCAATACTCGCTGCGGCTTGCGCGGCCGCTGAACACCGCGTACTTGCGCCAGAACCGGACGAAGGCGGTCGCAAACGACGCGCCGTAGTAGGGGAGCTCCAGCGGGACAGCGTCCCGCGGGGATACAGCTGCAGACATGGCCGCCTCCCAGCCCGGTCCGCCGTGGACCGTGACCAGAGGATAGCGCCGGGGGCTGGTATCCGGCTCGGACCGGCTGAAGGAGTTCACCGGTCCGCTCAGGCGAACCTCCGTTTCGGCGCGGCGGGTCAGTCGCGGAACGAGAGCCTGCCGACGATGAGACCGCTGCGGGGGAGAGCGGGGAACCGGCGCAGACTCACCCGGAGATCCTGCTCCGGGACCGTGTATGCGATGCGCCGGGTCAGCCGGCGCACGCCCTCGTCCATCAGCTCCAGGGTGACGGGCTCGCCGGGGCAGCGGTGGTCCTCAGCGTAGCGACCTCCACCCTGGGGGATGAGCGTGTTCGGCTCGACCACCAGGCCGTCGAAGCGCTCGGGGTCGAACCGGCCTGGCTCGTCCCAGAGTGCGGGATGGTGGTCGGTCGCGTAGAGGTCGAGCGCCACGCGCGAGCCCTCCGGGAACGTCCGGCCGCCCCACTCCAGCTCGCGCGACGCGCGTCCGGCGACGAACGGGAAGAACGGGTAGAAGCGCCGGACCTCGTTCGAGAACCAGCGCACCTCCTCGTCGGTGCCGTTCGCGAGCCGGTCCTGCCAGGCGGGCCGCCGGTGCAGGGCGAGCGCGGCGAAGGTCAGGAACCAGGCGACCGCCACGACGGGTCGCAGGATGTTCAGGAGCTCGACCGCGGCGACCTCGAGCGAGAGCGGGTCCGGCTCGGTGTGCGCGGCCAGCACGGCGAGCGCCGACCCGTCGGGAGCGAACGGCGCGTGGCGCTGCCGGGCGACGGTGTCGGCGAGGAGCCGTTCGGCCCTGCGCCTGCGCAGCCGGGCCTCCCAGTTCAGCGGCCCGATCGTGCCCGCTCCGGCGATCATCCGCTGCAGGGCGTGCGACCGCTCGAGGTCGGCGGCGACCGCGTCGGGCAGGCCGGACCACGCGCAGACGGCGCGCAGCAGGGCGACGGAGAACAGGTCGATCAGCCGCACCTCGCCGCCGGCGGAGGCGCGCGCGGCCATCCACAGCTCCCGCCCGAACCGCTCGACGAGTCCGCTCTCCGCGCCGCCGGTGAGCAGGTCGAGGAAGACCGCCTTCCGCGTGCGGTGCGCCTGGCCCTCCAGCGACTGCACGCTGCCCTCGTCCTGCAGCAGGTGCTGGACGGAGGCGGGCATCGCGCCGGAACGGTGGAACCGGCCGCCCTCGTAGAAGAACCGGGCCGCGTCGGCCCCGCGCAGCAGCGTCAGCGGAACCCCCGCCAGGCGGGTGACCGCCACGTCAGCGCCGGCGCGCTGGAAGCGGCGCGTGCCGAACAGGTAGCCCTCGCGCGCGAACGCCAGGGTCTCATCGCGCATGCGCATCCCCTCCCGTCGTCACCCGACACCCGATCCGGCCGCGCTGCAAGGGGTTGTGCCGGCTCGGCCGCGGTCAGACCGTTTCCATGACGAAGCGGACGATCGACGAGCGCATGCCACGCGCCGCTGCCGCCCGTCAAGGCCTCGCCCGTCCGGTCGAGCGGGAGGATGCTCGAATGGTGACCTCTGCTCTCGACCAGTACATCGCGACGGCCGGGGAGTGCGGCGGCCGCATCGCACCCCTGCTCGACGCCCTCGCCGACATTCCCGGCGCCGACCTGCTCCCGCTGCCCGCCTCGGGCGGAACCGCCGAGCGGTTCAGCGGTCTTGCACGGGTGGCCGCGGCCGATGTGACGGCGGCGCGGGTGCTCGAGCCGCACGTCGATGCGCTCGCCATCCTCGCGGAGGCCGGGGAGCCCGCCCCGGCTCCGGGAAGCACCTGGGGCGTCTTCGCGGCGGAGGCGCCCGGCGCCGAGACCCGCGCCGAGAGCGCGGACGGCGGCTGGACGCTGCACGGCCGCAAGGCGTGGTGCTCGCTCGCCGGGTCGCTGTCGCACGCGCTGGTATCCGCCTCGACGGGCGACGGACGCAGGAGGCTGTTCGCCGTCGCGCTGCGGGATCGCGTCACTGTCGAGCCGTCCGGCTGGGTCGCACACGGGCTCGCGGAGGTGGAGAGCGGTCCCGTCCGGTTCGACGCCGCGCCCGCGACGCCCGTCGGCGCGGACGGCTGGTATCTGGAGCGGCCCGGGTTCCGCTGGGGAGGGATCGGGGTCGCGGCCTGCTGGCTCGGGGCGACGCTGCCGATCCTCACCGCCGTCATCGCTCGCGCGCGGTCGCGCCCCGACGACGCCATCACCGGCGCACGCGCCGGTGCGCTGCACCGGAGTGTGCACGCCGCGCGCCTGGCGCTCGACGACGCGGCACGGCGGATCGACGGGGGAGCGGAGCGCGACGGGGCCGCGCTGGCCCACACCGTGCGCGGCCTCGCCGCCGACGCGGCGGTCGAGGCGCTGGCCTGCGCGCGCGACGTGCTCGGGCCGGCGGCGCTGGCCTTCGATGCCTCGCTCGCCCGCCGCTGCGCCGACCTCGAGCTCTACGTGTCGCAGTACCATCGCGGACGCGACGACGCGTCCCTGGCCCGGCACCTGGGTGAGGTGGAGGCGGCGTGGTGACGTTCGATCCGCTCGTGGCCGAGACCTCCGCGTCGGAGTGGGAGCGTTCGGTGCGCGAGGCGGGCGTTCCCGTGCTGTCCGCGGCGGAGCTCGCGGGGTACGAGTCCGTCGTCGTCTTCTCGGCGCATCCCGACGACGAGACACTCGGCGCGGGCGGTCTGCTCGCCGCCTTCGCCGCGCTCGACCGGCCTGTGTCGGTGATCGTCGCGACCTGCAGCGAGCCCGAGCGCGAGGCGGAGCTCGGCGACGCGCTCGTGGCGCTCGGCGTCCACGCGGACGTGACCTGGCTGGGGCTGCCCGACGGCGGTCTGAAGCACCACGAGGACGAACTGGAGGCCGCGGTGGAGGCGGCGCTGGCCGGGGGAGGCGGCGGCCGGCGGCTCGTCCTCGCCCCGTGGCCGGGCGACCGGCACGGCGACCATCGCACGCTCGGCAGGGCCGTCGCCCGGCGGAGCACGGAGCGTGGCGACCGCGTCCTGCTGTACCCGATCTGGCTGTGGCAGTGGGGGAGCCCGGCGGACCTGCCGTGGGAGCGGGCGATCGCCTTCGACGCGGGCGCCGGGGAGCGAGCGCGAGTGGAGGCGGCGCTCGCCGCGTTCGCCTCGCAACGGCACTCGCCGACGAACCCGGACGGCGTGCTCTCCCCGGAGCTGCTCCGGCGCGCGGCCGACGGCCCCGGAATCCTCGTCGAGCCGGTCGCCGGCCGCCTCGCCGACCCCATCAGTGACCACTTCGAGCGGCTGCACCGGGAGGCGGACGACCCCTGGGGAGCACGGACCCGCTGGTACGAGCGCCGCAAGCGCACGCTGCTCGTGGCGTCCCTCCCGCGGGAGAGCTACGGGAACGCCCTGGAGCTCGGGTGCTCGAACGGCGAGACGACCGCGGCGCTCGCCGAGCGCTGCGACGTCCTGCTCGGCGTGGACGCCGCCGCCTCCGCCGTCGCACTCGCGCGCGCCCGCACCGCCGGGATGGCCGGCGTCACGGTCGAGCGGATGCGCGTGCCGGCGCAGTGGCCTCCCGGGCGCTTCGACTTGGTCGTCGTCTCCGAGCTCGCCTACTACCTCGCGCGCGACCAGTGGGCGGAGTGCATCGAGCGCATCGTCGGGGCGCTCGCCCCCGGCGGCGAGGTGGTGCTCTGCCACTGGACCGGTTCCGCGGACGACTTCGCGCAGTCCGGGGCGGAGGCCCATGCCGCGTTCGCCGGGCTCTCCGGGCTCCAGCGCCGGGTGCGGCACGCGGAGGACGCATTCGTGCTGGAGGTGTTCGGGTGAGCGTGCGGCACATCCTGATCGCGGTCCCGGCGCGGGACGAGGAGCTCACGCTGGGCGCCTGCGTGCGCTCGCTCGCGCGCGCCCGGGCCCTCGTCGACGTGCCGTCCACGGTCGTCGTGGTGCTGGACTCGTGCACCGACGACTCGGCCGGGGTCCTCAGGCGGTTCCCGGACGTCCTTGTCCTGGAGCGCGAGCACGGCAACGTCGGGCGGAGCCGCGCCGACGCCGTCGCCGCCGGGCTCGCCGCGATCCGGATTCCGGAGGTTCGTCAGGAGGAGATCTGGCTCGCGTTCACGGACGCCGACGGCACCGTCCCGCCCGGCTGGTTGCGCGAGCACCTGACAGCGGAGCGCGCCGCGGACGCGTACGTCGGCGCGGTCGTCCCCCGGCTCGCGGACCTGGACGCGTCGCGCCGGCACGCCTGGCACCGCAGCCACGGTCCGGGCGCGACGGTCGGGCACGTGCACGGCGCCAACCTCGGGGTGCGGGCGAGCGCATACACCGCGGTCGGCGGGTTCCCGCCGCTTCCCGTCGGGGAGGATGTGGAGCTGGTCGCGCGGCTGCGGGCGGACGGGTTCCGGGTCGTCGCGGACGACGCCGAACCCGTGCGCACCTCGAGCCGCCTCATCGGGCGGGCGCCGGACGGCTACGCCCGCTACCTGCGCGACCTCACCGCGTGAGCGCCGCCCGTTCCGGAGTTCTTCCCGCGCCCACCCGGCGTGTCGCGGGAAGAACTCCGGAGCGGATGGCGGCGCTCACTCGATGACGGGGCTCACTGGGCGGAGGGGGTGCGGTTCTCCGCGCTGACCATCCAGGCCAGCTGCTCGAACCGCTCGATGATCGCGTGCAGCAGGTCGGCCGAGGTCGGGTCCTCCTCGTCAACGTCGTCGTGCACCGACCGCATGGTGCGAACGACGCTCTCGAGGCGGTTGGTGATCAGGTCGACCGCTGCCGCGGTGTCGATCTCGCCGTTCGGGAACTCCTCCAGCGAGGTCTGCTCGGACACCGTGCGGGAGCGCCCGTCCGGAGTCGCGTGCAGCGCGCGCAGCCGCTCGGCGACGTCGTCGCTGAACTCGCGGGCCGCCTCGACGATCTCGTCGAGTTGCAGGTGCAGGTCGCGGAAGTTGCGGCCGACGATGTTCCAGTGCGCCTGCTTTCCCTGCAGGTGCAGCTCGATCAGGTCCACGTGAACCCGCTGCAGGTCGCCGGCGAGCGAGGCGGAGGCGACGAAGCCGCCCTCCGCGTTCTCGCGACGGGTGGAGTGCTCGCCGGCGCTCGCTCCCTTCGGAGAGCTCGTCCGCGGCGCGGACACCTTCGCCGACGTGCTCTTCGTTCCGGACTTCGTGCGCGCAGTGGCCATGGTGGTTCCTCCTTCTGATGGATGGTTCGGCGAGGACGGTAGACCGGGGTGCGCGGTCCGGCAACCGGGTTGACGAGCCGGGGCTGGTGCCGGCGCGGCGAGCGGCGCAGACTCGTCGGTGACCGGAGGGAGACGAGATGGGTTCGATCGTTGTGCAGACCTTCCTGACACTCGACGGGGTCGCGCAGGCGCCGGGCGCCAGCGACGAGGACCGCGAGGGCGGTTTCCCGCACGGCGGCTGGCAGCTGGGCTTCGATGATCAGGAGACGGTTCCGGAGTGGGAGAAGCGCTCAACGGCGCTGCTGCTCGGCCGGAGGACGTACGAGATCTTCGCGAACGCGTGGGGCGTGTGGCCGGAGGATGCGCCCGGGTTCCAGGGTGAGCTGACCCGGCTCTACAACCGCATCCCGAAGTACGTCGCGTCGAACACACTGACGGAGGTCGGCTGGCAGAACTCGTACCTGCTCGGGCCGGACGTGCCGGGCGCGGTGCGCCGGCTGCGCGAGGAGACCGAGGGCGAGATCCGGGTGTGGGGGAGCACGTCGCTGATCCGGACGCTCGCCGAGCACGACCTCATCGACGAGTACCGGCTCATGGTCTTCCCGCTGGTGCTCGGGACGGGTAAGAAGCTGTTCGGGGACGGCTTCCCGGTCTCGCGCCTGACCCTGATCGAGAGCCACACCGTCCCCGCCGGAATCGTCATCAGCACCTACCGCCGGACGGAGGCATCGTGAGCACGCTCGTCGGACGGGAGGGGACGGCGCTGCTGGTGATCGACGTGCAGAACGGCGTGATCGGCGGTGCGCACCGACGCGACGAGGTCGTCGCGAACATCCGCGGTCTCGTCGACCGAGCGCGGGCCGAGGGAACCCCGGTCGTCTGGGTGCAGCACTCGGACGAGCATGTCGAGCGCGGCAGCGACGACTGGCGGTTCGTCGACGAACTCGTCCGCGACGACGCGGAGCCGCTGGTGGAGAAGCACTACCCGGACGCGTTCGAGGGCACCGGACTCGAGGATGTCCTCGCCGGGGCGGGCGTGAGCCGCATCGTCGTGACGGGCTCGCAGACCGACGAGTGCATCCGTTCGACCATCCACGGCGGCTTCACGCGCGGCTACGACGTGACGCTGGTCGAGGACGCGCACACCACCGAGGACCTCAGCGAGTGGGGCGCACCGCCGCCGGAACTGGTGGTCGCCCACACCAACATGTACTGGTCGGGCCACACCGGCCCCGGCCGCACGGCCGACATCGCGCCCGCGGCCACCGTGCCCCTGCGCTGAGGCGGCCCTGCTCCGCTCGAGCGCGAATGCGTCACGGCCGGGATGCGGGGGAGTCGGATGCGGCGGTGTCGGATGCGGCGTGGCGAGCGTACCGGAACGGGGACAGCGCGAGGATGGCCGTCGCAACGACCAGGCCGGCGACGGCGATCCACACGGCCGCCTGGTAGCCGAGTGCTGTGGCGAGCACACCGCCGAGCGGTGCGCCCACGACGATCATCGCGCGGTTCACCGAGCGGATGGTGGTGTTCGTGCGCGCCTGCAACTCGTCCGGCGTGAGCGCCTGGCGGTAGGCCATCTCGTTCGAGTTGCTGAGGCCGAGCCCCAGCCCGTAGAGGAGCTGCCCGCAGCAGAGCAGGCCGGCCGCGAGCCACCCGGACACCCCGGACGGGACCGCCGCGACGACCGCCCAGCCGAGACCCATGACAAGGTTGCTGGCGATGACTGCGCGCCCGGCCCCCCAGCGCCGTCCGATGCGCGGCGCCACCGAACTCCCGATCAGGCCGGCGACCCCCGCCCCGGCGAGTGCGACGCCCAGCTGGAAGGCGTCCAGTCCGAGCTCGATCAGGGCGAAGGAGACGAACGCCGTGCCGAACACGGCATTGAACAGGAACCAGAGGTGCGTCCCGACCGCCATCGGACCGAGCGTGCGATGCCGGTACACCCACCGGAGCCCCTCCGCGATCTCGTGGCCGAGGCGCGCGCCGGCCAGCGGGCGCGACGGCGGCTCATCGAGACGGATCCGCGCGATCGCGACCGCCGAGAACAGGTAACTGAGCGCATCCACGACAACGGCGGTCGCAGCTCCCAGCAGGGACACGAGCGCACCGGCCACCAGCGGACCCGTCGTCTGCGCGACGGCGTCGCTCTGGTCGGTCCTGGCGTGGGCGGGCAGCAGCGCCGTGCGCGGGACGATGCGGGGCAGCAGCGCCTGGGACGCCGCATCCCCGGTCAGCGACAGCAGGCCGACGAGGGCTACCAGCACCAGGAGCAGTGGGATGCCGAGCCAACCGATCCAGCCGAGGACCGCGATCGCAGCGAGCAGCAGGAACCGGCCGAGGTCGCTGCCCACCACGATGGGCCGGCGGCGCCTCCGGTCGACCAGCGCCCCGACCACCAGGCCGAGCACCAGATACGGCGCCCAGCGCGCCGCGCTCACCAGCCCGACGTCCGTCGCGGAACCGTCCAACGCCACCACGAGCACCTGCAGTGCGAGCGAGGTGACGTACGAGCCGAACGCGGAGACCGTGTACGCGCTCCAGTAGGACGCGAAGCCGGGCACGCGGAAGACCCCGGATCGTTCCCCGCCGGTCGCCGACATCCGCGTCCCTCCCCGGTTCAGGCTATCCGCCGAGGGGCACGTCGTTGTCACTTTTCGGCCCCGAAAGGGACAACAACGTGCCCCTCGTCACCAGATCAGGGGCGCGGCGGGCAGGACCGGTAGACGTGGGCAGGGTCCGACGACGCGACGAGGTCGTGGTCGCGCAGGATCATCGCGGAGGGGCGGTCGTCGCTCGCGCACGCGGCCCCGAACCGCGCGGCGCCGAGCTCGTCCGTGTACTCGATGTCCAGAACGACCGGATACACGGACGTGTACGCGTCGCATTCCTGGTACGCGAAGCAGGACTCCGTCACCGCGAAGTCGTAGCCGGCCTTCGCCAGCCGGCGCGTCTGGTCGGCGGTGTTCTTCTGCGCGATCGCGAGTCCCGCGCCGTGGGCGATGCGCGCGTAGTCCGCCGCGAGCGCCAGGTTGTCGTCCACGGTCAGGGCGTCGTGCGAGCGCGTGTACGAGTCGAGGTTGTCGATCTCCACCGCGTCGAAGCCGTCGCGCGCGCAGCCCTCGATCCATTCGCCGACCGTCGCCGCGATGGCGGCGCGTTTGGCCCGGGTGGAGGTGTCGAACAGGTACTCGTCCGGCCAGCCCGGATCCGCCAGCGGCTTCCCGCCCGCCCGCAGCACGAGGTCGGGGTGCCGCTTCGCGAACGCGGCGGAGGCGTCCGGCTGGGTCTGGAAGCCGTTCACGTAGCAGATGTCGTACCCGGCGCCGGCGGGAGGCGCGGTCCGGTCGCGCTCCACGACCGTCACGCCCTCCGGCGGGGACGAAGGGCCGCCGAGCTGGTAGTCGAAGCCGGCGTCCGGATCGGGAAGCGTGGCGGCGGGCGACGACGCGGCCCCATCCGCCGGAGCGGAGGGTCGTGCCGCGCATCCGCCGATCACGGCCGCCACCAGAGCGCACGCCGCGACCGCACCCGCCCAGACCGCACCCTTCCGCACCGCTTCAGCCTAACGAGCGACCGCCGCAGCGCTCTTCTCCGGGCTGAGGTCCAGACGGCGTAGCAACTGCGCGTTCAAGGCGACGACCACGGTGGACAGCGACATCAGGATGGCCCCCACCGACATCGGCAGCACGAACCCGATCGGCGCGAGCACACCGGCCGCCAGCGGCACCGAGAGCAGGTTGTAGCCGGCCGCCCACCACAGGTTCTGCTTCATCTTGCGATAGGTCGCCCGGGACAGCTCGATCACCGACAGCACGCTGCGCGGGTCCGAGCTCGCAAGGATGACCCCGGCCGAGGCGATGGCGACGTCGGTGCCCGCGCCGATCGCGATGCCGACGTCCGCCTGCGCGAGCGCCGGCGCGTCGTTCACGCCGTCGCCCACCATCGCGACCTTCCTGCCCTCCTTCTGCAGCTCCGCCACCGTCTGGGACTTGTCCTCCGGACGGACCCCGGCATACACGCGGTCGATGCCGAGCTCGGCGCCGACCGCGTTGGCGACCGCCTCGGCGTCGCCGGTGATCATCACGACCTGCACGCCGAGCGCGTGCAGCGCATCCACCGCCTGCCGCGACTCCGGCCGCACCGCGTCGGCCAGTCGCAGCGCGCCGATCACCGCGCCGTCGCGGACGACGTGCAGGATGATCGAGCCGTCGCTGCGCCACTCCTCGGCGTGCGGCAGCTCCTCGCCGCCGACCTCCTCGAGCAGCCGGGGGCCGCCGACGCGGATCTCTGCGCCGTCCACGGTCGCGGTCACACCGACCGCGGGTGCGGAGCCGAATCCGGTCGCCCGCGCGACCGGAAGCGACTTCTCGCGGGCGGCCCGCACGATCGCCTTCGCGAGCGGGTGCTCGCTGTCCGCCTCCGCGGCCGCGGCGAGCGCGAGCACGCCGTCCGCATCCATCCCGCCCGCCGCCTGGACCTCGGTCACCGTCGGCTCGCCGGTCGTGAGCGTTCCGGTCTTGTCGAAGAGCACCGTGTCGACCGTGCGCATACTCTCCAACGCCAGCCGGTCCTTCACGAGCACGCCGCCGCGGGCCGCGCGTTCCGTCGCGATCGAGACGACGAGCGGGATGGCGAGGCCGAGCGCGTGCGGGCAGGCGATCACGAGCACGGTGATCGTGCGGACGACCGCGTCGTCCGGGCTGCCGACCAGCGTCCAGACGACCGCGGTGATCGCCGCTGCCCCGAGCGCGAACCAGAACAGCAGGGCGGCGGCGCGGTCGGCGATCCGCTGGGCGCGGGACGACGAGTTCTGCGCCTCCGCCACCAGGCGCTGGATGCCGGCGAGCGCCGTGTCGTCTCCGGTTGCGGTGACCTCCACCCGGATGCCGGAGTCGGTCGCCACCGTGCCCGCCGTGACCGGGTCGCCCTCGCCGCGGGACACGGAGCGCGACTCCCCGGTGACCATCGACTCGTCCATGTCGGCGCGGCCGCTCACGATCCTGCCGTCGGCGGGGATGCTGCCGCCCGGGCGCACGAGCACCACGTCACCGACGCGCAGGTCGGCGGGGGAGACCGGGACGACCTCGTCGCCCTCCACGCGCTCCGCCTCGTCCGGCAGCAGCGCGGCGAGCGAGTCGAGCGCGGAGCTGGTCTGCGCCAGCGACCGCATCTCGATCCAGTGGCCGAGCAGCATGATCACGATCAGCAGCGCGAGCTCCCACCAGAACTCGAGCTCGTGGTCCAGCAGGCCGAGCGTCGCCCCCCACGAGGCGAGGAACGCCACCGTGATCGCCAGGCCGATCAGGAGCATCATGCCGGGCTTCCGCGTCCGCAGCTCGCTGACCGCGCCGGTGAGGAACGGCCAGCCGCCCCAGACGTACATCACGGTGCCGAGCACGGGCGCGATCCAGCCCGCCCAGCCGGGCACGGTGTAGCCGAGGATCATCGCGAACATCCCCGACGTGGCGACGACGGGCACGGCGATGACGAGGTTGATCCAGAACAGCCGCCGGAACTGGCCGACGTGGTCGCCGTGGCCGCCGTGCATGTCGTGGCCGCCGTGCATGTCGTGGCCGGCGTGCGCGTCGTGCCCGGCGTGCATCTCGTGCCCGGCGTGCGCGTCGTGCCCGGCGTGCATGTCGTGCGCGTCGTGCATCTCGTGCGCGTCGTGCCCGCCGTGCAAGTCGTGGCCGGCGTGCACGTCGTGCCCGGCGTGCGCGTCGTGCTCCTGCGTGCCTGCGGTCTGGTGGTGGTGCGCGTGCGGGTCGGTCATGGTGTCGCCTTCCTCTGCTCTCTCACGGTACTAGCGGACGATGCTGCGGAACCCGCGCAGGCGCAGGCTGTTGCCGACGACGAACACACTGGAGAACGCCATCGCCGCGCCGGCGAGCATCGGGTTCAGGAGGCCGAGGGCCGCGACCGGGATCGCCGCCACGTTGTACGCGAACGCCCAGAACAGGTTCGTCCGGATGGTGCCGAGCGTCCTCCGGGAGAGCCGGATCGCGTCCACGGCGCTGCGGAGGTCGCCGCGCACCAGCGTGATGTCCGCCGCCTGGATCGCCACGTCGGCGCCGCCGCCCATCGCGATCCCCAGGTCGGCCTGGGCGAGCGCCGGTGCGTCGTTGACGCCGTCTCCCACCATCGCCACCGCCCGGCCCTCGCGCTGCAGCCGTTCGACCACCGCGACCTTGTCGGCGGGCAGCACCTCGGCGATCACCCGCTGGATGCCCACCTCGGCCGCGATGCGCCGCGCGACCGCGTCGTTGTCCCCGGTCAGCAGCACCGGGTCGAGGCCGAGGGCGCGCAGTCGGGCCACAGCCTCCGCGCTCGTCGGCTTCACCGTGTCGGCGACCAGGAGGATGCCGCGCGGGCGCCCGTCCCAGCCGACCGCGACCACCGTCGTGCCCTCCCGTTCGGCCTCCGCCTTCGCCGCGGCCACGGCCGGGCCGAGCGCGATGGACCAGTCGGCCAGCAGGCTCTCCCGGCCGACCAGCACCGCGTGCCCGTCGACGATGCCGTGCACGCCGCGACCCTCCGCGTTCTGGAAGCCCTCCACGGCGGGAAGCGAACCGGCTTCGCGCGCCGCGGATGCGATCGCCCGCGCGATCGGGTGCTCGGAGGCGTCCTCCAGTGCTCCGGCGAGACGAAGCAGCTCGTCCGCGTCCGTGCCCGGCTCGGTCACCGTCCCGACCAGGCTCATCCGCCCGGTCGTCACGGTGCCGGTCTTGTCGAGCACCACGGTGTCGACGGCCTTCGTGCTCTCCAGCACCTCCGGACCCGTGATGAGGACACCGAGCTGGGCCCCGCGTCCGGTTCCGACGAGCAGTGCGGTCGGGGTGGCCAGGCCGAGCGCGCACGGGCAGGCGATCACCAGCACGGCGACCGCCGCGGTGAACGCCGCGGCCGGGCCGGCGCCGATGAGCAGCCACACCGCGAGGGTTCCCAGGGCGATCGCGATCACGATCGGCACGAACACCCCGGAGACCCGGTCCGCCAGGCGCTGGATCTGCGCCTTGCCGCTCTGCGCGTCTTCGACGAGTTTCGCCATCTGGGCGAGCTGGGTGTCGGCGCCGATGCGCGTCGCACGCACCACCAGCCGCCCGCCCGCGTTCAGCGTGGCTCCGGTCACCGTCGCGCCCGGGCCGACCTCCTGCGGGATCGACTCGCCGGTGAGCAGGGAGGCGTCGACCGCCGAGGTCCCCGAGACGACGACACCGTCGGTGGCGATCTTCTCGCCCGGCCGGACGACGAACTCGTCGCCGACGCGCAGCCGGGCGACCGGGATGCGGTGCTCGACGCCGTCCCGCAGCACGGCCACATCCTTGGCGCCGAGCTCCAGCAGAGCCCGCAGCGCCGCGCCCGCTCGCCGCTTCGAGCGCTTCTCGAAGTAGCGGCCGGCCAGGATGAACGTGGTGACCCCGGCCGCGACCTCCAGGTAGATGTCGAAGGCGCCGTCGGAGCGCGCGAGAGTGAACTCGAACGGGTGCGTCATCCCCGGCATCCCGGCCGTACCGAGGAAGAGCGCGTACAGCGACCAGAGGAAGGCCGCCGTCGTCCCCAGGGAGATGAGGGTGTCCATCGTCGCGGCGCCGTGCCGGATGTTGATCGCGGCCGCCCGGTGGAACGGCCACGCGCCCCACACCACGACGGGCGCCGCGAGCGTCAGCGATGCCCACTGCCAGTACGTGAACTGGAGCGCGGGGATCATCGCCAGCGCGACCACGGGGACGGTCAGGACCACGGAGACGATCAACCGGGTGCGGAGCGCGCTCAGCTCGGGGTCGGCGCCGTCGGCGGGGGCGCCCAAGCTCTCACCATCGGCCTCGCCCTCGGCCGCGGGCGGTGCGGGGAGAGTGGCCGTGTATCCCGCTTTCTCCACCTCGGCCACGAGCAGCGCGGGCTCGTAGCCGTCGGGGATGGCGACCCGCGCCTTCTCCGTCGCGTAGTTGACCGTGGCGTTCACGCCGTCGAGCCGGTTCAGCTTCTTCTCGATCCGCATGGCGCAGGACGCGCAGGTCATCCCGCCGATCTCGAGCTCGATGCTCGATCCCGCGGTGCCCGGCGTTGCCGTTGTGCTCATGGACGTCTCTCCTCGCGTGGGAGCGCACCCGGTGGGCGCAGGCTCCCGTGTCCTGGTGGGATGGTGGCCGCAGCAGTCGCGCCGGTCGTCGGCCCGCACGAGCAGGTCGCCGACGACCGGCGCGGACGCTACGCGCGGACCGCGGTGTAGCCCGCCTCGTCGACCGCGGCGAACACCGCCGCGTCGTCGAGCGGGTCGGCGGAGGTGACAACGAGGGAGCCGCTCTGCGCGCTCACCCGGATGTCCTCGACGCCGGGGATGCGGCCGACCTCTTCGCGCACCGATCGCTCGCAGTGCTCGCAGGTCATCCCGGTCACCTGGTATTCGCTGACGCTCATCGTCCCATCCTTCCGACATACCCCCAGTGGGTATCCTTCGGACAGTGTAGCACCCTACCCCTAGCGGGTATTCCCGCTCGCGTTGCTTCACGCCCGGTGTCTTCATGCGGCATGCGCCGTCTCGGGAACCCGGATGCGGCCGCCTCTTCGTGGTTGCCGGTGGGGGCCGATGTGATGGTGGGATGAAGGAGGGGACGTTGCGTCGCAGGTGGATGTCCCCGCCGTCGTCGTGGATGCCTCCGTACTGGTCATGGTTCAACCCAACCAGACACCACCGACATTCGAACCGACCAGAAATCGCCCCCGACCAGCACTTCCACCTGTGGATAACCCCGCCGAACGCCACACCTGTGGAGGAGTCGGATCAGTGCGCCGTGTCCTCCGTCGTGAAGTGCACGGCCTTGTGCGTCCCGTCGCAGAACGGTTTGATCGAGGACACGCCGCACCGGCAGAGCGCGATCGTGCGCCGGCGCTGCTGCACGGGCTCGCCCTCCGGCGTCACCAGGTCGACGTGGCCGCGGACCAGCAGGGGACCGTTCGGGCAGACGACGACCTCCGGCGGCTGCTCGTCCCTGGTCATGCGCCGACCCGCTCCCGCTCGCGGAGCGAGCTGCGTCCGGCCTCCCAGCTCTCCAGCATGTGCGCCGCGGCCAGGCCGTCGACGTAGAGGCAGGCTTTCGCCCCGAGGATGATGTCCGGCAGCAGCTCGGGATGGTCCTCGGCGAGGCCACCGGCCAGGTCGCGCCCCGCGATCTGCTCGTGCACCGCGTCCGCCTCGACGTGCTCGTCGTAGTAGTCGGTCACCGCGTCGTCGTAGCCGAGCCGCCGGAACCCGTTGCCGTAGAACCGGTTGGGGATGGAGGAGGTCATCTCGAACGCCGCCAGGTGTCCCGCGATCGCCCCGCGCAGCCGCCGGTTCAGGCCGAACATCGACATCGTCGTGAAGGATGCGAGCGTTATCGCGGGCACCGCGTCCACGTACGCGCCGTAGGCGTCGTCCAAGCCGAGTCCGCGCATCGTGCGCCCGAAGATCTCCGCGTGGATGCGCTGCGGGCGGCCGCCGCCGTACTCGTCCGACTGCACCTCCACCAGCGCCGCTTTCGCTCGCCCGGTGAGCCGCGGGATCGCCCAGGAGTGCGGGTCCGCCTCCTTGCGGGTGTAGATGGACCGCTGGATGACGAACTCGTGCGCCTGCTCGTCCGTCGCCTTCTTGGCGATGTACCGCGAGAGGCTGGGACCGCCGTCCTCGGCGGTCAGCTCGAACAGGTACGCCGCCACCGACTCGGCGTCCGGCTGCGGCAGGTCGTCCAGCGGGATGCGCTCGCGCAGCTGCGCCTCCACGGCGCGCTCGATGCGGCGCCGGACCAGCACCACCTGCGGGTCCCACTCCCAGTCATCGTCGGCGTCGACGGTGTCGCCGTAGGAGAGGCCGTGGATCACGTACAGGGTGAGCTGCAGGTCGTCGTCGGTCAGTAGGTCCCCGGCCGCCGCGAGCGCGCGGTCCGCCTCCTCGACGACGCGGCGCATGGCGGGGCTCTCGGGGTCGGGCTCCGTCGCGAGAGCCGCGAGCAGCGCCTCGCTCACCGGCCCGCGCGGTGTGATCTCTGGTGTCATGTCTCCGACCCTGACCGCGGCCCACGGGAGGTTCAAGTGCTTGCGCGGGAGCCGTTTCGGTGCTCGCTCCGCGGCTCGTTCCGATGCTTGTTCCGCAGCACGCGGAGCGGCGTCCCGGCCCGCGCGAGGCGGCCGTCGGAGTAGCGAACACCGCCGCGGGCCCGCTGGACGACCGCCGCCCATGCGCACACCCCGCGCTCGAGCAACCACGCCGGCGCCCAGAGCGCGGAGCTGGGAGGGAACACGCGGCAGCCGCCCGCGCGCCGCCTGCCGGCCTCGGCGAGCGCGACCGCCGCGACGGCGAGCGCGAGCAGCGAGCGCCGCGACCGGAGCAGGCCGAGGAGCACGACCGGCAGGATCAGCAGCTCGGCGGCGAGGCGGACCGGCTGCGCGAGGCTGTCGTACGCCTGGCGCACCCGCTGGCCGGCGAAGTGCCGGAACGTCGGCGGTCTGCGCTCGACATACAGGTCGTCCGCCGCCACCACACGGCCACCGGCGGCGGCCACCGTCCGCAGCAGCTCCAGGTTCTCGAACAGCACGTCGCCGTCGTAACCGTGCTCGGCAAGACGCGAGCGCCGCACCGCGAGGGTGCCGGGGAAGTCGTGGGCGAGCGCGCGGTTGAGCAGGATGCGGCCGGTGTCCCACCGGGCGTGCCAGGGGAGCGGAGCGAAGTGGTTCTGCGGCGCGACGACGTCGGCGTCGTCGAGGCGTCCGACGAGCGCGCCGAGCGCGTCCTCCCGGTAGCGCACGTCGTCGTCCGCGATCACGACGCGCTCGTGGCGTGCGGCCCGCACGCCGGTCACCACTCCGGCCACCTTGCCGTTCCTCCCCGGCCAGGGCTGCACCGGCAGGTGCCGCACCCCGGCGGGCAGGGCGGCGGCGTGCGCCGAGAACCGGTCGGGCCCGGACCCGTCCACCACCGTCACATCGATCCAGCCGGAGAGCACCCGGAGGTACCCGACGAGCTCGTCCAGACCCCGGTCGTCCGCCCAGCGCAGGGGGAGGACGTATTCGGCGTCGATCATCCTCCGGCGACCCATCGCCGCCGGTCGGCCGTCACGCGTCCTCCATCCGCGAGCCGACGAGGGCGAGCGCGGCGGCGAGGCAGTCGGTGCGCACGGTCTCCACCCGGCCGGGACGCAGCAGCATGACCTCGACACCGTGAGCGTCGCGCTCGACATACGCGAGCATCCCGTCCGCGTCCGCCGGGGACCGCCTGCTGTCGCTGACCCGCCAGGAGTGTTCCGAGAGCGCGACGATCTCCAGCTCCGGCCCGACGGGCACGCCCTCGTACATCGTCAGCATGGTGCTCCTCCTCCTGCCGGCCCCAGGGCACGGACCCTGCATTCGTACTGAACCACCCGCCTCGCCGCCGCGGCAGGGCTTGACAGCCGGTGCGGGTCCGGTGGCTGTCAAGCCCCTCCCGGCGCGCTGCGCGCCGGCGGAGAGTGGATGCGGCGCAATCGGCCTGCAGGGAAGGAGACCGCGATGACGTGGCAGCGACGGACGAGCACCGGGACGATGGGCGGAAGCGGCCTGGATCTGCTCGGGCGCGGTGTCGCCGCCGGAGCGGCACTGCTGATGGCCGTGCCGCTGCTCGTCGCGAGCGTGCTGACGATCGTCGCTCGGTGACGCCCGTGCGCGGACGAGCGGCGTGCTCGGAGACCGGCACCGCCTCCGCCGTGCCCGTCGTCACGTTCGACGCCGGGGCGCCGGGCGGTGAGACCTTCCTGCTCGTGCACGGCATCGGCGTGAGTTCGCGCTACTTCGAGCGGCTCGCCCCTGCGCTCGCCGCGAGCGGGCGCGTGATCGGCATCGACCTGCCGGGGTTCGGCCGCGCTCCGCGACCCTCCCGGCCGTACACCGTGGAGGACTACGCGACGGTCGTCGCCCGGTTCCTCGACGAGCGGGACCTCGGCCCCTGCGTCCTCGTGGGGCATTCGATGGGCACGCAGATCGTCAGCCGGCTGGCGGTCGCCCGGCCGGACCTCGTGTCCCGGCTGGTGCTCATCGGGCCGGTGATGGCGCCGCGCGACCGCTCGCCGCTCCGGGCCGCCTGGCGGCTGTTCCTGGACACGCTGCGGGAGCGGCCGCGCAGCAACCGCCTCGTCATCGGCGACTATCTGCGCTGCGGTCCGCGGTGGTACCTCGCTGTGCTGCCGTCGATGCTGGCGTACCGGCTCGAATCGGAACTGTCTGCGATCGCCGCCCCCATACTGCTCGTCCGCGGCGCACGGGACCCGATCGCGCGAGCCTCGTGGATGCGCAGCCTGCTCGCGCTCGCCCGCACGGCGACCATGATCGAGATCGCGGACGCACCGCACGTCGTCATGCACGCTCGCCCGGACGCGGTCGCCCGTGCGATGACCGAGCCCGGGAATAGGGTGGCCGGATGACCGATGTGGAGATCCGGGCCGGCCGGGACGAGGACTGGGCGGTCGTCGGCGGCCTCCGCTGGGATTCGCTGCAGGAGTTCGGCGGCGAGGCGCTGGAGGACCGCGCGACGTTCGCCGAACGGTTCGCAGACTGGGCGCGCGGAACCGGCGGCGCGCACGAGTGCTTCGTGGCGACCGCCGAGGCCGGAGTCATCGGGATGATGTGGCTCGCGGTGGTGCGACGGGTGCCCGCCGCCCGGGCGTTCGACCGGTTCTCCGGGGACCTTCAGTGCGCGTACGTGGTGCCGGAGCATCGAAGTTCCGGTGTCGGGGCGTTGCTGGTCCGCGCCGTCCTCGACCGCGCCGCGGAGCGCGGGCTGGAACGGGTGACCGTGCACTCCAGCCCGCTGGCCGTCCGGTTCTACGAGCGCAACGGGTTCGCCGTCGACGGCAAACTGATGCACGTGGTGCTGCAGCGGCCCGTCAGCACGCGCTGATCGCGGCGCGGCGCTCTGCCTCCGCGAGCGCGGCGAGCCGGCCGAGCAGCACGGCCGTCATCCCCGCCGCCGACGCCTGAAGCAGGAAGGGAAGGCCGGTCGGCGCCGTGACGACCGTCGCGCGCCTGGCGGGGACCGGCTCGAACAGCACGGCATCGCCCATGGCCCTGGCGACGATGCGCCGTGCGTCGGCGTCGTCGTCCGCGACGACGCGCACAAGCATCCTGGCCCCGCCCCGGGTGACCGCGATCTCGAATTCCGCCATCCGCACACGTTATGCGTGCATATCAAGACCGATCGTTCCACGGGGCCTCAGACCGCGAGATGCTGCACCGACTTCCGTGCATTCGGTCATCGCGTGCGCGTCGAAACCGAGCACGAGTCCGGTCGGCCAGTGCGTCCGCGAGAACGCCTCGGTCCCGCGCTGCGTGTTGCCGACCGGCGGTTCCCGTCAGCCGCCGGACGGTGTCGCCCATCCGGAGAGGGCCACCAATTCCTCCGCGATCTCGCGAACAGTGCGGCCGTCCGTCGGGATGCGATGCACGGAGGGAGGCGCCTGCGCCGCGAGAGCATCCGCGGCGGCTGCACTCCGGCCGAGCGCCACCTCGAACCCTCCGCCGATCTCCCGGCGGGCCAGCCTGGCCGCGGCGGTGGAGTGCTCCGCGGTCAGCAACGCGTCCAGCCTGACACAGTCCGGCCGGCGCGCTAGCATCGCCGGATGGACGATGCCCTGCGACGACTCGTCGACCGGCTGGCGGAGCTGCCCGGCGTGCAGGCGGTGGCGCTCGGCGGCTCCCGGGCGAGCGGAGACGCGCGCGCGGACAGCGACTGGGACCTCGGGGTGTACTACCGGGGAGCCTTCGACCCGGCCGGTGTGCGGGCGCTCGGCCATCCGGGCGAGGTGTCGGAGCTGGGCGCCTGGGGCGGCGGCGTCTTCAATGGAGGCGCCTGGCTGCGGGTCGACGGCGTCCCTGTCGACCTGCACTGGCGCGACCTCGACGTCGTCGACCGGGAGATCGCGGACGCCGAGGCGGGTCGCGTCCGCATCGAGCCGCTCTCCTTCCACCTCGCCGGCATCCCCGGGTACATCCTGCTCGCCGAGCTCGCGATCGCCGAGGTGCTGATCGGCGACCTACCGCGTCCGTCCTACCCGGCGGCGCTCCGCCGCGCCGCACCGGCCGTCTGGACGAACACCGCGCGCCTGCACGCGGCGTACGCACGATCCCACGCCGCGGCCGGGCGCCAGGCGCAGTGCCTCGCCACCCTGACCGTCGCGACCCTGCAGACGGCGCACGCGGCACTGGCGGCGCGAGGGGAGTGGGTGACCAACGAGAAGCGCCTGCTCGACCGCGCCGGTCTCCGGGCGCTGGACGGGATCGTGGACGCCGCGGAGGCGGCGCCAACGTCGCTCGCCGTGACCTGCGACCGCGTCGAAGACCTGTGCGCGCCGGTCTGGGCCGCGGCCGACCCCGTTCGGCACGACTGACCCTGCTCGAACAGGTGCGCGACGTACCGGACGGGGACGGTCGCGCCGTGCACCCCTGGCGGCCTCCGCTGCCGCGGCGTAGTGTCGCGCGACGGCCGCACCGAGGCCGGGAACGAGGTGGACGATGACCGCAGACGAGAAGGACCGACCGAACGCCGAGGAGCTGCCCGACGGCTCCGGCACCCAGAGCGAGCAGCCGGACGACGGCGAGGACACCGCGTCGGGCGGCGGCGCCGATGACCGCTGACGACACGACAGTCGACGAGCGCCCGGGCAAGCCGGGCGGGCCGGGCCCGGATCATCCGACGTCGCCCTCGCACCCCGAGACGGTCGACCCCGCGACCGGCACCGATCCCGACGGCACCCCCGTCGAGAACCCGGGCGGCTAGGGAGAGGGAACCGCCGCGGCGAACGCGGCGATCGCCGAGGCCAATCCCGCCGGGTCCTCGAGCATCGGCAGGTGGCCCGTGGGCAACGTCCGGCGCCAGGTGCCGCCCACGCGCTCCGCGGAGGCTCGCTGCATGCCGAGCGGGA